>NZ_JBQEQB010000036.1:0-49468 GCF_052046055.1 Pseudomonas sp. 22082
AGGGCGAAACCGCCAGCGGGCGCACCCGAAGAAACGGATATGTACTCGATAAATCCCCAGAATGGTCGGCCCAAAGGCCGCCAAGTCAAAAGCCGAAACTGACAGCGCCGTCAGTTAGCCGTCACCCTCCTGACCCCCAAACAAGTTTATAAAGACAAAACCTGCCCAAACCCCGTCCCCCTGGCGCCCCACAAGCATGCAAATCCAGAAGAAAAAGGCCCTGCTCGCCACCCTGTTGATCGCCCTCGCAGCCGCAGGTCTGTGGTACGCATACAAACCCGCCCCGGCCAAACTGGCAGCCCCCACCGCCATCCCGGTCAGGGTCGTCGCCGTCAGCGAAAAAGACGTCCCCCGCTACACCAGCGGCATCGGCTCGGTCCTCTCACTGCACAGCGTCGTGGTGCGCCCACAGATCGACGGCATCCTCACCAAGCTTTTGGTCAAAGAGGGCCAACTGGTGAAACAGGGCGACCTGCTCGCCACCATCGACGACCGCTCGATCCGCGCCAGCCTCGACCAGGCCCGGGCGCAACTTGGCGAAAGCCAGGCGCAACTGCAAGTCGCGTTGGTCAACCTCAAACGCTACAAACTGCTCAGCGTCGACGACGGCGTCTCCAAGCAGACCTACGACCAGCAACAGGCACTGGTCAACCAGCTCAAGGCCACCGCCCAAGGCAACCAGGCCTCGATTGACGCGGCACAGGTACAACTTTCCTACACCCAGATTCGTTCCCCGGTCACCGGCCGCGTCGGGATTCGCACGGTCGACGAAGGCAACTTCCTGCGCATGACCGACACCCAGGGTCTGTTCACCGTGACCCAGATCGACCCGATCGCCGTCGAGTTCTCCCTGCCCCAGCAAATGCTGCCGACCCTGCAAGGCCTGATCAGCGACCCGCAGCGCGCACTGGTCAAGGCCTACATCGGCGCCGACACCGATGGCGAAACCGGCAACCTGCTCGGCGAAGGTCACCTGACCCTGATCGACAATCAGATCAACGCCAACACCGGCACCATCCGCGCCAAGGCCGAGTTCGACAACCCCAACCAGAAACTCTGGCCGGGCCTGCTGGTGACGGTAAAGATTCAGACAGCGCTGGATAAAGATGCGCTGGTGGTCCCGCCCACCGTCGTACAGCGCGGTCTCGACCAACACTTCGTTTATCGGGTCAACGGCGACAAGGTTGAAGCGGTGCAGGTGCAGATGGTTTATCAGGGCAGCGGTCAGGAC
Source organism: Pseudomonas sp. 22082 (assembly GCF_052046055.1). NCBI lineage: Bacteria > Pseudomonadati > Pseudomonadota > Gammaproteobacteria > Pseudomonadales > Pseudomonadaceae > Pseudomonas > Pseudomonas sp. 22082. The sequence continues at coordinate 1,232 of NZ_JBQEQB010000036.1, forward strand.
ATCATCAAGGGCGTGAAGCCCGGCGACGTGCTGGTCAGTGATGGCCAGTCGCGGCTCAAGCCCGGTTCGACCGTGCAGGTCATGAGCGAACCGCCGCAGGTGGTGCAAGCGGAGCCCAAGCCATGAAGCAGCACAAAGGCGTTTCGACCTGGTGCATCGATCACCCGGTGGCGACGATTCTGCTGACCATCGCGCTGGTACTGGTCGGGGTGATTGCCTTCCCGCGCCTGCCGATTGCCCCACTACCGGAAGCGGAATTTCCGACGATCCAGGTCTCCGCCCAACTACCCGGCGCCAGCCCCGACACCATGGCTTCGTCCGTGGCCACGCCGCTGGAGGTGCAATTCAGCGCCATCCCCGGCATGACCCAGATGACCTCCAGCAGTGCGCTGGGCTCGACCCTGCTGACCCTGCAATTCACCCTCGACAAGAGCATCGACACCGCCGCCCAGGAAGTGCAGGCCGCGATCAACACCGCCGCCGGCAAACTGCCGAAAGACATGCCGACCCTGCCGACCTGGAAGAAGGTCAACCCGGCCGACAGCCCGGTGCTGATCCTCAGCGTCAGCTCCACGCAAATGCCCGGCACCGAGCTCAGCGACCTGGTGGAAACCCTGCTCGCGCGTCAGATCAGTCAAATCGACGGCGTAGGCCAGATCAACATCACCGGTCAGCAACGTCCGGCAATCCGCGTGCAGGCCTCGGCGGACAAACTGGCGGCCATCGGCCTGACCCTCGCCGACATTCGTGTGGCGATCCAGCAGACCAGCCTCAACCTCGCCAAAGGCGCGCTGTATGGCGACTCGAGCATTTCCACGTTGTCGACCAACGACCAGTTGTTCCACCCCGAGGAATACAGCCAGCTCATCGTTTCCTACAAGGACGGCGCCCCGGTTCACCTCAAGGATGTCGCCAAAGTCGTCAACGGTTCGGAAGATGCCTACGTGCAAGCCTGGGCCGGCGATCGACCGGGGGTCAATCTGGTGATCTCGCGCCAGCCCGGCGCCAACATCGTCGAAACCGTCGACCGGATTCAAGCCGCCCTGCCCGGCCTCGAAGCCATGCTGCCGGCCTCGGTGCAGGTCAAAACCCTGATCGACCGCACCCAGACCATCCGCGCCTCGCTGCATGAGGTGGAAATCACCCTGCTGATCGCGATCCTGCTGGTGGTGGCGGTCATGGCGCTGTTTCTGCGCCAACTGTCGGCGACGATGATTGTCTCGGCGGTGCTCGGCGTGTCGCTGACGGCCAGTTTCGCATTGATGTATTTGCTCGGTTTCAGCCTGAACAACCTGACCCTCGTGGCCATTGTGGTGGCCGTGGGCTTCGTGGTCGACGATGCCATCGTGGTGGTGGAGAACATCCACCGTCATCTGGAGGCCGGCGACAGCATGCGCGACGCCGCGATCAAGGGCGCCGGCGAGATCGGTTTCACCGTGGTCTCGATCAGTTTCTCGCTGGTGGCGGCGTTCATTCCGCTGCTGTTCATGGGCGGCGTGGTCGGGCGCTTGTTCAAGGAATTCGCCCTGACGGCCACCTCGACCATCATGATTTCCGTGGTGGTATCGCTGACGTTGGCGCCGACGCTGGCGGCGCTGTTCATGCGCAAACCGGTGCATCACCCCCATGACAAACCGGGCTTCAGCGCACGCCTGCTCGGCTGGTACGAAAAAGGCCTGCGCCGCGCCCTCGCCCACCAGAAGCTGATGATCGGCGTGTTCGGCATTTCCGTCGCACTGGCGATTGGCGGCTACGTGTTTATCCCCAAGGGTTTCTTCCCGGTGCAGGACACCGGTTTCGTCCTCGGCACCACCGAAGCCGCCGCCGATATTTCCTACAGCGACATGGTGAAAAAACACCTGGCGATGGCCGAAATCGTCGCCGCCGACCCGGCCGTACAGGCGTTTTCCCACTCGGTCGGCGTGTCCGGCAGCAACCAGACCATCGCCAACGGCCGCTTCTGGATCGCCCTGAAAAAACGCGGCGATCGCGATGTTTCGGCCAGCCAGTTCATCGACCGCATTCGTCCGCAACTGATGAAAGTTCCCGGCATCGTGCTTTACCTGCGCGCCGGCCAGGACATCAACCTCAGTTCCGGCCCGAGCCGTGCGCAATATCAATACGTGCTCAAGAGCAACGACGGGCCGACCCTCGCCACCTGGACCCAGAAACTCACCGAGAAACTGCGCAGCATCCCGGCGTTCCGTGACATTTCCAACGACCTGCAATTGGGCGGCAGCATCACCCATATCAGCATCGACCGCAGCGCCGCCGCGCGTTTCGGCCTGACCGCGAGTGATGTCGACGAGGCGCTGTACGACGCCTTCGGCCAGCGGCAGATCAACGAGTTCCAGACCCAGGTCAACCAGTACAACGTGATCCTGGAACTGGACACCAGACAGCGCGGCAAGGCCGAAAGCCTCAACTATTTCTACCTGCGCTCGCCGCTGAGCGGAGAGATGGTGCCGCTGTCAGCACTGGCCCGATTCGACGCGCCGACCATCGGCCCGCTGTCCATCGCCCACGACGGCATGTTCCCGGCCGCCAACCTATCGTTCAACCTGGCGCCCGGTGTGGCACTGGGCGACGCGGTGATCCTGCTGAATCAGGCCAAGGCCGAGATCGGCATGCCGACCGCCATCAGCGGCAACTTTCAGGGCGCGGCCCAGGCGTTCCAGAGTTCGCTGAAAAGTCAGCCGTGGCTGATTCTCGCGGCGCTGGTGGCGGTGTACATCATTCTCGGCGTGCTCTACGAGAGCTTCGTCCATCCGCTGACGATCATCTCAACCTTGCCAGCGGCGGGTCTCGGCGCGGTGATCATGCTGTGGATCTGTGGCCAGGACTTTTCGATCATGGCGCTGATCGGGCTGGTGCTGCTGATCGGTATCGTGAAGAAGAACGGCATCCTGATGATCGACTTCGCCCTGGAGGCGCAGCGTCATCGCGGGCTGTCGCCGCAGGATGCGATTTTCGAAGCGTGTATCACCCGCTTCCGGCCGATCATCATGACCACCCTCGCCGCGCTGCTCGGCGCCCTGCCGCTGATGCTCGGTTACGGCACCGGCGCGGAACTGCGCCAGCCGCTGGGGATCGCCGTTGTGGGTGGTCTGCTGGTCAGCCAGATGCTGACGTTGTTCACCACGCCGGTCATATACTTGTGGCTCGAGCGGCTGTTCCACAAGCCCAAACCTGCGCCCATTGCGGCGCTGGCAACGACAGACTGAGGCGGGTCATGCGCGTTCTGATTATCGAAGACGAAGAGAAAACCGCGGACTACCTGCACCGCGGCCTGACGGAACAGGGTTACACCGTGGATCGGGCCCGCGACGGCGTCGAGGGCCTGCATCTGGCGCTGGAAAGCGACTACGCGGTGATCGTCCTCGACGTGATGCTGCCGGGCCTCGATGGCTTTGGCGTATTGCGCGCGCTGCGTGCGCGCAAGCAGACGCCGGTGATCATGCTCACCGCCCGCGAACGGGTCGAAGACCGAATCCGCGGCCTGCGCGATGGCGCCGACGATTACCTCGGCAAACCGTTCTCCTTCCTCGAACTGGTGGCGCGCCTGCAAGCGCTGACCCGGCGCAGTGGCGGCCATGAACCGGTGCAAGTGAGCATCGCCGATCTGTGGATCGATCTGATCAGCCGCAAGGCCACCCGCGCCGGGACGCGGCTGGATCTGACGGCGAAGGAGTTTTCCCTGCTCAGCGTGCTGGCCCGGCGTCAGGGCGAAATCCTCTCGAAAACCGCGATTGCCGAGATGGTCTGGGACATCAATTTCGACAGCGACGCCAACGTGGTCGAAGTCGCGATCAAGCGCCTGCGCGCCAAGCTCGACGGGCCGTTCGACGAGAAACTGCTGCACACCATCCGGGGCATGGGTTATGTGCTGGAGAGCCGTGGTGTCCAGTAACTCTATCGCGCTGCGCTTGAGCGGGATGTTCACGCTGGTGGCGCTGCTGGTGTTCCTGTTGATCGGCGGCGCGCTGTATCAACAAGTGGACAAAGGCCTGGGCCTGCTGCCGGAAGCGGAACTGGACGCACGTTACAGCGTGCTCGAATCGGCGCTCAACCGCTATGGCACCCCCGAGCACTGGGTGAAGATCAACGCCAAGCTCAAGCTGCTCGGCGAAGAAGACAAGCGCATCCGGTTCTGGGTGGTCAGCGGCAATCCGGGCTATGAATTCGGCGAGCCCGATGTCTCGATCCGCGCGTTTGCCCAAGGCCCGCTGGGCATGCGCGACCTGCAGCTGCCCGACCATCCCTATCCGCTGAAAGTGCTGCTCACCGAACTGCCGGCCAAGGATCAACGCCCGCCGCTGCGCTTCATGATCGGCATCGACACCGAGACCTTTCACCAGACCCAGCATCAGTTGCTGATCGCGCTGGTGAGTCTGGCGGTGATCGGCGTGCTACTGGCTTCGGCGTTGGGTTACTGGGTGGCGCGAATCGGCCTCAAACCGCTGATCAAACTGTCCCACGAAGCCCAGCGGCTGGCACCGCCGTTGCGGGCCGGGCGTCTGCGACTGTCGCCGTTACCGCCGGAACTGGAGCAGTTCGTCGACTCGTTCAACTCGACGCTGGAGCGGGTTGAGCAAGCCTATTCACGTCTCGAATCCTTCAACGCCGACGTCGCCCATGAACTGCGCTCGCCGCTGACCAACCTGATCGGCCAGACCCAGGTCGCCCTGACTCGCGGGCGCTCGGCCGAGCATTATTTCGAAGTGCTGCAATCCAACCTCGAAGAGCTGGAACGCCTGCGTTCGATCATCAACGACATGCTGTTCCTGGCCAGCGCCGATCAGGGCAGCAAGGCCACCAAACTGACGTCGACTTCGTTGGCCGATGAAGTGGCGACTACTCTCGAATACCTCGATTTCATCCTTGAGGATGCGCAGGTCCAGGTTCGGGTAAGCGGCGATGCGCAGGTGCAGATCGAGATTGCTCATCTGCGCCGGGCCTTGATCAATCTGTTGAGCAACGCAGTGCAACATACCGCGCCGGGACAGGTGATCGAGGTGCATATCACGGTCGAGGAACATCAGGTCAGCATCGGCGTGGCCAACCCCGGCGCGCCGATTGCCAGCGAGCATTTGCCGCGCTTGTTCGAGCGCTTCTACCGGGTCGATGCGTCGCGCAGCAACAGCGGCAACAACCACGGATTGGGGCTGGCGATCGTCAAGGCGATTGCGCTGATGCATGGTGGGGATGTGTTTGTGCGCAGTGATCGTGGGATGAATACCTTCGGGATTCATTTGCCGGTCTGACCCCACCCCTCATCGTTCCCCACGCTCTGCGTGGGAACGCCGCCCGGGACGCTCCGCGTCCCTCTCAAGCCGAGCCCGGAAACGACCTCCCCCCGCTGATCTTTGCTTATGCCGTAACAGTCATTTATGAAAATCACGCTGTTTCCCAACGCCCGGCAACCTTATCTTTGCCCGCACCAAACAGCACTTGCCAAGCAAGAAGGTTTTCAAGATGTCCAACAGTATGGGTATTGCCAGCGCTTTCGTTTTGTCCTCATTGATCCTGTCGCCGATGGCGATGGCTGAAGAATCCCAGACGTTCGTAGCGCAAAACGCCGCTCGCGCTCAAGCATTCGAACAGCATCAGGCAGAAGTGATGGCCAAGGCTCAGGACGCTACGCAAGCCCCGCAGGCCTTAAATTCTCAGGCTCAAGCCTCCGAGAAAGACAGCTGAGTCGCGCACCGCGCAACGTTTCCCTCGACGCGGTTGTTTGGCTCTTCCCGTTCAACCGTCGTCCTTGCAGGCCGCTGATTTTCAGCGGCCTTTTTTCGTTGTGGTCTGAAAGCTGTCTGGTACGTCTTTAACAACTGGAAACATCCCGCACCTCATGACATTGAAGTGTCAGTTGACCCAAGGAGCTTTACCGCACGTGCGTTACCCAGTTCGTTTCACCCCACTGTTCATTGCAATTGCCGCAACGATTGCCCCCGCCGCCCACGCTGCCGAAGCCGAGCAGCAAGGTTTCGTCGAAGGCTCGAGCCTGAACCTCAATGCCCGCAACTACTACATGAACCGCAACCGTCTGCAGCAGGCGGACGACAACATCGAGTGGGGCCAGGGGTTCCTCGGCAAATTCGAGTCGGGCTACACCGAAGGCACGGTCGGCTTCGGCCTCGATGCCCACGCCATGCTCGGTCTGAAACTCGACGGTGGTGGCGGAACGGACAACTCCAGCATCCTGCCGGTCAGTGACGGCAGCGGCAAAGCGCCGGGGTCGTTCTCCACGGCGGGCGCCACCCTGAAAATGCGGGCGTTCGATACCGAGTTGAAGGCCGGCGACCTGTTCCTTGCCAACCCGGTGATCGCCGGTGGCGAGACGCGCATGCTGCCGCAGACCTTTCGCGGCCTCAGCCTGACCAATCACAGCTTCGAGGGCTGGATGATCGAAGGTGGTCAGGCCAGTTTTACCAAACCCTACAACCAGAGCGGGCACAAACGCATCGGCACTTCTTACGGCACCCTCGCCGACGGCGACAAGAGCCAGCACCTGAACTGGGCCGGCGTGGCCTGGAGCGGTGTCGAAGGCCTGACCAGCAGCCTGTATGCCTCCGAGCTGAAGGACATCTGGAACCAGTACTACTACGACCTCGACTACACCTGGGCGCTGAATGATCGGGTGACCCTCAACCCGGGCCTGCACTTCTATCACACCCAGGACACCGGCGACGCGCTGCTGGGCAACATCGACAACAACACCTACAGCCTGCATTTCACCGTGGGCATCGGCAGCCACAGCGTTACCGCCGCGTATCAGCGGGTCAACGGCAATACGCCGTTCGATTACATCAGCCAGGGTGATAGCGTCTACCTCGACAACTCGCAGCAGTACTCGGACTTCAACGGCCCGAACGAACGCTCTTGGAAACTCAAGTACGCCTACGACTTCGCCGGCGTCGGCCTGCCGGGGCTGACCTCGTCGCTGTCTTACTCACGCGGTACGCTGGACCTGACCAAGGCCGATCCGGACAGCAAGGGTTACGCCTCGTGGTACAGCGCCGAAGGCCGCAACGCCAAACACTGGGAGCGCGACATCGACCTCAAATACGTGGTGCAGAGCGGCCAGGCCAAAGACCTGGCGGTATGCCTGCAATGGGCGACCAACCGCGGCGGCAACGGTTACGGCGCAATCGATACGGACACCGATGAATACCGTGTGATCATCGACTACCCGATCAACGTCTTCTAAGATCGGCACTGCGATAAAAGGCCAGCCTGACGCGCTGGCCTTTTTCTTGCCTGTGGCAGCGAGCGGGTACAACTACGCTTAGAAGAATCCCCAACCGAAAACCGGACCATGATCGCGAGCCGCACCCCTACCGTTTCCGGCACGACCGGACGCTCCGAGCTGCTGTTGATCTCAGGCAGCCTGCTGAGCGTGATCGCGATTGTCTGCATCGTCACGTTCCTGCTGATCCGTGAACGCGCCAACGCCCAGGAATCGGCCACCCGTGGCGCCACCACCATCGCCCAGCTGATCGATGCCGACGTGCTGCGCACCGTCGAGCTGTATGACCTGACGCTGCAAGGGCTGATCGCCGCCGCCCAGCGTGACGACCTGAAAGACGTGTCGCCGCAGATCCGCCATCTGGCGTTGTTCGACCGCTCCACCACGGCGCGCTTCAAGGGCGACATCCTGTTGCTCGACAAGTATGGCGAGGTGATTGCCGACTCCTCGCGGGTCGATCCGCTGCCGGGCAATTTCGCCGACCGTGACTACTTCCTCGCCCACGCCTTCAACCGCGACACCGGCATGTTCATCAGCCGTCCGTTCAAACCCCGCTGCGACTGCGATGACGCGAACCAGTGGCGGATCAGTTTCAGTCGGCGCATTTCTTCAGACACCGCTGAGTTTCTGGGCGTGGCCGTGGCGTCGATGAAGCTCGATTACTTCGATCAGTTGTTCAACAGCCTCGACATCGGCATCGACAGCACTCTAAACATCATCAACAACGACGGCATCCTGCTGGCGCAGAAGCCTTATCTGCAGAGCGACTCGATCGGCAAGAGCTTTGCCGCCCGGCCCAATGTGGTGCGGATTCTGCGCGACAACAACGGCAATGGCAGTTTCAACAGCATTTCGAGCATGGATTATCAGCAACGGCTGTACACCTATTCGCGGGTCGGCAATCTGCCGCTGACGGTAATCGTTGCCCTGTCCAGCGAGGAAGTGTTCGGCGCGTGGCGACGCACGGCGATCCTGATCAGCGGCGCTACCGGCGTGTTATGTGCCGGTCTTCTGTGGCTGACCTGGCTGCTGGCCAGGGAGCTGCGCCTGCGTCAGCGGGCCGAACATGAACTGGCACAACTCGCCGCAACTGATGCCCTGACCGGGGTCGCCAACCGGCGGATGCTCGATCAGTCACTGCGCCACGAGTGGTTCCGCGCCCAGCGCTCGGGCAAGCCGCTTTCATTGCTGATGATCGACGCCGACCACTTCAAGACCTTCAATGACCGCCACGGGCATCAGGCCGGAGATCAGGCGTTGCGTGAACTGGCCAGGGTGATCACCGCCAATGTGCGGCGTCCGGCGGATCTGGTGGCGCGGTATGGCGGTGAGGAGTTTTCGGTGATCCTCGCGGAAACCGACAGTGCCGGGGCGCAGCAGATCGCCGAACACATTCGTGCAGCGGTGGAGCAATTGCCGAGCCTGAATCAAGACCAGTCACCGATGACCGTGAGCGTCGGTATCAGTACCTGGACGGCGACGAGCGAAATCAGTCTGGAGCAGCTGTTGTTCGCGGCGGACAAGGCGTTGTATCAGGCCAAGGAAGGTGGGCGAAACCGGGTCGTCGTCGCTTGATGGGTGTTTTGGCCTTTCTGGCCTCATCGCTGGCTTGCCAGCGATGAGGCCGGTACAGCCAATGCAAAACCTGCGGGCATAAAAAAAGGCCACCGAAAGGTGGCCTTCAAAAAACTAGAGAGGTTTTTTACTTACACCGCCGCAACCGGGCGCATGTAAGAGATTGGTGCAGTGCTGGCGTCTTCGAACGTCACGACTTCCCAGGCATCTTTCTGCTCAATCAACTTGCGCAGCAGCTGGTTGTTCAGTGCGTGGCCGGACTTGAAGCCCTTGAACTCACCAATCAGGCTGTTGCCCAGCAGGTACAGGTCGCCAATCGCGTCGAGGATCTTGTGCTTCACGAATTCGTCTTCGTAGCGAAGGCCGTCTTCGTTCAGTACGCCATCGGCATCGACCACGATCGCGTTTTCCACGCTGCCGCCGAGTGCGAGGTTGTGCTTGCGCAGGTACTCGATGTCACTCATGAAACCGAAAGTACGGGCGCGGCTGACTTCTTTTACGAACGAAGTGCTGGAAAAATCCACGCTTGCACTTTGGGTGCGGTCCCGGAAAACCGGGTGATCGAAATCGATCTCGAAGCTCACCTTGAACCCTTCGAAAGGGACGAAAGTGGCGCGCTTGTCGCCGTCTTCCACTGTCACTTCACGCAGGATGCGGATGAATTTCTTGGCGGCGTCCTGTTCTTCTAGGCCAGCCGATTGAATCAGGAATACGAAAGGTCCTGCGCTGCCATCCATGATCGGGACTTCAGACGCGGAGAGCTCGACGTAGGCGTTATCGATGCCCAGGCCAGCCATGGCCGAGAGCAGGTGCTCCACCGTGTCTACCTTCACGTCACCGTTGACCAGCGTCGTCGACATGGTTGTCTCGCCGACGTTGGCCGCGCGAGCCGGTATCTCGACAACCGGATCGAGATCGGCACGACGAAAGACGATCCCGGTGTCGACAGGTGCAGGCTTGAGGGTCAGGTAAACCTTCTCCCCGGAGTGCAGACCTACACCGGTGGCACGGATAATATTTTTCAGTGTGCGTTGTTTAATCATGGCATGGGCCGCTTCAGCGCAAATTGCGAACTGGTATCAACAAAGGCTGGCGATGATAGCAGACCGAGCCTTTGCTGAACACCAATCACCTGAATACCCCTGATACATTTCATCAATCGGCCTGACGACGCAGGAAAGCCGGGATGTCCAGGTAGTCCAGGTCATCTTGCGGATTCATCTTCGCGGCAGTCGCAGCACCGGCCTGAGCCTGGTTGCGCATGACGGTCGGACGGTCCAGGTCACGGTAATTCACCGCTGGCTGCTCCTGACGAGCGGGTGCCGGTTGCTGTACCTGAGCAGCCGCCATCGAGGTGTGAACGGTGTTGTCGATGACCTTCACAGGCTTCTCGATTTTCGCGCCCAGACCGGTGGCAACCACAGTCACATGCAGTTCGTCGCGCATGTCCGGATCGATAACGGTACCGACCTTGACCATCGCGTGCTCGGAAGCGAACGCTTCGATGATCGAACCCACGTCGGAGTACTCACCCAGGGACAGGTCAGGACCGGCAGTGATGTTCACCAGGATGCCGCGTGCGCCTTGCAGGTTCACGTCTTCCAGCAGCGGGTTGCGAATGGCTGCTTCGGTCGCTTCACGTGCACGGTTCGGACCGCTGGCGCAGCCAGTGCCCATCATCGCCATGCCCATTTCGCTCATCACGGTACGTACGTCGGCGAAGTCGACGTTGATCATGCCCGGACGCTTGATGATGTCGGAGATACCGCGAACGGCACCGGCCAGTACATCGTCAGCCTTGGCGAAAGCCGACAAGAGGCTTGCGTCCTTGCCGAGGATGGTCAGCAGTTTTTCATTCGGAATGGTGATCAGCGAGTCGACGCTTTCCGAGAGCATGCGGATGCCTTCGTCGGCGATCTGCATACGCTTGCGGCCTTCGAACGGGAACGGACGGGTCACGACCGCAACGGTCAGGATGCCCATTTCCTTGGCCACTTCGGCGATGATCGGCGCCGCACCGGTACCGGTACCGCCGCCCATGCCGGTGGTGATGAACACCATGTTGGTGCCGGCCAGCACTTCAGCGATGCGCTCGCGATCTTCCAGCGCAGCCTGACGGCCGACTTCCGGGTTGGCGCCGGCGCCCAGGCCTTTGGTCACGCCGGTACCCAATTGCAGAATGGTGCGCGCGCCGATGTTTTTCAGCGCTTGAGCATCGGTGTTGGCGCAGATGAATTCCACGCCTTCGATGTTGCTCTTGACCATGTGATTGACAGCGTTGCCGCCGCCACCGCCAACACCGATAACTTTGATTACCGGGCTTGCGGGGATGTTGTCTACGAGTTCGAACATTTTCCCTCTCCTTACATTCTCTAGTTTTTTCGCCTACTGCTGTTTGTTGCGGTGCTGCGGTAAAGCATTAGAAGTTGCCTTGAACCCACTTCTTCAAACGGTCCAGCAACGGCGCCTGCGGCTCATCGTTGCTGTAGCTGTCGCGGCTGCCGATGCCCGAGAACGAGATCCCGTCGGACTGCTTCTGCAGGCCGTACATCAACAAGCCAACGCCAGTGGAATAAATCGGGTTGCGTACCACGTCATCCAGACCTTTCACGCCGTGGGGCACGCCCAGGCGGACCGGCATGTGGAAGATTTCTTCGGCCAGTTCCGTGGCGCCTTCCATCTTCGAGGTACCACCGGTCAGCACGATGCCGGCCGGGATCAGGTCTTCGTAGCCGCTGCGACGCAGCTCGGCCTGGATCAGGGTGAACAGTTCGTCGTAACGCGGCTCGACCACTTCGGCCAAGGCCTGACGGGACAGTTCGCGCGGCGGACGGTCGCCGACGCTCGGCACCTTGATGGTCTCGCCGGCACCGGCCAGTTTGGCCAGGGCGCAGGCGTAGCGGATCTTGATCTCTTCGGCGTACTGGGTCGGGGTGCGCAACGCCATGGCGATGTCGTTGGTCACCTGGTCGCCCGCAATCGGGATCACCGCCGTATGGCGGATCGCGCCTTCGGTAAAGATCGCGATGTCGGTGGTGCCGCCGCCGATGTCGACCAGGCACACGCCCAGCTCTTTTTCGTCGTCGGTCAGGACCGAGTAGGCCGAGGCCAGTTGCTCGAGAATGATGTCGTCGATTTCCAGACCGCAGCGACGCACGCATTTTTCAATGTTCTGTGCGGCGTTGACGGCGCAGGTGACCACGTGAACCTTGGCTTCCAGACGCACGCCGGACATGCCCAGCGGCTCGCGCACGCCTTCCTGGTTATCGATCACGTAATCCTGCGGCAGGGTGTGCAGCACACGCTGGTCGGCCGGGATCGCCACCGCCTGGGCGGCGTCGAGTACGCGCTCCAGGTCAGCCGAGCTGACTTCGCGATCACGAATCGCCACGATGCCGTGGGAGTTCAGGCTGCGAATGTGATTGCCCGCCACGCCGACGAACGCCGAGTGAATGCGGCAGCCCGCCATCAGTTGGGCTTCCTCGATCGCGCGCTGGATCGACTGCACGGTGGACTCGATGTTGACCACCACGCCTTTTTTCAGGCCGCGGGACGGATGAGTGCCGATCCCGACGATTTCCAGCGAGCCGTCGTCCGCAACCTCGCCGACCAGCGCCACCACCTTGGAGGTGCCGATATCGAGACCGACGATCATTTTGCCGCTTTGCACGTTTGCCATGGGTCCTGCCTCTTCTTAATTCTTTGCGACAGCGGGTTGGGCTGTCGTCGGCGCTACTGGTTCCCGCCAGCCAACAGCGAGGCCGTTGGCGTAGCGCAGATCGATGCGCGCAATGTTCGTAATCTGTTCTTTGAGCGTCTTGTCATAGATGGCAATGAAGCGGCGCATCTTTTCCACCAGGTTGCCGCGTCCCAGCAGCAGCTCGATCCCGGGGCCGGAACTGCCGGCTCCGGTGGTCAGGAACCAGCTGCCGCGTTCACGCAGCTCCAGCCGCGCAATCGAGAAGCCCAATGGCCGGAGCATCTGGCTCAGCACCTGGTATTGCTGCATCACTTGCTGCTGGGCCCGCTGTGGACCGAACAGCTGCGGCAGGTGTTCGTAGTTCGCCAGTTCCTTGGGCGTGAACGCCTGGCCCTGGTTGTTGAGCAACGACTCGTCGCCCCAACGGGCCACCGGCAGTTGCTCTTCGAGGCGGATCACCACCTGGTCCGGCCACACCCGACGTACTTCGGCGTGGGCGATCCACGGCATCTGTTCCAGCTCGGTGCGCATGCTCGCCAGGTCGATGGTGAAGAAGCTCGACGCCACATACGGGGCGATCCGCTGCTGCACCGCTTGCTGACTGATGTAACTCAGGTCGCCCTGTACCGCGATCTTGGTGATCGGCCGGTCGGCGTACGGCAGCAAACGCTGTGCGCCTTCGTAAGTGCCGAACCCCAGAGCCACCAGCAGCACCGGCCAGAACAGACCTTTCAAAAAGCCGAAGTTGGCTTTTGGCAGGCGCGCGGACATCGGCTCTTTGGCCACCATTCGGCTGGCACCCCGCGGCACCGGCTTGCGGCCGGGTGCGGGTGGCTGATGTCTGAGATGAGCGCCTTGCATGGTCTTAACCTCGCGCCTCTTTCTTGCCATCGGCATCGACACTGGCGGCCAGAATGGCCAGGACCAGTTGCTGGAAATCCAGACCGGCCGCTTTCGCCGCCATCGGTACCAGGCTGTGATCGGTCATGCCGGGAGCGGTGTTGACTTCCAGGAACCAGAATTTGCCGTCGGCGTCCTGCATCACGTCCGCCCGGCCCCAACCGGCAATACCCAGCGCCTCGCAGGCTTGCGCCGTGAGGTCCATGAGTTCTTTTTCCTTGGCGGCATCGAGCCCGCACGGAATCCGATACTGGGTATCGTTGGCGATGTACTTGGCGTCGTAGTCGTAGAACGTGTGCGGCGTACCCAGGGCGATAGGAGGCAACACCTGGTCACGCAGGGTGGCGATGGTGAACTCGGGACCGTGGATCCATTGCTCGACCAACACTTGCGAATCGTAGGTACTGGCCGCTTTCCATGCGTCGATCAACTCGGACGCGGAAGTCACTTTGGCCATCCCGATACTTGAACCTTCATGCGCCGGTTTGACGATCAAAGGGAAGCCCAGTTCCGTCGCTGCCGAAATACAATCGGCCTCGCTGCGCAGCACGGCGTGACGTGGCGTCGGAATCCCGAGCGTGTGCCAGACCTGCTTGGTGCGCAGTTTGTCCATCGCCAGTGCCGAAGCCAGGATGCCGCTGCCGGTGTACGGAATGCCGGCCACTTCGAGCAGGCCCTGCATGCTGCCGTCTTCACCGCCGCGACCGTGGAGGATGATGAACGCGCGGTCGATCTTCTCGCTCAGCAGGCGCTGCAGGATATCGGCGCCGACGTCAATGCCGAACGCGTCCACACCCGCGCTTTGCAGCGCAGTGAGCACGGCATTGCCGGACTTCAGCGAGACTTCACGCTCGGCACTCAGGCCACCGAACAGCACGGCCACACGGCCGAAGTCCTTCGGGGCGATGGTGGAGAACAGGTTGGCGTAGGCAGCAGTCATTTCAACTTCCCCTCGACCGACGCCGCCACGGCACCGGCGAACAACTCGCTTTTCAACAGTTTCGGTGCGAGGCCGCCGATGTCACCGGCGCCCTGGCACAGCAGAATGTCGCCGGCACGCAGCAACGGCTTGACCACCGGCGCCAGGTCGACACCGCGCTCGATGTAGATCGGGTCGAGCTGACCGCGCTGGCGGATGCTGTTGCACAGCTTGCGGCTGTCGGCGCCCGGAATCGGCTCTTCGCCGGCCGGATAAACTTCCATCAGCAGCAGCACATTGGCGTCGGCCAGGACATTGACGAAATCGTCGTACAGGTCGCGGGTGCGGCTGTAACGGTGCGGCTGGTAGACCATCACCAGACGGCGCTCCGGCCAGCCACCACGCACGGCTTTGATAACTGCGGCAACTTCGGTCGGGTGGTGACCGTAGTCGTCGACCAGCATCACGTTGCCGCCGTCCACCGGCAGTTCGCCGTAGACCTGGAAGCGTCGGCCGACACCCTGGAACCCGGACAGGCCCTGGACGATGGCTTCATCGCTGACGCCTTCGTCGGTGGCGATGCAGATGGTCGCCAGGGAATTGAGCACGTTGTGGTTGCCCGGCATGTTCACGGACACATCAAGAGGCTCGCGATCAGGGCGCAGCACGGTAAAGAAGGTCTGCATGCCCTGCTGACGAACATTGATCGCGCGCACGTCGGCGTCTTCGCTGAAGCCATAGGTCACGGTCGGACGCTTGACCAGCGGCAGGATTTCACGCACCACCGGATCGTCCAGGCACATCACCGCCAGACCGTAGAACGGCAGGTTGTGCAGGAACTCGACGAAGGTTTTCTTCAGTTTGTTGAAGTCACCGTCGTAGGTCGCCATGTGGTCGGCGTCGATGTTGGTGACTACGGCCACCAGCGGTTGCAGGTGCAGGAAGCTCGCGTCGCTTTCATCGGCCTCGGCGATCAGGTAACGGCTGGTGCCGAGCTGGGCATTGGTGCCCGCGGCGTTCAGACGGCCACCGATGACGAAGGTCGGATCCAGGCCACCGGCGGCGAACACCGAAGCGATCAGGCTGGTGGTGGTGGTCTTGCCGTGGGTACCGGCGACGGCGATGCCGTGGCGGTAGCGCATCAGTTCGGCGAGCATTTCGGCACGCGGCACCACCGGAATGCGGCGTTCCAGCGCAGTCGCGACTTCCGGGTTGGAGGTGTTGACGGCGCTCGACACCACCAGCACGTCGGCGGCTGCGGCGTTCTCGGCACGGTGGCCAATGAATATCTGCGCACCGAAGGATTCCAGGCGCTCGGTCACCGGCGAAGCTTTCAGGTCCGAACCGGACACTTCATAGCCCAGGTTCAGCAGCACTTCAGCAATACCGCACATGCCCACGCCGCCGATGCCGACGAAGTGGATGCGACGGATGCGGCGCATTTCCGGTTGCGGCATGGCTTTCTGATTCTCAACCATGGGCCACCTCCAGACAGGTATCGACCACGCTGCGGGTGGCTTCGGGTTTCGCCAGACGGCGGGCCGCTTGGGCCATTTGTTCGAGTCGTTGCGGTTGCATCAAGACCTCTGTCAGGCGCGCGGCAAGGTCCGCGGCACCAGTCGTTCTTTGCGGCATCAGGAAGGCAGCGCCTTCGCGAGCCAAATAATCGGCGTTGCGGGTCTGGTGATCGTCGATCGCGTGGGGCAAGGGCACCAGCATCGAGGGCAGACCGGCGGCGGCCAGTTCGCTGATGGTCAATGCGCCGGCGCGGCACACCACCAGGTCAGCCCAGCCATAGGCCTGGGCCATGTCTTTGATGAACGGCTGCACCTGCGCGTCCACGCCGGCGGCGCGGTAGCGCTCTGCAGTCACTTCATCGTGGTTTCTGCCCGCCTGATGGAACACTTCCGGACGCAAGTCGGCAGCGACTTGTGCCAGGGCTTCAGGCAGCAACTTGTTCAACGGCTCTGCGCCCAGGCTTCCGCCCAGGATCAGCAAACGCGCCTTGCGTCCGACCAGGGCCGGGCGCGGTGTTTCGAGGAACAGCTCGCTGCGCACCGGGTTACCGGTGGTACGGCGGCTGTCCGACAGGGTAAAGGTGTCGGGGAACGCTTCACACACCCGGGCGGCGAACGGCACCAGCAACCGATTGGCGGTGCCGGCCACGGCGTTCTGTTCATGAACGATCACCGGCGCGCCGGCCAGTTTGGCGGCAAGACCACCGGGGCCGGTCACATAGCCGCCGAATCCGACCACGCACACCGGCCGCAAGCGGCGAATGATCGCCCGCGCCTGCCACACCGATTTCAGCAGCATGAACGGCGCCTTGAGCAGCGACAGCTTGCCCTTGCCACGCAGGCCAGTGGCGTTGATGCGGTGCAGTTCAATACCTGCCGCCGGCACCAGATCGTTCTCGATCCCGCGCGGCGTCCCGAGCCAGTGCACGGTGTAGCCGCGCGCCTGGAATTCGTGGGCACAGGCCAGCGCCGGGAACACGTGGCCACCGGTGCCGCCGGCCATGATCAATACGTTAGCGCCCATGGATCGGCTCCTCGGCGAAGTCGCTCTCATGGAATTCCATCTCTTCACTGCCCAGGTGGGTCCGGCTCTCCCACTCGATCCTCAGCAACAGGCCAAGGCAGGCGCAGCAGATCACCAGGGAACTGCCGCCATAACTGAGGAACGGCAAGGTCAGGCCCTTGGTCGGCAACAGGCCGACGTTCACACCGATGTTGATCAGGAACTGGCCGATCCACAGGAACGACAGGCCGTAGGCAACATAAGCGGCAAAAAACTGTTTGGCCTTCTCGGCCCACAGACCGATGTACATCCCGCGAATACACACGAACACGAACAGCGCCACGGTGCACAGCGAGCCCACGGCGCCGAGCTCTTCGGCGAGAACCGAGAACACGAAGTCGGTGTGCGCTTCCGGCAGGTAGAACTGTTTCTGCACGCTGTTGCCCAGGCCAACACCCAGCCATTCACCGCGACCGAACGCGATCAAGGCTTGCGACAATTGATAACCGGCGCCGAACTGGTCGGCCCACGGGTCGGCGAAGTTGGTCAGACGCGCCATCCGGTACGGCTGCATCTGAATCAGCAACACCACCGCACCGACGGCCAGCACCACCATGAGCGAGAAGCGGAACAGCCCGACCCCGCCGAGGAACAGCATCGCCGCCGCAGCGCCCATCATCACGACGGTGGCACCGAAGTCCGGCTCCATCAGCAGCAGGCCCGCCATCGGCAGCAGCACGATGAATGGCTTGAAGAAGCCCATCCAGCTCTCGCGCACCTCTTTCTGGCGACGCACCAGGTAACCGGCGAGGTAGATCACCACGAACACCTTGGCGATCTCGGACGGCTGTACGTTGAAGAAGCTGAAACCGATCCAGCGCATCGAACCGTTCACCTCACGGCCGATCCCCGGGATGATCACCATCACCAGCAGACCGAACGCACCGATCAGCATCATCCAGCCGAGGCGCTGCCAGGTGGCGATCGGAATCATCATGGTGACGATGCAGGCACCGAGGCCCAGCACCACGTAGATCAGGTGACGGGTCATGTAATAAAGAGCACTGCCCGACTGCGCCGCGCCGACTTCTGTCGATGCCGAGGCGATCATGATCAGGCCCAGGCCGAGCAGCGCCAGGCAACCGGCGAGCATCGGGAAGTCGAGGTCGATTCCGCGTCCGGTAATCAGCGGCGACGGATATGGCTTGATGATGTTTCTCAAGCTCATGCCAGATCCCCCACGGCGCGGACGAACTGGTGACCACGGTCTTCGTAGTTCTTGAACATGTCGAAACTGGCGCAGGCCGGCGACAGCAGCACCACGTCACCCGGTTGGGCGGCGGCGCGGCATTGGGCGACCGCATCGACCAGCGTGGTCGCGCGAATCAGCGGCACGGCATCGCCGATCGCTTCGCCGATCTTGTCGGAATCGCGCCCCATCAGGATCACGGCGCGGCAATGGGCTGCCACCGGATCGCGCAGGTCCTTGAAGTCGGCACCCTTGCCATCGCCACCGGCGATCAGCACGACCTTGCCGTCGATGTCCGCACCCAGACCTTCGATGGCGGCCAGCGCAGCGCCGACGTTGGTGGCCTTGGAATCGTTGTAGTAACCGACGCCGTCCAGATCACGCACCCACTGGCAACGGTGTTCGAGACCGGCGAAGGTGCGCAGCGCTGCCAGCATGGCATCGAACGGCAGCCCGACCGCGTGGCCGAGTGCCAGCGCCGCCAGGGCGTTGGACTGGTTGTGGGCGCCGCGAATCTTCAACTCGCGCACCGGCATCAGGTTCTGGAATTCGAAGGCCAGGTATTTCTCGCCATTCTCTTCGCGCAGACCGAAGGCCTTGAAATCGGGTTTGGTCAGGCCGAAGGTCCAGCACGGCTGGCCCTCGCCCATCAGCGGACGGGTCAAGGCGTCCTGGCGGTTGACCACGAACTGCTTCGCCCCCCGGAAGATCCGGTGCTTGGCCAGGTGGTAGGCCGGCAGACCGCTGTAGCGATCCATGTGGTCTTCGCTGATGTTGAGCACGGTCGCCACTTCGGCGTTGAGCTGGTCGGTGGTTTCCAGCTGGAAGCTCGACAGCTCCATCACGTACAGCTCGACGTCATCGCTGAGCAGATCCAGCGCCGGCGTACCGAGGTTGCCGCCCACGGCCACGCGCTTGCCGGCCGCAGCCGCCATCTCGCCGACCAGGGTGGTGACGGTGCTTTTCGCATTGGAACCGCTGATGGCCACGATCGGCGCCTTCGCGTTGCGCGCGAACAGCTCGATGTCGCCGGACAGCTTCACGCCACGGGCCGCGGCGGCTTGCAGGGCCGGGGTCGCCAGCGCCAGGCCGGGGCTCACGTAGAGCTCGTCGGCACGGCACAGGAATTCGACGTCCAACTCGCCACAACGCACTTCCACGTGCGGATAGTCACGCTGGAGCGTGGCCAGTTCCGGTGGATTTTCCCGCGTATCGGCCACGGCAAACGCCACGCCCCGGTTCGCCAGGAAGCGAACCAGGGACATGCCGCTCTTGCCGAGGCCGACAACGATGCGGAAGTGGTCAGAAGCGATCAGAGACACTCGTTCTACCTCAGCTTCAGGGTGGCAAGGCCGATCAGCACGAGAATCACGGTGATGATCCAGAAACGGACGATCACGCGCGGCTCGGGCCAGCCCTTGAGTTCAAAGTGGTGGTGAATCGGTGCCATGCGGAACACACGGCGACCGGTCAGCTTAAAGGACGCAACCTGAATGACGACTGACAGGGTTTCCATCACGAACACGCCGCCCATGATGAACAGGACGATTTCCTGACGGACGATCACCGCGATGGTGCCCAGGGCCGCGCCCAGCGCCAGTGCGCCGACGTCGCCCATGAAGACTTGTGCCGGGTAGGTGTTGAACCACAGGAAACCCAAGCCGGCACCGATCAATGCACCGCAGAACACGATCAACTCGCCTGCGCCCGGTACGTAAGGAATCAGCAGGTATTCAGCGAATTTCACGTTACCCGACAGGTAGCAGAAGATGCCCAGGCCACCGCCCACCATCACGGTCGGCATGATCGCCAGGCCGTCGAGGCCGTCGGTGAGGTTGACCGCGTTGCTCGAGCCAACGATCACAAAGTACGTCAGCACGATGAAGCCTGCGCCCAGCGGAATGCTGTAGTCCTTGAGCATCGGCAGGATCAGGGTGGTTTCCACCGGTGTGCTGGCCGTCATATAAAGGAAGATTGCCGCGCCGAGGCCGAACACCGACTGCCAGAAATATTTCCAGCGGCTCGGCAGACCACGGGAGTTCTTCTCGATCACCTTGCGGTAGTCGTCGACCCAGCCGATGGCGCCGAACAGCAGGGTCACCAGCAGCACGACCCACACGTAGCGGTTGCTCAGGTCAGCCCAAAGCAAAGTGCTGACGCCGATCGAAGACAGAATCAGCGCACCGCCCATGGTCGGCGTACCGGATTTGGACAGGTGCGATTGCGGGCCGTCGTTACGAACCGATTGGCCGATCTGACGGTTCTGCAGGGTGCGGATCATCCACGGGCCGTAGCACAGCGACAAGACCAGCGCGGTCAGCACACCGAGGATCCCGCGCAGGGTCAGGTACTGGAAGACCGCGAAGCCTTTGTAGAACTGTTGCAGATACTCCGCTAGCAGCAGCAGCATTAATGTTTCTCCAGACTGGACCCGCACAGGGCCGCAACGATGTTTTCCATCGCTGCGCTGCGCGAACCCTTGATCAAAATGGTGGTGTTTGTGTCCTGCTCGGCGCCGAGGGCCTGGATCAGTTCGGCTTGTGTGCCGAAGTGCTGCGCCTCGTTACCGAATGCGTTCACGGCGTGGACCATGTTCGGCCCGACAGCGTAAAGCGCGGAAACCTTGCCCCGGGCGTATTCGCCCACGTCGCGGTGCCCCTGCTCCGCCCAGTCGCCCAACTCGCCGATATCCCCGAGCACCAGAACGGTGCGGCCGGAAAAGCCGGCGAGTATATCAACGGCCGCGCACATCGAGGTGGGGTTCGCGTTGTAAGTGTCATCGATCACGCGCATGCCGTTTTTCGCCAGTTGCGCGACGGTGCGACCCTTGACCGGTTGTACCGCGCCAAGCCCGGTGGCAATGCCGAACAGCGACACGCCCAGGGCGTGAGCGGCAGCGGCGGCGGCCATGGCGTTGGCGACGTTGTGGGTGCCGAGCAGGTTCAGTTGAACCCGTTCCACACCTTCAGGAGTGTGAAGGTTGAACGCCGGGCAACCACGGGCATCGGTGGCCAGGTCGCTGGCGTAAAAATCCGCCTGAGTGTTGCTCAGGGCAAACGTCAGCACCTTGCGCGCGCCGGCGCGGGTTTTCCAGATACCAAACGCCTTGTCATCGAGGTTCAGCACGGCGACGCCATCGGCCGCCAGCCCGTCGATGATCTCGCCCTTGGCTTCGACGATTTTTTCCGGACCGCCGAACTCACCGACGTGGGCGGTCCCGGCGTTGTTGAGGATTGCCACGTGCGGCTTGGTCAGCCCCACGGTGTAGGCGATTTCACCCAGACGCGAGGCGCCCAGTTCGATCACCGCCGCGCTGTGTTCCGGGGCGAGTTCGAGCAGGGTCAGCGGCGCACCCAGATCGTTATTCAGGTTGCCACGGGTCGCCAGCACCGGACCGCGTGTGCGCAGGATGCTTGCGAGCATTTCCTTGACCGTGGTCTTGCCACTGGAGCCGGTAACCGCAGCGACCGGTTTGGTGAACGCGGCACGGTTCAAGGCACCCAACTGGCCGAGCGCCTGGCGAGTGTCCTTGACCAGCAATTGCGGCAGCGTGCTGTCGGCGACTTCGCGCTCGACCAATGCAGCAACGGCGCCTTTGGCGGCGACTTCATTCAGATAGTCATGACCGTCGAAACGCGGGCCGGTCAGGGCGATAAACAGTTGGCCAGCCTTGATCGCGCGGCTGTCGATGCTCACGCCGTCAAAACTGGCGTCGGCGCTGATCAGGCGGGCGTCGAGCGCGCTGGTCAGCTCGCTGAGTTTCAGGGCCTTAAGCATGGGCCACCTCCCACGCGGTCAGGGCGTGATCCGCCTCGACCAGATCAGAGAATGCATGGCGCTCGCCGTTGATTTCCTGATAGTCCTCGTGACCTTTGCCGGCCAGAACGATCACGTCATCCGCCGAAGCGCCGGCAATCAGTTGCGCGATGGCCTGGCCACGACCGGCCACGAACGTCACCTTGTCCACAGCCGTGAAGCCGGCGCGGATATCATCGAAAATCACCGCCGGGTCTTCGGTGCGCGGATTGTCATCGGTGACCAGCACGCGGTCGGCCAGACGCTCGACCACTTCAGCCATCAGCGGACGCTTGCCGCGATCGCGATCACCGCCGCAGCCGAACAGGCACAGCAATTGGCCTTTGACGTGCGGGCGCAATGCGGTCAGCACTTTTTCCAGCGCGTCCGGAGTGTGGGCGTAATCGACCACCACCAGCGGCTGAGTGCCGCCGCCGAGACGCTGCATGCGTCCGGCCGGGCCTTCGAGTTTCGGCAGCACCTTGAGGATTTCGTCGAGGGCGTAGTCGAGACCGAGCAATGCACCGACGGCGGCCAGTACGTTGCTCAGGTTGAAACGGCCGAGCAGCGTGCTGCGCAGATGGCGTTCGCCTTGCGGCGTGACCAGCGTGGCGCGCACGCCTTCGTCGTCGAACTGCGCTTCACGCACATAGAGATAGGCGCTGCTGTCGAGCAGGCTGTAAGTGATCAAACGTGACTCGCGCTTTTCAGCGGCCAGTTGCCGGCCGAAATCGTCGTCGAGGTTGACCACGCGGCACTTCAGGTCATTCCAGGCGAACAGCCGGGCCTTGGCCTCGGCGTACGCTTCCATGGTGCCGTGGTAATCGAGGTGATCGCGGGACAGGTTGGTCATCACTGCCACATCGAATGCCAGCGCGGTAACCCGGCCCTGATCCAGACCGTGGGACGAGACTTCCATGGCCACGGCTTTGGCGCCGGCCTTTTTCAGGTCGCCCAAGGTCGCTTGCATGGCAATCGGATTCGGCGTGGTGTGCAGGCCGCTTTGCAGCGAACCGTGGAAACCGGAGCCAAGGGTGCCGACGATACCGCAATGCTGACCGAGCAGATCCAGCGCCTGCGCCACCAACTGGGTCACGCTGGTCTTGCCGTTGGTGCCGGTCACGCCGATCAGGTTCAGGTGATGGCTCGGCTCACCGTAAAAACGCCCGGCGATGTCCGAAAGCTGCGCCGCCAGCCCCTTGACCGGAATCAGCGGCACTTCGGTGATCGGCAGCACCGTTGCGCCTTCCACTTCATAGGCCACGGCAGCAGCACCGCGCTGCAAGGCGTCGGCGATGTGCGCACGCCCGTCGAACTTGCCGCCCGGCACCGCGAGGAACAGATCACCCGCGCGTACATTGCGACTGTCGAGCGCCAGTTCACGGATCAACAGATCGTGGCCGGCGTGGGGGAAAATCTTGTTCAGACTCAGAGACATCAGCCGCGCCCTCCATTGGCTTTCAGCGGAACGACCGGGGTGGCGTTGGCCTGTTGTGTGGTTGGCAGGTTGTCCGGGGTGACATTCATCAGGCGCAGGGTGCCCGACATCACACGGCTGAACACCGGCGCCGAGACCAGGCCACCGAAGTAACCGGCCTTGGTCGGTTCATCGATCACCACGACGATTGCATAACGTGGATCGCTCATCGGGCCGAAACCGGCGAACAGCGAGCGATAAGAGTTTTCGGCGTAGCCCTTGGTGCCGACCGACGTTTTACGCGCGGTACCGGACTTGCCGCCCACGTGATACGCCGGCACCTGCGCACGGAACACGCCGCGCGGGGCCTCGATCACTTGTTGCAGCATGCCTTGCATGGTCTTGGCGACGGCTTCCGGCAGCACCTGGGTGGTCTGCGGCGCCTTGTCGGTTTTGATCAGGGTCAGCGGTGCGAGACGACCGTTGTTGGCCAGCGCCGAGAACGCGTGCACCAGCTGGATCGCAGTCACCGAAATACCGTAGCCGTAGGACAGCGTTGCGGTCTCGGCCTTGCGCCACTCGCGGTAGTTCGGCAGGTTGCCGACACGTTCGCCCGGGAAGCCGAGGCCGGTGTCCTGGCCGAGGCCGACTTTCTGTGCGAGGCGGAAAATGGTTTCGCCGCCGATATCGAACGCGACCTTGCTCATGCCGACGTTACTGGAATTGATCAGAATGCCGGTCAGGTCGAGCACCGGACCTTCGGTCTTCGATACGTCCTTGATCGTGTATTTGCCGATCTGCAGGGAGCCCGGATACACCTCGACGGTGTCGCTCGGTTTCCAGCGGCCGGTTTCGATCGCGGCGCTCATCGAGATCGCCTTCATGGTCGAACCGGGTTCGAACACGTCGATCATCGCGCGGTTACGCATCATCGCCGGCTGCAGGTTGCGACGGTTGTTCGGGTTGTAGGTCGGCTGGTTGACCATGGCGAGAATCTCGCCGGTCTTCACGTCCATGATCACCAGACTGCCGGCTTTCGCACCGTTCTCAATGATCGCGTTGCGCAGTTCGCGGTTGGCCAGGTATTGCAGGCGCAGGTCAATCGACAACGCCAAGGGCTTGCCGGCCTTGGCGTTTTTGGTGACCTGGACATCCTTGATCAGCCGTCCACGCCGATCCTTGATGACTTGCCGCTTGCCGGGTACGCCGGCCAGCCATTCGTCGTAGGCCAGTTCGACACCTTCACGACCGTGGTCATCGATGTCGGTGAACCCGACCATGTGCGCGGTGACTTCACCGGCCGGGTAGAACCGGCGGAACTCTTCGATGCCGTAGACGCCCGGCACTTTCAGGTCGAGCACGGCCTGGCCCTGCTCGGGGGTCAACCCGCGCACCAGATAAATGAATTCTTTGTTGGCCTGGGCTTCGAGACGTTCGGCCAGGGCTTTCGGATCCTGCCCCAGCGCGGCGGCCAGTGCCGGCCACTTCTCTTTGGCGGTCTGCATTTCCTTGGCGTTGGCCCACAGCGTGGTCACCGGGGTACTCACGGCCAGCGGCTCGCCGTTACGGTCGGTGATCAGACCACGGTGAGCCGGAATCGGAATGTGCCGAAGACTGCGCGCGTCGCCCTGGCCTTTGAGGAAGTCTCGGTCAACCACTTGCAGGTCGATGATGCGCCAGCAGATGGCCGCGACCATCACGCCGAGCAGTGCCACCATCAGACGGAAGCGCCACGGGAAAAGAGCCCCCTCGAGTTTCATCATGGCGCCACCATCTTCACGTCAGCCGCGCCGGGGATGTGCATCTTCAGTTGTTCGGTGGCCAGTACTTCGATCCGGCTGTGGGCGGTCCAGGTGCTTTGCTCCAGGATCAGGCGCCCCCATTCGGCCTGCGCCTTGTCGCGCACGCTCAGTTCGTTGTAAAGGGTGTTGAGCAACTGCCGGTTCCAGTGGGCGCTGTAAGACACGCCGATGGCCGACACGAGCACGCCGATGAACAACAGCAGCATGAAAAAGCTGCCGCCGGGCAGTGGCTTGGCGAAAAGCTTGCTCACCGCAGCTTCTCCGCGACGCGCATGACGGCGCTTCGGGAACGTGGGTTGGCTTTGAGTTCGGCGTCGGAGGCCGTCTGCGCTTTGCCATGGACTTTGATTTTCGGTTCGAACGCAACGTGGCGAACCGGCAGGTTGCGCGGCAGGTTGTCGGCTTCGCCTTTCACCAGCTTGCGCATGAACAGTTTGACGATACGGTCTTCCAGCGAGTGGAAGCTGATCACGACCAGACGACCGCCCACTTCCAGGCATTCGAGCGCGGCTTCAAGACCCGCTTCCAGATCGCCCAGTTCGTTGTTGACGTGAATGCGCAGGCCTTGGAAGGCTCGGGTTGCCGGGTTCTTGCCCTTTTCCCATGCCGGGTTGGCGACTTTCAGGACTTCGGCCAGATCGGCGGTGCGCTCGAACGGCGTAATGTCACGACGCTCGGCCACGGCACGGGCCATGCGACCGGAGAAACGTTCTTCGCCGTATTCCTTGAACACACGGGCGATTTCTTCCACCGGCGCGGTGTTGACGAACTCGGCGGCGCTGATGCCACGGGACGGATCCATGCGCATGTCCAGCGGACCGTCGTTGAGGAAGCTGAAGCCGCGCTCGGCATCATCGAGCTGCGGCGAAGACACGCCCAGATCCAGCAGAATGCCGCTGACTTTGCCGGCCAGACCCTGCTCGGCAACCACCGAACCGAGCTCGGCAAAGCTGCGCTGCACAACGACAAAGCGGCCGTCTTCGGCCGCTAGCGTTTGCCCGGTGGCAATCGCTTGAGGATCCTTGTCGAATCCGATGAGCCGACCATCCGGCCCGAGCTTGCTCAGGATCAACCGGCTGTGCCCGCCGCGCCCGAACGTGCCGTCCAGATAGCAGCCATCAGGACGTACGGCGAGAGCCTCGACGGCTTCGTCAAGCAGTACGGTGATGTGGTTAAAGCCGCTATCAATAGTCACAGGATCAGATCACGCAGTTCGTCAGGCATGGCGCCCGGTTGTTGTATGGCAGCCAGGTCAGCGGCAGAAACCGCGTTCCAGGCATCTTCGTCCCACAGTTGGAACTTGTTCAGTTGGCCCACCAGCATCGCGCGCTTGTCGAGTTTCGCGTATTCGCGCAGGCGCGGCGGCACCAGGAAACGACCACTGCCGTCGAGCTCGAGGTCAACGGCATTACCAATCAATAAACGTTGCAGACGACGGTTCTCTTCGCGAAGCGAAGGAAGCGCGCGCAACTTGGTTTCAATAATTTCCCACTCATCGAGCGGGTAGACACACAAACATGGATCAACGGCATCAATGGTCACGATCAACTGGCCGGAGCTGCGCGAATCGAGCTCGTCACGGTACCGGCTCGGCATGGCGAGACGGCCCTTTGCATCGAGACTGATAGCGTTAGCTCCGCGAAACACGTCTGCGTTTCTCCAATTTTTATCGTTTTGAGCTCAAAAAACCCACTTCATGCCACTTTCCGCCACTTGCGCACACTATAGGAATGCGCCCACCACACCGTCAAGGCGCGGATTAAAGGAAAACCCTTACAGAACGGAGATTTAGGAGCATAAAAGGAGGAGCAACGAGAATCTGGCGGATGCTTTTATCCAATAACTTGAAGCAGCACTGAAAGCTGCGCTCGAAAGTTAAAGTAATTTGTTAAGAGTAAGATTTTTTCGGTATTACAAAAGCGCTTCTGCTGTTGATTGAAGCAAGGTGGGAAATGGCTATTACTGCGTTTGCCGCTGCCGGGTTTCCAGCGCAGGCCTGCTGATAATAAACAGCCCTGTCGCCTTTAATTCAAGCAGGGAAAAGAAAAAGGTGGAGAGTCGATCTGTAAGCCGGGTTCTGTCTTGAACAGTCATTCGTCTACGATGGCCATCACTGGACATCTTTAGCAACCTACCCGGTCCCAGCGCGGGCCACGCCTTGGGACCCTATTTGGTCTTGCTCCAAGTGGGGTTTACCTAGCCACGAACTGTTGCCAGACGTGCGGTGCGCTCTTACCGCACCTTTTCACCCTTACCGGCGCCGAAGCGCTTAGGCGGTTATTTTCTGTGGCACTTTCCGTAGGCTCACGCCTCCCAGGCATTACCTGGCACTTCGCCCTATGGAGCCCGGACTTTCCTCCCCCCCCTAATTTTCATAGAGGGCAGCGACTGTCCGATCGACTCTCCGCCGCGCAGGTTAACGGCAGAGCGGCCGAAGAACAAGCGCTAATAGCCCGCAAACCGGTCTGCGCGACGGGTTACGCGCCTTTTTGCTGATCCAGTGCCACTTGGTACAACACGTTTTTGCGCTCACCGGTGATTTGCGCTGCCAGGGCCGCCGCGCGCTTGAGCGGCATCTCTTCCAGCAACAGATTGAGGATGCGCATCGCCTCACTGCTGACAGCGTCTTCGGATTCCGGCGCGGTCCAGCCCGCCACCACCACGACGCATTCGCCACGCTGCTGATTGCTGTCGGCCTCGACGAATGCCCGCAACTCGCTCAGCGGCAATCCCTTGAGCGTTTCAAAGGTCTTGGTGATTTCACGAGCGAGCAACGCAGGGCGATCAGCGCCGAACACTGCCTCCATATCCTGCAGACATTCCAGAATGCGATGCGGCGCCTCGTAGAAAATCAGCGTGCGCGGTTCTTCCTTGATCGCTTCCAGGCGCGCCTTGCGCCCCACCGCCTTGGCCGGCAGAAAACCCTCGAAGATAAAGCGGTCGGACGGCAGACCGGCAGCCGACAACGCCGCGATCAATGCGCACGCACCTGGCACCGGCACCACATTGATCCCCGCAGCACGAGCCTGCCGTACCAGGTGATAACCGGGATCGGAAATCAGCGGCGTACCGGCATCGGAAATCAGCGCGACGTTGTCACCTGCCAAAAGACGGGTGATGAAACGACTGCCTTCGTCCCGCTCGTTGTGCTCATGACAGGCTGCCAGCGGCGTGGAAATGCCGAAGTGCTGCATCAGGCGCTGGGAGTGGCGCGTATCTTCGGCGGCGATCAGCGCCACCTCGCGCAGGATCTTCAACGCCCGGGCGCTGATGTCATCCAGGTTGCCGATGGGCGTCGCCACCACATAAAGCGAGCCCGCAGCGGAATTCAAAGGACCTGGAGCAGTCAAAGCGCACACCTCATGATCGTTAAAAGCCGCCATTGTAGCGCGTCGTGCGCCGGACGATGCGTCCGGGTCGGACACGGTTTGTCGCACCATTGTGAGGCTGCGCACTCTTTGTATCAGCTAAATTGACGGTTTCACGCCAGTAACATCGCGCCCCGGCCAGTGCTTGGGTACAATTCGACGCTAATTTGATCGAGTATCAGGAACACTTACATGATCGCTTGCCTGCGGCTGTTCACTGCCCTCTGCCTCGCTGCCTTGCTGGCGGCTTGCGCCAGCTCCCCTTCCTCCAGCCTTGGCGAACTTCCACGGACCCCGGATGCCAGTATCGAGCAACTGCTCGAACAGGCTGCCCAGGCCAAATCGCCGGACAAGGCTGCGCTGCTGCGCCTGAGTGCGGCAGACATGGCGTACCGCCAAGGCAATGCCGGACAGTCCGCGCAAATCCTGCAGCAAGTGCCGATGGAACAACTCCAGCCGGGCCAGCAGGCATTCGCCAGCACCCTGTCTGCTGAACTGGCCATGACCCGCAATCAGCCGAAAGCCGCGCTGACCGCCCTGAGCCACCCAAGCCTGCAACGCCTGAGCGAAATGTCGGTGCCGCTGCAAGTTCGCGCCGGTACCGTTCACGCCCGCGCCCTTGAAGCTGACGGCCAGACGCTGGCCGCCGCCCGCGAGCGCATCTTCATCGCGCCGATGCTGGAAGGCGAAGCCGCCAGCAAGAACCACGAAGCGATCTGGACCCTGATTGCGTCGCTGCCGGCCGATCAACTGCAAGCGAACACCACCGATGACCTTGGCGGCTGGATGAGCCTGGCTCTGGCAGTGAAAACCGCCGGCACCCTGGAGCAACAGCAAGCCGCCATCGACAAATGGCGCAACCAGCATCCGAAACACCCAGCTGCAATCAACCTGCCGCTGCCCCTGACCAAACTCAAGGAGCTGGCTAGCCAGCCTCTGAGCAAGATTGCCCTGCTGTTGCCACAGGACGGCCAGTTGGCCTCGGTCGGCAAGGCCCTGCGTGACGGCTTCATGGCCGCGCACTATCAGGCTCAGCAAGCCGGCCAGAAACCACCGGCCATCGAATTCTATGACAGCTCGAAACTGACCAACCTCGACGAGTTCTACCGCAAGGCCCAGGCCGATGGCGTGCAACTGGTCGTCGGCCCGCTGGAGAAGCCGCTGGTCAAACAGCTGAGCACTCGCCCGCAACTGCCGATCACCACCCTCGCTCTGAACTACAGCGAAGGTGACCAAGGCCCGGCGCAGCTGTTCCAGTTCGGCCTGGCCGCTGAAGACGAAGCCCGCGAAGTCTCCCGCCGCGCCCGTGCCGACGGCCTGCACCGCGCCGCCATCATGGTGCCGAAAGGCGAATGGGGCGACCGCGTCCTGCGCGCCTTCAGCCAGGACTGGCAAGCCAACGGCGGCAGCATCGTCGCCACCGAACGCGTCGATCAGCCAGTGCAACTGGCCCAGCAGATCGCCGACATGTTCCAGCTGCGTCAAAGCGAAGCTCGCGCCAAGAGCCTGCAGAATGCCGCCGGCACCAACGTTGCCGCCCAGCCTTCGCGTCGCCAGGACATCGAATTCATCTTCCTCGCCGCCACCCCACAACAGGCGCAGCAGATCAAGCCGACCCTGAACTTCCAGTACGCCGGTGACGTGCCGGTCTACGCGACCTCCCACGTGTTCAGCGCCAGCGGCGACGTGAACCAGTACAACGACATGAACGGCGTGCGTTTCTGCGAAACCCCGTGGCTGCTGGAAACCAGCGATCCGCTGCGTCAGCAGGTCACCGCGCAATGGCCGCAAGCCGCCGGCAGCCTGGGCCGCCTGTACGCGATGGGCGTTGACGCCTATCGCCTGGCGCCACGCCTGGACCAGCTCAAGGCACTGCCGGACAGCCGCATCGAAGGTCAGTCGGGCAGCCTGGGCATGACCCAGTCCCAGCGCGTTGTGCGTCAGTTGCCATGGGCGCAGTTCGTCAGCGGTCAGATCCAGCGTCTGCCGGACACTCCACGCTGATGCCCGACAGGTCACACCTGCAAAGCGGCAAGGATGCCGAGCGCCAGGCGCTCGAGCATCTGCAACACCAGGGTCTGCGCCTGCTGGCGCAGAACTGGTTATGCAAACGCGGTGAGCTTGATCTGGTCATGCTTGATGGCGATACAGTAGTATTCGTCGAAGTCCGTTACCGAAAGAACACTCAATGGGGTGGCGCACTCGACAGCATCGATGAGCGCAAACGGCAGAAACTGATTTTCGCCGCACAGTATTTTCTTCAGCGCGAGTCGCGTTGGGCCAATTCCCCCTGCCGCTTCGACGTGGTGGCCATCGACAGCCGCCACGGTCAGCTGAACTGGTTGCAGAATGCGTTCGACAGTTGACCGCCTGCTCCGACCCGGACACTTTCACTCAACACTTTTGCTCTTTGCTTTGCGGGCTGCACATTCACGTGCCGGACAGCCGCGCTAATTAAGGTCACACAGATGGACATGCAATCCCGAATTCGCCAGCTTTTCCAGGCCAGCATCGACACCAAGCAACAGGCGATGGACGTACTTGCACCGCACATCGAGCAAGCCAGCCAGGTGATGGTCAACGCCCTGCTCAACGAGGGCAAAATGCTCTCGTGCGGTAACGGCGGCTCGGCCGGCGATGCCCAGCACTTCTCCTCGGAACTGCTCAACCGTTTCGAGCGTGAGCGCCCGAGCCTGCCAGCCATCGCGCTGACCACCGACAGCTCGACCATCACCTCGATCGCCAACGACTACAGCTACAACGAAGTGTTCTCCAAGCAGATCCGCGCACTCGGCCAGCCGGGTGACGTGCTGCTGGCAATTTCGACCAGCGGCAACTCGGCGAACATTATTCAGGCGATCCAGGCCGCACATGATCGCGAAATGATTGTCGTAGCATTGACCGGACGCGATGGCGGCGGCATGGCTTCGCTGCTGCTGCCTGAAGACGTCGAGATTCGCGTACCGGCCAATGTCACCGCACGTATTCAGGAAGTCCACTTGCTGGCGATCCATTGCCTTTGCGATCTGATCGACAGCCAACTGTTCGGGAGTGAAGAATGACCCCTAATCGCCTTGGCCTTCTGGCCTTGACCCTGTGCCTCGGCATCAGCGGCTGCACCTCTGTGGTGAATGCCAGCCGTGAAGCGCCGATCGAAGACGACCGCGGTACCCGCACTTTCGGCAGCAAGATCGATGACTCGCTGATCGAAACCAAAGTCGGTGTCAACGTGGCCAAGGCCGATCCGGCCCTGGACAACGACTCGCACATCGTCGTCACCAGCTTCAACGGCGTTGTGCTGCTGGCCGGTCAGACCCCGCGCGCGGACCTCAAGGAGAAGGCCGAACAGGCCGCCGCCAACGTTCAGCGCGTGAAAAAGGTCCATAACGAACTGCAAGTGTTG
The DNA here is from genome assembly GCF_052046055.1 of Pseudomonas sp. 22082. NCBI lineage: Bacteria > Pseudomonadati > Pseudomonadota > Gammaproteobacteria > Pseudomonadales > Pseudomonadaceae > Pseudomonas > Pseudomonas sp. 22082. Next base: position 33,129 of record NZ_JBQEQB010000036.1, read on the forward strand.
CAGCCCTCCTCCCTGCTGGCCCGCCAGAACGATGCCTGGCTGACCACCAAGATCAAGACCCAGATGCTCACCGACGCCAGCATTCCCGGCTCGCGGATCAAGGTCGTGACCGAGAACGGCATCGTCTACCTGCTGGGCCTGCTGACCAAACAGGAAGCCGCCCAGGCGACCAACCTGGTGCAGGGCGTTTCCGGTGTGCAGAAGATTGTGAAGCTGTTCGAGTACATCGACTGAGAACGACTTGCCCTCGGTGGCGCTTACGAAAGCGCTATCGCGAGCAGGCTCGCTCCCACTGGCACAAAAAAGGCGATCCAACCGGATCGCCTTTTTTATTACTTCACCACTTTCAGGCTTGGCCGGCCGCTTGGGCGCGGCGGCTCGCTGTCCGGTGGCGGAACGTCGTCGTCCTGCTCGATCTCGTCCTCGTCATCCATCGGCGACTCGAGATCGAACACCATGCCCTGACCGTTTTCCCGGGCGTAGATGCCCAGGATTGCAGCAATCGGCACGTACAGACTATGCGGGACGCCGCCGAAGCGACCTTCGAAGGTCACAACGTCGTTGTCCATGTGCAAATGCCGCACGGCACTTGGCGAAATGTTCAGGACAATCTGCCCGTCGCTGGCAAATCCCTGTGGCACCTGCACCGCCGGGTACTCGGAATTGACCAGCATGTGCGGGGTGCAATCGTTATCTACAATCCACTCGTAGAGCGCGCGGACCAGATAAGGTCGACTGGAGTTCATAGCGGCTCCTTAAGCCTTAGCGCATGTCGCGTTCGACACCAGACAAACTCGCCTGGAATGCCTCACGCGCAAACTGACGCTCCATATAATCAAGCAGCGGCTTGGCCGGCCGCGGCAGTTCTATACCCAGAATCGGCAAACGCCAGAGTATTGGCAATAGGCAGCAATCCACCAGACTTTGTTCCTCACTGAGGAAAAACGGCTTGTCGGCAAACAGCGGCGACACGCCCGTCAGGCTTTCGCGCAATTCCTTGCGCGCCACGGCACGAGCCGCTTCCTTGGTGCGCGAATCCAGAATCAGATCCACCAGACCACACCAGTCGCGCTGAATACGATGAATCAGCAGACGGCTGTTGGCACGTGCCACCGGGTATACAGGCATCAACGGTGGATGCGGGTAACGCTCATCCAGATACTCCATCACCACGGTCGACTCCCACAACGCCAGGTCACGATCGACCAGCGTGGGCAGACTGCCGTAAGGGTTCACTTCAATCAGTTTAGGCGGCTGACGACCAGCCTCCACAAAAATGATTTCGGCGCTGACACCCTTCTCTGCAAGCACGATGCGCACTCGGTGGGAATAGTGGTCGGCGGGGTCGGAGTAACAGGCCAACCGATTGGTCACGCCCATGGCGATCCTCCTCGCTTGTTGAAATAGTCGGAGCCGGAAAAACGCGCGCGCCCAGAGGGCGCCTCCCGCAACGGCTGGTGAACCANGGGCGCGCGCGATTAACAGCAATTGCTTGAAGCGTTATCAGTGCACGTCTTTCCAGTATTCACGCTTGAGCAGGTAGGCGAACACAAAGAAGAACGCCAGGTACAACAAGACGTAAGTACCGATGCGCTGATGTTGCAGCTTAACCGGGTTAGCCGAGTAAGCCAGGAAGGTTACCAGATTCTTGACCTTCTCATCGAACTGCTCTTCGTTGAGGGTTCCGGTTTTCGGCACGATGGTCAACTGATCGCACGCTTCATGAGTCAAAGGCGTACCGGTCAGCGGGTCATATTGCTTCTTGCCGTCTTCGACGATCTGTACCTGTTTGCAACCCACGACCTGACGACCTTGCAGGCCGACCAGCACGTTAGGCATGCCGACGTTCGGGAAGACCTTGTTGTTCACGCCCCATGGACGTGCAGGATCTTCGTAGAACGACTTGAGGTAACCGTAGAGCCAGTCGGTGCCGCGAACACGAGCCACCAGCGTCAGATCCGGCGGCGCTGCGCCGAACCAGGTCTTGGCGTCGGCCGGCTGCATACCGATGTTCATGTGATCGCCGATCTTGGCACCGGTGAACACCAGCTTCTCCAGCATCATTTCGTGCGGAACGCCGAGGTCATCGGCGACACGCTCGTAACGCTGAAACTTGGCACTGTGGCAACCCATGCAATAGTTGGCGAAGGTACGCGCGCCATCCTGCAGGGCAGCCTTGTCGGAAACGTCGATGTCGACCTTTTCCAGTTCCGGACCACCGTGTTCAGCCGCGAAAGACAGCACTGGCAGAGCAGCAAAAATCAGAGCAAAAAATAACTTTTTCATCAGCCAGTCACCCTTTCCGGAACCGGTTTGGTCTTCTCGAGCCTGGTGTAGAACGGCATCAGAATGAAGTAGGCGAAGTACAGGAAGGTGCAGACCTGCGACAGCAGCGTACGGCCTGGCGTCGGGGCCAGAACGCCCAGAATGCCGAGGATCACGAACGAAATGCAGAACACCACCAGCCAGATCTTGCTCATCCAGCCTTTGTAGCGCATCGACTTGACCGGGCTGCGGTCCAGCCATGGCAGGACGAACAGCACCGCAATGGCCGCCCCCATGGCGATAACGCCCATGAGCTTGTCAGGGACCGCCCGCAAGATTGCGTAGAACGGTGTGAAGTACCAGACCGGTGCAATGTGCTCAGGGGTCTTGAACGGGTTGGCTTGCTCGAAGTTAGGCTTTTCGAGGAAGTAACCGCCCATTTCCGGGAAGAAGAACACAATGAAGCAGAAGATGAACAGGAACACCACGACGCCGACGATATCTTTCACGGTGTAGTACGGGTGGAAGGCAATGCCGTCCAGCGGGATACCGTTTTCATCTTTGTGCTTCTTGATGTCCACGCCGTCAGGGTTGTTCGAACCGACTTCGTGCAGCGCCAGGATGTGCAGCACCACCAGACCGAGAATCACGATCGGCAGCGCGACCACGTGCAGGGCGAAGAAGCGGTTCAGGGTGATCCCGGAAATCAGGTAGTCACCACGGATCCACTGGGTCAGGTCGTTGCCGATGACCGGAATCGCGCCGAACAGCGAGATGATCACCTGGGCACCCCAGTAGGACATCTGGCCCCACGGCAGCAGGTAACCCATGAAGGCTTCAGCCATCAGCGCCAGATAAATCAGCATCCCGAAGACCCACACCAGCTCGCGCGGTTTCTGGTACGAACCGTAGAGCAGGCCACGGAACATGTGCAGATAGACCACGATGAAGAACGCCGAAGCGCCGGTGGAGTGCAGCAGACGCAGGATCGAACCGTACTCGACGTCGCGCATGATGTATTCGACGGAAGCGAACGCTTCTTCCGCCGACGGGGTGTAGCTCATGGTCAGCCAGACGCCGGTGACGATCTGGTTGACCAGAACGAGCAGCGCCAGCGAGCCGAAGAAATAGAAGAAGTTGAAGTTTTTTGGAGCGTAATACTTGCTGAGATGGTCTTCCCACATTTTGGTGGCGGGGAAGCGTGCATCAACCCAATCCATGAACTTGCTCATCACGCTTTCTCCGTATCGACGCCAATGACAATCAGGTCATCGGTCTCATAGGAATGCGGGGGTACTGGCAGGTTCAAAGGCGCAGGTTGCGACTTGTAGACGCGGCCAGCCAGATCGTAGTGGGAACCGTGGCAAGGGCAGAAATAACCGCCTACCCAGTCTTTGCCCAGATCCGCGGGTGCCACTTCGGGACGGAAGGTCGGTGAGCAACCCAGGTGAGTGCAGATCCCGATCAGCAGCAGGATTTCCGGCTTGATCGAGCGCACTTCAGGGTCGACATAAGTGGGTTGCGTGGAGTTTTTGGAGGTCGGATCGGAAAGTTGGCCTTCGATCTTTTTGAGATTCCCCAGGATTTCCTCGGTACGGCGGACAATGAACACCGGCTGGCCTCGCCATTCAGCAATCATCTGCTGTCCTGGCTCGATTTTGCTGACATTCACTTTCACCGGTGCTCCGGCAGCCTTCGCCTTGGCACTGGGAAACCATGACCCCACGAACGGGACCGCAGCCCCCACCGCTCCTGCAGCACCCACCACGGATGTGGCTGCTACCAAGAAGCGACGCCGGCCTGCATTCACGCCGTCATTGCTCATTCAGTCCTCTCCCATCAGCTTTGTGGCCTGTTAAATCAGGCGTCTACTAAATTGAAACTATGTACTTATAAAAATTTTGCCGAATGGTAATGAAAACCCCCAATTCTGACAAGGTAATTACCCGGAGGGCTGGCCCTCAAGCCTTGTAGTATAGGGGGTCTACGAATGTGGCAAGTTGTCACAGCGCAATTATTCAAGAAATCGCACGCATAAAAAAACGCCCGGTTCCGTGAGGAATCGGGCGTTCTTTTTGAACGTGGAAGCGAAATTAACGCTTCGAGTACTGCGGACGCTTACGCGCTTTACGCAGACCAACTTTCTTACGTTCAACTTCACGAGCGTCGCGAGTAACGAAGCCAGCTTTGCGCAGAGCGCCACGCAGGGTTTCGTCGTAGTCCATCAGAGCGCGAGTGATGCCGTGGCGGATTGCGCCAGCCTGACCACTTACACCACCACCGATGACGGTGACGTAGATGTCGAACTTCTCGACAGTCTCAGTCAGTTCCAGCGGCTGACGAACTACCATGCGGGCAGTTTCGCGACCGAAGAACGTGTCCAGGGAGCGGTTGTTGATGGAGATGTTACCAGTACCCGGACGCAGGAAAACGCGTGCGGTTGCGGTCTTGCGACGGCCAGTGCCGTAATTTTGAGTCGCCGACATAATGAACTATTCCGTTAAATCTTCAGTTCTTGGGGCTGCTGAGCAGTATGAGGGTGTGCAGCGCCCGCATAGACTTTCAGCTTACGGTACATGTCGCGACCCAGTGGGTTTTTAGGCAGCATGCCTTTAACCGCGGTCTCGATCACGCGCTCAGGGGCCTTGGCGATCAGCTTTTCAAAGTTGATCGACTTAATGCCGCCCGGGAAACCGGAGTGGGAGTAGTACATTTTGTCAGTGGTTTTAGCGCCGGTAACACGGATCTGCTCAGCGTTGATTACGACGATGTAGTCGCCGGTGTCAACGTGAGGAGTGTACTCAGGCTTGTGCTTGCCACGCAGACGGCTCGCGATTTCGGTGGCCAGACGACCCAGGGTCTGACCAGCAGCGTCGACGACAAACCAGTCGCGCTTTACTGTTTCCGGTTTAGCAGTAAAAGTTTTCATTCTTTATAGCCTCAGGGGCCGCCTGTAAATAAGACGGCGGATCTTACTGAATAGTGCGTACTTTGACAAGTCAAAGGCAGCCGGATACAGACGCTTTCGGGGGCTCGGGTCGGCGCGTCCGTTCAACGGCAAGATTCTTCGGCGGCGGGGCATCACTTCCACTGCAGAAAGAGGTCGGCAATTATGCAGATTGCGAAAAAAATTTCAACCTGCTTTTATGCTTGTTTTGCCCAAGGAGCACCCGATGGACTATCGCCAGCTAGGCCGTACCGACCTGAACGTAAGTGCAATCTGCCTCGGCACCATGACCTGGGGCGAGCAAAACACTGAAGCTGAAGCCTTCGCCCAGATCGAACGGGCAAAAGAGGCCGGGATCAATTTCCTCGACACCGCCGAGATGTATCCGGTGCCACCCAAAGCCGACACCTACGCCACCACCGAGCGCTACATCGGCAATTACTTCAAGAGCCGCGGCGACCGCGCCGACTGGATCCTCGCCAGCAAGATCGCCGGCCCCGGCAACACCATCGACTACATCCGCGACAGGAACCTGCGCCACAACCGCCAGCACATCACCGAAGCGGTGGATGCCAGCCTCAAGCGCCTGCAGACCGACTACATCGACCTCTACCAGTTGCACTGGCCGGAGCGCAGCACCAACTTTTTCGGACAACTGGGCTACAAGCACCAGACCGAAGCCAACCTGACGCCGCTCGAAGACACCCTTGAGGCGCTCGATGAGCAAGTGAAGGTCGGCAAGATCCGCCACATCGGTCTTTCCAACGAAACGCCGTGGGGCACAATGCGTTTTCTCGCCCTGGCCGAAGCGCGGGGCTGGCCGCGCGCAGTGTCGATCCAGAACCCGTACAACCTGCTCAACCGCAGTTTTGAGATCGGCCTGGCAGAAATCGCCATCCGTGAACAGTGCGGCCTGCTCGCCTATTCGCCGCTGGCGTTCGGTTTCCTGTCGGGCAAGTACGAAGGTGGGGCGCGTCCGCCGAAAGGCCGCCTGAGCCTCTACAGCCGCTTTAGCCGCTATTTCAACCCGCAATCGGAAGCGGCGTGCAGCCGCTATGTGGCACTGGCCCGTGAACATGGCCTGGATCCGGCGCAAATGGCCCTGGCGTTTGTGAATCAGCAACCGTTCGTCACCAGCAACATCATCGGCGCGACGACGCTGGAGCAACTGGACAGCAACATCGCCAGCTACGAGCTGAAACTGTCGAGGGAAGTGCTGGAAGGGATCGAAGCTATTCACAAGGATCATCCGAACCCGGCGCCTTGATCCAAGACGAAGATCGCTCCCACGCTCAGCGTGGGAACGATCACACTGCATTACAGCGACCGCGCAATGATCTCCTTCATGATTTCATTGGTCCCGGCATAGATCCGCTGCACCCGCGCATCCGCCCAGGCCCGGGCCACCGGGTATTCCCACATGAAACCGTAGCCACCATGCAGTTGCACGCACTCATCGAGCACCTTGCATTGCAGATCGGTCCCCCAATACTTGGCCATCGCCGCTGTCGGCACGTCGAGCTTGCCTTGCAGGTGCAGCTCCAGGCAGCGGTCGACGAACACTCGGCCGATCTGAATCTCGGTGGCCATTTCCGCCAGTTTGAAGCGGGTATTCTGGAAGTCGGCAATCGACTTGCCGAACGCCTTGCGCTCACGGGTGTAATCCAGCGTCCATTGCAGCGCCGCCTCGGCTGAAGCCAGACCGCCAATCGCCACGGTCAAACGTTCCTGCGGCAGTTCCTGCATCAAATAGGCAAACCCAGCCCCGGCCTGACCCAAGAGGTTTTCCTTCGGTACGCGCACGTCCTGGAAGAACAATTCCGACGTGTCCTGCGCCTTCATTCCGACCTTCTCCAGGCGTTTGCCCTTGTCGAAGCCCGGCGTGTTCGCCTCCACCAGAAACAGGCTGGTGCCTTTGGCTCCGGCCTTGGGATCGGTCTTGGCGACGACGATCACCAGATCAGCCAGGAAGCCATTGGTGATAAAGGTTTTCGAACCGTTGATCACATAGTCGTCGCCATCCAGCACCGCGGTGGTCTTGACCCCTTGCAGGTCGGAACCGGCGCCCGGCTCGGTCATGGCGATCGCGGTGACCATCTCGCCGGACACCAGCTTCGGCAGGTATTTCTGCTTCAGCGCCTCGCTGCCGTAATGCAGGATGTACGGCGCAACGATGTCCGAATGCAGCGAGAAGCCGATGCCGGTCAGGCCCAACCGGCCGACTTCCTCGATCACCACCGCGCTGTAGAGAAAATCTGCGCCCAACCCGCCGTATTCCTCCGGCAGGTGCGAACAGAGCATCCCCGCCTCCCCCGCCTTGTTCCACAGTTTGCGGTCGATGTAGCCTTGTTTTTCCCATTGCCCATGGAACGGCACGGCCTCTTTTTCGAGGAATGTTCGTACGCTGTCGCGGAACAATTCGTGCTCGGAGCTGAACAAGGTTCTGGGAATCATGCGGCACCTTTTCTTTATTGTTGGAGGGATCAGACCTTCAGAGACTAAGCCTCACTTCCGATACAGGACACTGGACACATCCGACAAAAAATAAGACGATCCAGCCGTCTGGTGACCACTTTCCCTTATAAAAACAAAAGTTGAATTATGTCCAAGCACGTCTCCCCGCCCTTGCGGCGCGTCAGCATCCTGGCGATCGACCGGGTTTTCGCTTCCACTCTCATGCAAGCCAAGGATTTCTTCCATCTGGCCAGCCTGCGTTACGGCAAACAACTGGGCCACGGCCTGACTCCGGCGTTCGAAACCCGCCTGGTCAGCCCCGACGGCAAACCGGTGAACAGCTTCAGTGACGTGGTCATGCCGGTGGACGGCGGCCTGGAAAACGCCGACGTCATCATCCTCCCGGCGTTCTGGGACGATTTCGATACCCTGTGCCAGCGTTATCCACAGGTCCTGCCGTGGCTGCGCGAACAGCATGCCCGGGGCGCCGTGCTATGTGGCGAGGCCACCGGGGTGTTCTGGCTGGCCGAGGCCGGATTGCTCAACGGCAAGGAAGCGACGACCTACTGGCGTTTCTTCAACGCCTTCGCCGAGCGCTTTCCGCAGGTCTATCTCAATCAGGACAAGCACCTGACCGACGCCGACAACCTGTATTGTGCCGGCGGCACCACCTCGGCCTGCGATCTCTACATTTACCTGATCGAGCGCTTCTGCGGCGCCAACGTGGCCCAGGCAGTAGCTCGCGACATTCTCTATGAAGTGCAGCGCAGCTACGCCCCGGGACGCATCGGTTTCGGCGGTCAGAAGCTGCACCAGGACGTGATCATCCTGCAGATCCAGCATTGGCTCGAAGAGCATTTCGCCGACAAGTTCCGCTTCGAGGATGTGGCCCGCGAGCACGGCATGAGCATTCGCAACTTCATGCGCCGCTTCCAGACCGCCACCGGCGACAAACCGCTGCACTATCTGCAACGGCTGCGCATCGAGACCGCCAAAGGCCTGCTCTCCGGCAGCCGCAAGAGCATCAAGACCATCAGCTACGAAGTCGGCTACGACGATGCGAGCTTCTTCGCACGGCTGTTCCGCCAACACACCGAACTGTCGCCGAACCAGTATCGACAGCAGTTTCAGCAGGCTGCCTGACGACTCGACCAGACACAAAAAAGGGCCTGCATCTGCAGGCCCTTTTTGTTTGCCGAATCCGCTTAAGGCTTGTGTGCCCGGGACAGGAATTCGTGCGATTGCATCTCCAGCAGACGGCTGAGGGTACGCTGGAACTCGAACGTCAGACGCCCGCCGGTGTACAGGTCTTTCAACTCGACTTCGGCAGAAATGATCAGTTTGACGTTACGGTCGTAGAACTCGTCGACCATGTTGATAAAGCGTCGGGCGATGTCGTCGGTGGTGACGCTCATCTGCTCCACGCCACTGAGCAGCACGGCATGGAAGATCTTGCCCAATTCGATGTAGTCGTTCTGGCTGCGCGGGCCGTCGCACAGTTCGCGGAAGTCGAACCATGCCACGTCGTCACAAGTGCGCAGGGCACGGATTTCGCGGTTCTCGATGATCAACACATCGTTTTCCACCGCCGCCGTGCATTCCGGCGTCAGCGCGCGGAAGCTCTTGCGCAGGCTTTCGTGAGCAGCTTCGTCGAGCGGGAAGTGGAACAGTTCCGCTTGCTCGAGGTGGCGCAGACGGTAGTCGACGCCGCTGTCGACGTTGACGATCTCGGTGTTCTGCTTGATCAGCGCGATGGCCGGCAGGAAGCGCGCGCGTTGCAGGCCGTCCTTGTACAGGCCATCCGGCACGATGTTCGACGTGGCGACCAGGGTCACGCCGTTCTTGAACAGCTCTTCCATCAGCGTGCCGAGGATCATGGCATCGGTGATGTCCGAGACGAAGAACTCATCGAAGCAGATGACCCGCGATTCAGTCGCGAAGCGCTTGGCGATGATGGTCAGCGGGTTTTTCTCGCCGCCGAGGGTTTTCATCTCTTCGTGCACACGCTTCATGAAGCGGTGGAAGTGGGTACGGGTCTTTTCCTTGAATGGCAGCGCCTCGAAGAAGGTGTCCACCAGGTAAGTCTTGCCGCGACCCACACCGCCCCAGAAATACAGACCCTTGACCGGCGTCTGATCCTTTTTGCCAAACAGCTTGCCCAGCAAACCCGGCTTGTTCTGCTCAGCCGCGATCAGATCGTCGTACAGGCGTTGCAGATGACGTACGGCAGTTTCCTGCGCGGCATCATGGAAGAAGTCCGGGCGTTTCAGATCAGCTTGATATCGTTCTAGGGGCGTCATAATTCGTTAGCAAGGCAACAAAAACGGGCCGTCACTGTAGCGATGGCCCGTGGGAATGGCAATCGGCCCTTGGTCGGGCCGGCCCGTTGATTATTCCTGAACCGGCGTCAGAGCGATCCGCAAAGCCTCGACGGCCGCATCCCGCGCAGCCACGTCGGCGAACGCCGGGCTGTCGCCGACGCACTCGCCTTCCAGCCAGACACTGAAGCTCAGGTCTTCGCTACGTACATCCAGCGCCTGACCCGATTGCAGCTGCTTGGTCACCTGACCGGCGGTTTTACCGTCGGCGAAGTTACGCGACAGCAGCAATTGCTCGCCGTCGGCCGCCAGCAGACGGAAACGGAAGCTGCCGTCGTCTTCACGGAAGCTGACGAAACGTGCGGCTTTCGCGGCTTTCTTCTTGGTGGTCGCGGCCACCTGAACCTGATTGACGAAGGAACGCAGGCCGACCGCTTCGCGCAGCTCGTTGAGGAACGGCGTCGCCACCGCACGGGCCTTCTGGGCGCCGTGTTGCAGGATGTCCTCCAGATCTGCCGGACGTTCGATCAACTGGTGATAACGCTCGCGGGATTCGCCCAGCTCGTTGTCGAGCAGCTGGAACAGACGGTTCTTCGCCTCGCCCCAACCCAGACCGCCCAGCAGTTCGCTGCGGAACTCGTCGGCCTGCGCCGGCGTGGAGAACGCCTGGAACAGGGTGAACAGGTGCGAATTGTCCGGATCCTTGGCTTCGCCCGGCGCGCGGGAGTCGGTAACGATGCGCGAGATCGCGTCCTTCATTTCCTTGGCGCTGGAGAACAGCGGGATGGTGTTGTCGTAGCTCTTGGACATCTTGCGACCGTCCAGGCCCGGCAACGTGGCCACGCTTTCCTCGATCAGCGCTTCAGGCATGGTGAAAAATTCCTTGCCCTGGCCAAACAGGTGGTTGAAGCGCTGACCGATGTCGCGGGCCATTTCCACGTGCTGGATCTGATCGCGACCGACCGGCACCTTGTGCGCGTTGAACATCAGAATGTCCGCCGCCATCAGCACCGGATAGCTGTACAAGCCCATGGTGATGCCGGCATCCGGGTCTTCGCCGGTCTCGACGTTCTTGTCCACCGAAGCCTTGTAAGCATGGGCGCGGTTGAGCAGGCCCTTGGCGGCGACGCAGGTCAGCAGCCAGGTCAGCTCGGGGATTTCCGGGATGTCGGACTGACGATAGAAGGTCACGCGATCCACATCCAGGCCACCGGCCAGCCAGGTCGCGGCGATTTCCAGACGCGAGCGCTGGATGCGCAGCGGGTCATCGCACTTGATCAGGGCGTGATAGTCGGCCAGGAAGTAGAACGAATCGGCATGGCTTTCGCGGCTGGCGAGAATCGCCGGGCGGATGGCGCCGGCGTAGTTGCCCAGGTGCGGGGTGCCGGTGGTGGTGATGCCGGTGAGGATGCGGGTACGGTTCGTCATGGGTAATCGCTTGTCAGACTGCAATCAATTCGAGAGACGCGGCAGGATCAGATCCTTGAGATCGGTCAGCTTGCCATGAAAAAAGTGTCCGCATTCTGCCACTTTCAGCAGCTCATGGGGGCGCTGGAGTTTGTCAGACCAGTCGTAGACCAGCTGCGGATCGATCACTTCGTCGGTTTCCGGCTGGATCACGGTCAGCTCGCCCTGCTGCGGCAGTTGATCCTGCTCGCCCAGACGCATCACCGCCGGCGCAACCATGAACAGGTGCTTGAGCGTGACGCCTTGGGCTTCGAGACGGCCGCCGAGACTTGCGGCAACAAATCCGCCGAAGGAGAAACCGAACAGGGTCAGCGGCAGATCCGGGTGTTTTTCCAGCAGCCATGCGGCAGCGGCCTGGGCGTCATCGACTTCACCGGTGCCCATGTCATGGGAGCCTTCGCTGGCACCGACGCCGCGATAGTTGAAGCGCAAGGTGATCAGACCGGCGTCGCGCGCGGTGCGCTGCAGGGTCGAGACGACCTTGTTGAGCATGGTGCCGCCCTGCACCGGGTTAGGATGGCAGATCAACGCGATGCCGCGCGGCTGCTCGTTGTCCAGATACAAAGACTCAAGTTGCCCTACCGGGCCATCAATCACTACAGGGGTTTCACGCATCAGCAAGGAAGGAACTCCGTGACCTCGAATCGGGTCGACTCGTCTAGCAAATTGTCTGTGCCAGTCTATTGCGAGTGAATCGCGGTATACAGCGCAGGTTCGAGCCGTTAACGTAAAGCAAAGCCGTTTATAGAGGAAGGACTCGTGGAACACTCGCTCTTAGTTTGGTTGTTACCGACTCTTGCCCTGGTTGTGGGTGTCGCCATTGGTTTCCTGATCGCTCGCGTTGCGCCGAACGCCGCGCCCAGCCGCACGCAGCGTCAACTGGACGATATTCAGGAACGTTTCGACAGTTATCAGAACGAAGTGGTGACCCACTTCAACAGCACCGCCAATCTGGTCAAGAAACTGACCCAGAGCTATCAGGAAGTGCAGGATCACCTCGCCGAGGGTGCCAACCGTCTGGCGCTGGACGAACAGACTCGTCAACGCCTGCTGGCCTCGCTGCACTCCGAAGCAGCACAGGCCCCACGGGAACGCCTGACGCCACCACGGGATCAGGAACCGCCGCGTGACTACGCGCCGAAGACCCCGAACTCGCCGGGCATGCTTGATGAGCATTACGGCCTGAAGAAGTAATCAACCTTCGCGCCAACAAAAAGCCCCCGGACAATCACTTGTCCGGGGGCTTTTTTGTAGCTGACGGTTACGGGTATTGCTGAACCGTGCCCGGTTGTTGCTGACCACCGTACTGCTGGCCCGGGATCGCCTTGAGGTTGACTTCGACGCGGCGGTTCTGCGCCCGGCCGTTGACGTCACCGTTGCTGGCGATCGGATTATCCGGACCGGCACCGCGGGCACTCAGGTTGGCACCGCTGACGCCTTGCGAAGTCAGGTAGGTGGCCACGCTCTGCGCACGACGCTGGGACAGGTCCATGTTGTGCTGACGGCTGCCGGTGCTGTCGGTGTAGCCGACGATTTCGATCTGGTTCTGGTTGAACTCCTTCAGGGAGTTGGCCAGGTTGTTCAGCGGTTGATAGAAGCTGGAAGCGATGTTCGCCGAATCGGTGGCGAAGGTGATGTTGCCCGGCATGATCAGCTTGATCTGGTCACCCTGACGCTGCACTTCAACCCCGGTGTTGGCCATGCTGGCGCGCAGTTTTTTCTCCTGCTGGTCGGCGTAGTAGCCGTAACCGGCGGCCGAGGCACCGACCACGGCCGCGCCAATCAGCGCACCCTTGCCGCGGTTGTTGTGGTCGATGGCGGCACCGGCCAGCGCGCCGGCCAAAGCACCGAGGCCACCGTATTTGGCGGTTTTGCTCATGCCCTGGGAGCCACCGTCGGCCTGACCCTGATTGTCATACGGGTTGGGCGAGGCGCAGCCGGACAAAACGGCCACGGCAGTAGCGACAATAATCAAACGACGCGTGGTGAACATGGAGTGCTCCTACATTTTGCATTCTGTGGTGCAGCGGACATTGGCAACTGGCCCGTGCGGGCGTTGGATCATGACAATGCACAAAAATTCCGCCGGGTACCCGTGACAAAATGTTTAGGCACGCACAAACGGGTTCTCGCGCATTTCATCCCCCAGACGCGTATCAGGACCATGACCGGCCACAACAGTCGCGTCTTCATCCAGGGAGTACAGCCGCTGCTTGATCGATCGCACGATGGTCGCCTGATCGCCGCCCCACAAATCCGTGCGCCCTACTCCGCGACGAAACAACGTGTCGCCGGCTATCAACAGCTTAGCCTCGGAAAACCAGAAGCTCATGGAACCTGGCGTATGCCCCGGTGTGTGCAACGCCACGCCGCAACCGCAGGCCAGTTCTTCGTCGTCGCTCAACCAGCGATCTGGCGACGGCACAGGGGTGTAGGGCACGCCGAACATCTGGCATTGCATCTCGAGGTTGTCCCACAGGAACTGATCTTCCTTGTGCAGATGCAAGGTGGCGCCGGTCTTTTCTTTCATTTGCCCGGACGCCAGGAAGTGATCGAGGTGTGCGTGCGTGTGAATGATGCTGACCACTTTCAGGCCCAACGCATCGAGGCGGGCCATGATCAGGTCAGGGTTGCCGCCCGGGTCAACGACGATGGCCTTTTTGGTGAGCGGGTCGCCGATGATCGTGCAATTGCACTGAAGGGGGCCGACGGGGAAGGTTTCGCGCAGAAGCGCAGGATTTGGGGCAGACATTGAATCCTCGACAGACGGCAATACGCGTTCGCTAATGATTCTATCCCACAAGCCGATATAGATCGCCGGGTCAGTAATTTGACGCCACCAATCGGAAAATGATGGCTCAATGATGTCAAATGTACAAAATCTGGTGCAAAATCGCTTTTTTTTGTAGCGGTCGCATTCAGGAAGGGCCGCAGCGCATTCAGGAAATCCCATGCCGACGCCCAAGACGTATTCCCCTACCTTCACCGCCACCCTGACTGGCAATGCCATTGTCGACAGTCTGATCTCCGGCACCTTCTGGCTGGGTTCCAACTGGACGCCCAACGGGCCGACCAACCTCAGTTACAGCTTCATGGCTCCGGTGACCTCGTACTTCATCACCAACTACAGCCCTGACAATGAATACAACGCCCTGTATGAGTTGACGGCCGGTCAAAAGACCGCGGTGACCAGCGCGCTCAATGCATGGAGCGCCGTCGCGAACCTGAATTTCACATTGACCACCGATACCTTGTTCAACGTCGGCGACCTGCGCTTTGGCGCATACCGATTGATGGATGACAAAACGGCAGCCTGGGCTTATTTCCCTGCCGATACACCGACTGCGGGCGACGTCTGGATCGGGCCTCAGACCAATGATCCCAATCCGGGCAAAGGTAGCTACGACTACCTGACATTCGTCCATGAAATCGGCCATGCGCTGGGTCTCAAACATCCTTTCGATGCGAGCAACACCAACAAGCTATTGCTTGATCCGTCACTCGACGACGTCCACTTCACAGTGATGAGTTACAACAGTAACTACTCCTATCAGCCAACGACGCCGATGGTTCTGGACATCATCACGATGCAGAGCCTGTATGGCGCCAACATGCTGTGGCAGACCGGCGACAACGTTTACAAGTGGGATGCCAACCAGTCGATTTTTGAAACAATCTGGGATGCGGGTGGCAATGACACGATTGATGGTAGCAACCAGCTTGGTTCGGTCATCATCAACCTGAATGAAGGCAGCTACAGTCAGATTGGCAAGGCGTTCGTTGACCTCAACAACAATACCGCCATCAATGACGGGCTGGCGATTGCTTATGGGGCGAAGATCGAAAACGCCACGGGGTCTCAGTTCAATGACACCCTGATCGGAAACGCGCTAAACAACACGCTCAATGGCATGGCCGGCGCCGATGCCATGGCCGGCGGTGATGGCAACGATACCTACTATGTAGACAATGCAGGTGACGTCATTGTCGAACAGGCAACTGTGGGATCTGGCATCGACACAGTCATTTCGTCAATCAGCTACACTCTGGGCAGTAATCTGGAAGACCTTACCCTCATCGGTTGGAACGACCTGACCGCCACCGGCAATGCCCTGAGTAACACGCTCACAGGCAACAACGGCAACAATATCCTCGATGGTGGCCTTGGTGCCGACACCATGATCGGTGGCACGGGCAACGACACTTATATCGTCGACAACGCTTCCGATGCGGTCATTGAGAACAGCGAACTGCCGAATGAGATCGACACCGTCCTTTCGTCCGTCAGCTTCACTCTCGGCGCCAATATTGAAAACCTGACCCTGACGGGCTCGGACAACATCAATGCGATTGGCAACAATCTGAACAACGTTCTGATCGGCAATGCCGGGAACAATCTGCTGGGCGGTGGCGGTGGCCTGGATACCATGATTGGCGGTGCGGGTGACGACCTATACAGTCTCGATCAAGCCGGGGAGCTGGCGTTGCTGCAAGAAAACGCCAACGAGGGCCTGGACACTCTCAACATTGTCTACAACGCCAATGCCCAGACCTATGTTGTAGACCTCACCCAGACCAACCTGTTGAACGTCGAAAACGTCATGGTCAGTGGTGCAGGTGCGTTCACCTTGATTGGTAACGACAGCAACAACATCCTGGTCGGCAACGCAGCCAACAACATCCTGCAAGGCGGCACCGGCAACGACCAGTTGGACGGAGGTGCAGGTGCCGACGCCATGAGTGGCGGTGTGGGCGATGATACGTTCATCGTCGATAACGCCAACGATTCCGTTATCGAATTGACCGGCGAAGGTCATGACCTGATCAAGACCTCTGTCAGCTATACCCTCTCGACCAATGTCGAGGACGGCCAATTGACCGGTTCCGCC
>NZ_JBQEQB010000037.1:0-48876 GCF_052046055.1 Pseudomonas sp. 22082
TGTGGGAGATTCTATGTTGCAGGGGAACCCTGCAACCTTAAATTCGGTTGGTATTCGCTCTGGTTTTTCATGAGGGCGAATGCCACCCGGCAAAGCTTGCGGGCGAGGATGACCAAGGCTTGGGTTCTGGCTAGACCTCTTGCCAGATAGGACTCATAGAACGGTTTCCAGACAGGGGACCGACAAGCTGCCATAGCTGCATTGTGTGCAAGACGCCGTAATTCCCCGTCACCTTTTTTGCTCAAGTGGCGAGGACTGTGTTTCTTACCTGAGTCTTTTGCCTTCAAGTCCATTCCCAGAAAGGCGATGAACGCATCGGCGCTGGCGAACTCACCTCGCATGTATGTAGTTGCCAGGCCCGTTGCCGTGAGTTCACCAACTCCTTCAATCGCTTTGCAGCGTCTGATGTTTTCACTAATTCCGGCTTCTTGGCTGACTTTACGAAGCAACTCCTGAATGGCCTGATCCAGCTGTTTGAAATGCTTCAACCCATCGGCCAAAAGATCTTCAAGAAGAGGTTCGGTTGACCAGCTCAGCTTGATACTGACTCGGACCTTCATCAGCTGTGCACGCTTGTTAAGCAGACTTTTCAACACTGTGTAGTGCCGCGGTGGTGGGTTCCAGACCCGCAGCCGATGCTGTTCACTGGTTAGATAACGCGCCAGAAGACGTGCATCACAAGGGTCGGTTTTTGCACGCTGACCGATGCTTTCGCGGTAATGGCTCACCCGGTAAGGGTCCACGATGTAAACCCGATGCCCCATACCATGGGCCAGTTCGGCCGTGTCCAGGTGGTAGAGATTAGTGGCTTCCAGGGCGATTGAGCTTTGGGCGGGCAGGGTCTTCAGCCAATGACCTACAGATGTGCGGTCGTTGTTGATGGCCTGGATGATTTTCAGATCTTCGCGATAAACGACGATTTCGGCCTTGGCCACATCGACACCAATCACCGTTGGCGAGGTAAGGATTGTCATGACGAATCCTCGGAGCTAGGGTTTAAGAGCTTGTCGGGGTCTACCGTAGCGCTGGCTTGCCTCTATCGTCGGTTTTACCGATGAATTCCTTATCGGCGCTTTAGGTAGAAAGGGCGGGACGAGAAGTCTCCCACGGTCCGTACTGGCTAGAGTCGGAATCGAGCTTTTAGTCCCGCCCACCCCTTCAAGTCTAAACATACAAGCGGGCTTGCTCGCGAAGAGGCCCTGTCAGTCGATGAAGACCTTACTTGGCAGCGACTTTCTCGGACTTGCCGTCATAGCGCTTGCGCCATTCGGTCAGGATCTCGTCGCGGTTCTTCGAGGCCCAGGCGAAGTCGTTCTTGATCAGGCGCTGCTCGTAGTCGGCCGGCAGCTCGGTCTGCGGCTTGGCGATGCCCGGCTGGGCAAGGACAGCGAAGTTTTCCTTGTACAGGTCCATCGCCGGAGCGCTGGCGGAGAAGTCGGCCAGTTTTTTCGCGGCCTCTTCGTGCGGCGTGCCTTTGATCACGGCAGTCGCTTCGATCTCCCAGCCGAGGCCTTCCTTCGGCAGGATGATGTCCAGCGGTGCACCCTGGCGCTTGAGCTGAACGGCCGGGTATTCGAAGGAAATGCCGATCGGGAATTCGCCCGCCGCCGCCAGTTTGCAAGGCTTGGAACCGGAGTGAACGTACTGGCCGATGTTCTGGTGCAGGCCGTCCATGTAGGCCCAGCCCTGCTTCTCGCCGAAGGTTTGCAGCCAGGCGCTGACGTCGAGGAAACCGGTGCCGGACGAGGCCGGGTTCGGCATCACGATCTTGCCCTTGTACTCAGGCTTGGTCAGGTCCTGCCAGCTCACCGGTTTGGTCAGGCCCTGCTTCTCGGCTTCAACGGTGTTGAAGCAAATCGTCGCGGCCCACACGTCCATGCCGACCCAGGCTGGCGGATTGGCGGCGTCGCGGTAGTTCGCGCCGATCTTGCCCAGATCCTTCGGCGCATAGCTTTGCAGCATGCCTTGCTGATCGAGGATCGCCAGGCTGGACGCCGCCAGGCCCCACACCGCGTCAGCCTGCGGGCGATCCTTTTCGGCCAGCAGTTTGGCGGTGATGATCCCGGTGGAATCGCGCACCCACTTGATCTCGACGTCCGGGTTGGCCTTTTCGAAGGCCTCTTTGTAGGACTTCAACTGCTCGGCTTCGAGGGCGGTGTACACCGTCAACTCGGTTTTTGCCGCGAAGGCATTCAGGCTGAAAGTCGCGAGCACAGCAGCGGCCAGGGCCATAGGCTTGAACATGATCGTTTTCCTGTAGGTGAGTTGAGGCGATAGGGACAAGTCGTGGATCAGTGACCGGGCGCCGTTTGCCGCCAGGCCTGGGAACGGCGCAGCAAGCCGCGCGAAGCCCACGCCAGCAGCAAGGACACGCCCGCCGAGGTGAACAGAATCAGGGTCGACATCGCCGCCGCGCCGCCGACGTTGCCGGCGTCATCCATGTTCAGCACCGCCACCGCCGCGAGGAGGGTGTCGGGGCTGTAGAGGAAGATCGCGGCGGACACGGTGGTCATGGCCGAGACGAACAGGTAGCGCACGATGTCCAGCAGTGCCGGCAGACAGATCGGCACGGTGACCCGCAGGTAATGCCGGTACAGCGGCGCCTTGAGCGACAGCGCGGCGGCTTCGAATTCCGCGTCGAGCTGACGCAGCGCGGTGGTGGCGGTCATCTGCGCGGTGGTCAAATAGTGAGCAATAGTGCAGACGATCAGCAGGGTCATGCTCCCGTACAGCACGTGCAACGGGTTGCCGGTCAGGTTGAAGAAGAAGACGTAACCCAGACCGAGCACCAGCCCCGGCACCGCCATCGGTACGAAACTGAGCATGCGCAGTGTCAGATTGAGTCCGCGCTGGCTGCGGGTCTTTTCCATCAGGTAGGCGCCGGTGAAAATCAGCACGCTGCCGATCAGAGCCGTGCCCAGCGCCATCTTCAGGCTGTTGCCGTAGGCCAGCCAGCCACCGCCGGCGGTCTCGTTGAACTGGTAGTGATTGAGCGACAGCGACAGGTTGTACGGCCAGAACTTCACCAGCGACGAGAACACCGCCATGCCGAACACCAGCAGCAACGCAGCGCTGATCAGCAGCACAACGCTGAGATAAAAGGCATCGCGCTTCTTCGACGGTGCCGGTTTGAACACCTGGGCGCGGCCGCTCATGGCGTCGCCGTGACGCCGACGCAGCCAGGCATCGACCCCGAAGCTGAACAGCGCCGGCAGCAGCAGAACCATGCCGATCAACGCGCCGCGACCGAATTGCTGCTGGCCGACCACCGCTTTGTAGGCTTCCAGCGCCAGCACCTGATAGTCGCCACCGACCACCACCGGCACACCGAAATCGGTGATGGTCAGGGTGAACACCAGACAGAACGCGGCAAACACAGCCTGGCGAGTCGCCGGCCAGGTGATGCTGCGGAAGGCTTTCGCCGGGCTCGCGCCCATGCTCGACGCAGCGTCGAACAATCGCGCATCCGCCAGCGACAGGGCTGACAGCAAAATCATCAAGGCGTGTGGGAAGGTGTAGATCACCTCACCCAGAACAATCCCCCAGAAACCGTAGATGTTGTCCGACAGCAGCCCGCGCAACAGGCCCTGATTGCCGAACAGATAAACCAGCGCGATCCCCGGCAACATCGACGGCGCCATCAGCGGCAGCAGGGAGATCCCGCGCCAGATGCCTTTTGCCGGAATCAACGTGCGCTGCAAGGCGTAGGCAAACAGGTAGGCCAGCGGTACGACAATGGCCGCAACGCTGAGGGAAACTTTCAGGCTGTTACCGAGCAGCCAGTGGAAATTGTCACTGGTCACCAGCTCCTTGGCGGCGAGCCAGCCACCGCCCTGCCCGGCTTCGCTGCTGAAGCCGCGCCAGAAGATCGCCAGCAGTGGCAGCAGCACCGCCACACCGAGCAGCACCAGCAGCAGGAGTTTGCCGCCAAGGACGAAGATCCGGTCGCCGACCTCGGCCCCGGACATCTGCCGCGCCTGCTTTTGCGGCAGCGGCAGTGCGAGGTTGCTGTTCATCAGGCAAACACCTGCAGGCTGCGTGGCGGCAAGGCAACCATGATCTGCTGGGCGCCGAGGCGCGGCATGGCTTCCGGTGCCAGTTCGGCGAGCAAGGCGTGACCGGGCAGTTGATCAAGCTCGAAGCTCATGCGGCAGCGGTTGCCGAGGAAGGTGATCTCGCGGACCTTGGCCGGGAACAGGTTTTCTTCGTGCACCAGCGGATTGACGTTGATCGCTTCCGGACGGCAGAACAGCCGGCCCGATGGGCTGTGGACGCTGCCGTCGGCCAGGCGCAGGTTCATCCCGCCGACATTGGCGTGGCTGTCGCTGCTGCGCTGGAACGGCAGCCAGTTACCCTGGCCGACAAACTCGGCCACGAACGGCGTGGCCGGGCGGTTGTAGATTTCCTGCGGGGTGGCGTACTGCTCGACCTTGCCGTTGTTCATCACGGCGATGCGGTCGGCCATCAGCATGGCTTCGTCCTGATTGTGGGTGACCATCAGGGTGGTGATGCCGAGGTTGCGTTGCAGTTGGCGCAGCTCGGTGCACAGATGCTCGCGCACCCGGGCGTCGAGGGCCGACATCGGTTCGTCGAGCAACAACAGCGACGGTGCGGGGGCCAGGGCGCGGGCCAACGCCACCCGTTGCTGCTGGCCGCCGGACAACTGGCCCGGGTACTTTTTCTCACTGCCGCTGAGGCCGACCAGTTCCAGCATCTGACCGACGCGACGGCGCACTTCATCGCGACCGCTGCCGGCGAGGCCGTAGGCAATGTTCGCTTCGACGGTCAGATTGGGGAACAACGCGTAGGACTGGAACAGGATGCCGTAATCCCGAGCCTGGGGCGCGAGGTGGGAAACGTCGCGCTCGCCGAGGTACAACTCGCCGCTGTCCTGTTTCTCCAGACCGGCGATGCAGCGCAACAACGTGGTCTTGCCACAGCCCGACGGGCCGAGCAGGCACACCAGCTCACCGGCCGCGACATCGAGGGAGACGTTATCCAGCGCCGTGAAAGCGCCGAAGCGCTTCTGCACGCCGCGCACTTTCATCGGTGCGCCGGGGTTGGTCAGGGCAGTTGCGATTGCAGGGTTCATGGACAGGCCTCATCAAGCAGATGAGACGAATCCTAGAGTTGTAATGCGTCGGTCATATGGCAACAAGGCAAAATCGACCGATAGTGGTATTCAGGGATTTTGGTTCAGTTCTCAAGTCCTGCGTTACCTGGTCCGACGCCTTCGCGAGCAAGCCCGCTCCCACAGGGGATAGTGTTNCTCGCGAAGAGGCCGGCACAGGCACTGAAACATCTCAGGCCGGGGACATTTCCTGCGCCAGGCCGAGAAACGCGGCCGGCAAGCGAGCGTTCTTGCGTTCCTTGAGGCAGTAAAGGTATTCGGGAATCTGCGGCGCGTTTTCGAGGGTAAGCACCCTTAACTGCGGATCGTGCGGCACTTCCTGGCGGGCGATGATGCTGATGCCGATGTTGCGCAGCACCGCTTCGCGGATCGACTCGCGGCTGCCGATCTCCAGCAACGGGCCGAAACTGACGCCGGCACTGGCCAGCAATTCTTCGGTGAGCCGCCGGGTGGTCGAGCCGGATTCACGCATCAGCAAGGTATGCCCGGCCAGCGCACTCAGCGTCACATGGTCGTGTGCCGCCAGCGGATGATTGCGATGCACCGCCAGCACCAGCGGATCGCTGCCCAACACCCGGCGGATCAGCCGCGCATCGTCGAGCAATTGCGACGACGCCGCGACATCCACCCGGTAATCCTCCAGCGCTTCGAGCACCTGCTGCGAGTTGCCGATTTCCACCGACACCTCCACCTGCGGCAGGCGCTCGCGGAAGGTCTTCACCAGATCGAGGATGTAATACGGCGCGGTGGCGGCAATGCGCAGCGTGCCCTGCACCTGACCACTGTTGCGCAGGAAGAACTCGATATCGGCTTCCTGCTGCAACAAGGCTTTGACCATCGGCAACAGGCGCGCGCCTTCGTCGCTGACGCTCAGACGCCGGCCGCCACGGTAGAACAGCTCAACCGAATACTGGCTTTCCAGATTGCGGATCTGGGTGGTCACGGTCGGTTGACTGAGGCCGAGCTTTTTCGCCGCCAGCGTGATGCTGCCCAGGCGGGCCACCATGTAAAACGCTTTCAGCTCGGCACTCAGCACAACCGCCCCTCTTCCTCTATTTGCGCAACAGGCGCAAACCGTTGAACACCACCAGCAGGCTCACGCCCATGTCGGCAAACACCGCCATCCACATGGTGGCGAATCCGGCGAAGGTTACCCCAAGAAAGATCGCTTTGATCACCAGCGCCAGCGCGATGTTCTGTTTGAGGATAGCGGCGGTATGGCGCGACAGGCTGATGAACGCCGGAATCTTGCGCAGATCATCGTCCATCAGGGCGACATCGGCGGTTTCGATCGCCGTGTCGGTGCCTGCCGCCGCCATCGCAAAACCGATCTCCGCCCGCGCCAGTGCAGGCGCGTCGTTGATACCGTCGCCGACCATGCCGACCCGATGGCCCTGCGCGTACAGGTCTTCGATGGCTTGCAGTTTATCGGTGGGCAGCAAGTCGCCCTTGGCTTGACCGATCCCGACCTGCGCCGCAATCGCCTGGGCGGTGTGGACGTTGTCGCCGGTGAGCATCAGGGTTTTCACGCCCAGTTCGTGCAGTTGGCGGATCGCCTCGCGGCTGGTTTCCTTGACCGTATCCGCCACGGCGAACAGCGCCAGCGGGCCGGAGCGGTCGAGCAGCAGCACCACGGACTTGCCCTGTTTCTCCAGCGCGAACAGTTTTTCTTCCAGTTGCGGCGAGCACAGGCTTAGCTCTTCGACCAGACGGTGGTTGCCCAAATGGTAGACCTGACCGTTGACCTCGCCTTTTACCCCACGGCCGGCCAGCGCTTCGAAGTTATCCACAGCCAGAACCGCCAAACCTTTATCCACAGCCGCATTGGCGATGGCCAGCGATACCGGGTGATCGGAGCGACCGGCCAGCGCGGCGGCGATCGCCGGGGCCGTGGCGTCGGCAGTCGGGTCGAGGGACAGGTAATCGGTCTGCACCGGTTTGCCGTGGGTGAGGGTGCCGGTCTTGTCGAGGGCCAGATAGTCAAGCTTGAAACCGCCCTCCAGGTACACGCCGCCCTTGACCAGAATGCCTTTGCGCGCCGCTGCGGCGAGGCCACTGACGATGGTCACCGGGGTGGAAATCACCAGCGCACACGGGCAAGCGACCACCAGCAGCACCAGCGCGCGGTAGATCCAGTCGAACCACGCGGCGCCCATGAACAGCGGCGGGGTGATCGCCACGGCCAGGGCCAGGACGAAGACCACCGGTGTGTAGATTTTCGAGAATTGATCGACGAAGCGCTGGGTCGGCGCCCGCGCGCCTTGCGCCTGTTCCACGGCGTGGATGATCCGCGCCAGAGTGGAATTGTTGGCTGCGGCTGTCACTGCGTATTCCAGCGAACCGGCCTGGTTGATGGTGCCCGCAAAGACTTTGTCGCCGACGTTTTTCTCCACCGGCAGGCTTTCTCCAGTAATGGGCGCCTGATCGATGGTCGAACTGCCACTCACGACTTCACCGTCCAGCGCGATGCGCTCGCCGGGTTTCACCCGCACGCGGGCGCCGAGATCGATGCTTTTGACATCCAGTTCGACCCAGTTGCCGTCCGCCTGCAACACAGTGGCTTGCTCCGGCGTCATCTGCATCAGGCCGCTGATGGCGTTGCGCGCACGATCCAGCGAGCGCGCTTCGATCAGCTCGGCCACGGTGAACAGAAACATCACCATCGCCGCTTCCGGCCATTGGCCGATCAACACGGCGCCGGTCACGGCGATGCTCATCAGTGCATTGATGTTGAGGTTGCGGTTCTTCAGGGCGATCCAGCCCTTCTTGTAGGTGGTCAGGCCGCCGCTGAGGATCGAGATCAGCGCGATGATCGCCACCACCCAGCTCGGGGCGGCGTTGGTGAAGTGGATCACTTCGGCAGCCAGCGCACCGACGCCGGACAGCGCCAGTGGCCACCAGTGTTTTTTCACCGGCGCCGGCGTTGGCGCTTCGACGCCCGCCTCCAGTGGCTCGGCCTGCATGCCCAGGGATTTGATCGCGTCGATGATCGGCGCGGTGTCCGGCAGATTGTGGGTCACGCCAAGCACGCGGTTGATCAGGTTGAATTCCAGCTGCTGGATCCCGGCCAGTTTGCCGAGCTTGTTCTGGATCAGGGTCTGTTCGGTCGGGCAGTCCATCGCCTCGATGCGGAAGCTGCTCAGCCGGGCGTCGGCGCTTTTTGCCTCGCTCAGTTGAACAAGCGAAGGTGCGGCGACTTTCGACGAACAGCACGAGTCTTCACTCGAATGAGCCGGCGCAGGCGTAACGGTTTTCGACCCGCAGCAGGAATCGCCGCCGTGGGCATGTTTATGCACAGGCTGCAGTTTGTGACTGTGATCGTGCCCGTCGCCGGGCTTGTGGGTGTGCAGGGAATCGCTCATTGGTCGCGTCCATGAAGGTGCCTGTTGCCAAGTAAAGACCCTGTAGCCACTATAGGGTCAAGCACCCTTTTGGAGATTGCCGCCATGAAGATCGGAGAACTGGCGAAACAGACCGATTGCGCCGTGGAAACCATCCGCTACTACGAGCGTGAAAACCTGCTGCCGGAACCGGCCCGCAGCGACGGCAACTACCGCGTCTACACCCAGGCCCACGCCGAGCGCCTGACCTTCATCCGCAACTGCCGCACCCTCGACATGACCCTCGAAGAAATCCGCAGCCTGCTCGCCTTGCGCGACAGTCCGCAGGATCAGTGCGAAAGCGTGAATGCGCTGATCGACGAGCACATCCAGCACGTCAAGGCGCGGATCGATGGGTTACTGGCATTGCAGACGCAATTGCTCGACCTGCGCCAGCGCTGTGGCGAAGGGCCGGAGGCGGATCAGTGCGGTATCCTGCAGCGGCTGGAGGTGAGTGGCGGGGTTGTGGCGGCGGAGGTTGAGCATTCGCATGTGGGTCGCAGTCACGGCCATTAAGACTCACGCATAACCAAATGTGGGAACAAGCCCGCTCCCACAAGGGTTTTGCGTGAAGACTGTCAGACCGCCATCGGCGCAGTCATCGGCGCATGGTGCTCGTAGCCTTCCAGCGAGAAGTCGCTCGGCTCTACCAGCTCCAGCCACTCCGGCTGGTACACACCGGTCTTGGCAAACTCCGGCACGCGATCCGAAATCTTCAGTTTCGGCATGGCGAACGGCTCGCGCTTGAGCTGTTCGTTGAGCATGTCCAGGTGGTTTTCGTAGACGTGGGCGTCACCAATGAAATAGGTGAACCAGCGCGGGGTGTAGCCGGTCAGGCGACCGATCAGGCTCAGCAGCGCGGCACCTTCGGTGAGGTTGAACGGTGTGCCCAGGCCCAAATCGTTGGAGCGAATGTAGAGGGTCAGCGAGATCTCTTTGGTCTCGACATTCGGGTGGAACTGGTACAGCAGATGACATGGTGGCAAGGCCATTTCATCGAGCTGGGCGCAGTTCCAGCCGTGGAACAGGATACGGCGGCTGCCCGGGTCCTTGATGATCGTGTCGACGCACTGGCGCACCTGATCGATGGCCTTGTAAAGCACCACGTAGGCCTGGCCGTCTTCTTCACCCTGGGCAATCTGCTTGTAGCCGTTGCTCAGGGTCTGTTCGATGGCGGCGGCGTTGCTCAGCGGTATCTGCTTGTACGCCGGCCATTTGCGCCATTGCACGCCGTAGATTTCGCCGAGGTCGTCTTCGCCCTGACGGAACGGGTTGGCCAGCCACTGAGCGTTTTCGTTGGCGTTCTGATCCCAGACCTTGCAGCCCAGCGCACGGAATTCCGCAGCGTTGTTCACACCACGCAGAAAGCCGCACATCTCGCCGATGGCCGATTTGAAGGCCATCTTGCGGGTGGTGATCGCCGGGAAACCTTCCTGCAGATCGAAGCGCAGCATGGCGCCCGGAAAGCTGATGGTGTTCACGCCGGTACGGTTGGCCTGTTTGGTGCCGTTGTTGATGACGTGCGACACCAGATCGAGATATTGCTTCATGAGTTACCTGTGTCCTTGAGCCCCGGCAAACGTCGCCGGGGTTCGAATATTTAAGCTGTCGGTGCAACCGGCGCCGCCGGGGCGCGGTGGTAGGCCAGCCAGATCAGGAACAGCCCGCCGATGATCATCGGTACGCAGAGTACCTGACCCATGGTCAGCCAGTTCCAGGCCAGATAGCCCAGTTGCGCGTCCGGCACGCGGACGAATTCGACGATGAAACGGAAGATGCCATAGAACAGTGCGAACATGCCCGAGACCGCCATGGTTGGTCGCGGTTTACGCGAGAACAGCCAGAGGATCAGGAACAGCGCCACGCCTTCCAGTGCGAACTGATACAGCTGCGACGGGTGACGCGGCAGTTGCGCCGGGTCGCTGAACGGCGGGAACACCATGGCCCACGGCACGTCGGTGGCCTTGCCCCACAGCTCGGCGTTGATGAAGTTGCCGATACGCCCGGCGCCCAGACCGATCGGCACCATCGGCGCGACGAAGTCCATCAGCTGGAAGAACGACTTGCCGTTACGCTTGCCGAACCACAACGCGGCCAGCATCACGCCGATGAAACCGCCGTGGAACGACATGCCGCCCTTCCACACTTCGAAAATCAGCGTCGGGTTGGCCAGGTAAGCGCTCAGGTCATAGAACAGCACATAACCCAGGCGCCCGCCGACAATCACCCCCATCGACAGCCAGAACACCAGGTCGGACAGCTTTTCCTTGGTCCAGGTCGGGTCGAAACGGTTGAGCCGGCGCGATGCCAGCAGCCACGCGCCGCCGATGCCGACCAGGTACATCAGGCCGTACCAGTGGATTTTCAGCGGACCGATGGCCAAAGCCACCGGATCGATCTGCGGGTAAGGCAGCATTGCGACTCCTCGTTAGCATTCAAATCTTCAAAAATTCCCGGGCGACGCTGTCACCTCAGGATTAAGCCAGGATTGCGACCTGCCAAAACACACGGCTCAGAACAGAAAGCTCAGGCCCACGCAAAACAGCAAAGCCGCGAACAGCCGTTTCAGCAACTTCGGCGACAACCTGTGCGCCAGCCGCGCGCCGAGACGGGCGAACACCATGCTGGTCAGGGCAATGCCCAAAAGCGCCGGCAAATACACAAAACCGAGACTATGGGCCGGCAGCAACGGATCATGCCAGCCCAGAATCATGAAACTTATGGCACTGGCGACGGCGATCGGCAGGCCACAGGCCGACGAGGTCGCCACCGCCTGCTGCATCGGCACGCTGCGCCATGTCAGGAATGGCACGGTCAGCGAGCCGCCGCCAATCCCGAAAATCGCCGACGCCCAGCCGATCACACTGCCGGCCACGGTCAGACCGAGTTTGCCCGGCACCGTTCGGCTGGCCTTGGGTTTGACGTCCAGCGCCAGCTGCGCGGCGATTATCAGGGCGAACACACCGATGATCTTTTGCAGGTTCGGGCCGGAGATCGCTTCGGCGGTCAATGCACCGAAACCGGCGCCGAGCAGAATGCCCACGGTCATCCAGCGGAAGATCGGCCAGCGCACCGCACCGCGCCGGTGATGCTCACGCACGGCGTTGACCGAGGTGAAGATGATCGTCGCCAGGGACGTGCCGACCGCCAGATGGGTCAGGATCGACGGATCGAAGCCCTGCAAGGTGAAACTGAACACCAGCACCGGGACGATGATGATCCCGCCGCCCACCCCGAACAGCCCGGCCAGTACGCCCGCACAGGCGCCCAGCGCCAGATAGAGCAGAAATTCCATGGCTGCCTCCCAAGGCGCGTCCCCAAAACCGGAGCGGCATGGTAACGGATGGATACCCTTCGGCTCCACTGGCGATGGATGCACGGACGATGTCTGCGTAGAGTGGGCAAAAAACACACAAGGACCACCTTATGTGCCTGATCGTTTTCGCCTGGCGGCCGGGGCATGCCCAGCCGCTGATCGTCGCGGCCAACCGTGACGAGTTCTACGCCCGGCCCAGCCTGCCGCTGGCCCAGTGGCCCGAGTCGCCGCAGGTTCACGCCGGTCGCGATCTCGAGGCTGGGGGAACCTGGCTCGGCCTGGGCGCCAACGGTCGCTTCGCAGCGCTGACCAACATTCGCGATCCGCATCAGCCGCCGGCGCGACGTTCTCGGGGCGAGCTGGTGGCGGGGTTTCTGACCGGAAACCTGTCGATCGATGACTATTTGTCCGACGTTGTCGCCCGTTCGCCGGACTATGCCGGCTTCAACCTGCTGCTGGGCAATGCCAACGAGCTGTGGCACTTCAATGCGCGGTCTTCGGAACCGGTGATGTTGCAGCCCGGCGTCTATGGTCTGTCCAACGCCGGGCTGGATACGCCGTGGCCGAAACTGCTCAAGGCGAAGGCGGCATTGAGTGCGGTGCTGGATGATCCGCAGCCCGAGCGGTTGTTGGCTTTATTGAGTGATGCGCAAACGGCACCGTTTGCTGATCTACCGGATACCGGTGTGGGATTGGCGACCGAGTCGTTGTTGTCGAGTGTGTTTATTGCCAGCCAGAGCTACGGGACACGCGCAAGTACGGCGTTGATCGTGCAGGCGGACGGGACGCGGCGGATGGTGGAGCGCAGTTTCGGGCCGTATGGCGGGCGCCTGGGGGAAGTGGAGATTCTGATTTAGTGGCGCCCGAACTGACGCCATCGCGAGCAGACTCGCTCCCACACTGGAATGCATTTCCTTGTAGGAGCGAGCCTGCTCGCGATAGGCGCGACTCGGTCTAGAGAGGTTTGACCGCCGCCGGATTGACCATCTTCGCCAACCCGAGGTTCTTCAGCGCCAGTTGCAGCGAGCTGTGGATCACCTGCGGGTTGTCGATGGTCATCAGTTCCGCCAGCAGATCCTTGGCCTTGCTCAGGTTGATCTGGCGCAGCATCCACTTCACCTTCGGCAGGTTGGTGGCGTTCATCGACAGGCTGTCGAAACCCATCGCCATCAACAGCACCGCCGCCGCCGGATCACCGGCCATCTCGCCGCAGATGCTCACCGGTTTGCCTTCGGCATGGGCGTCGCGCACCACGGTTTGCAGGGCTTGCAGCACCGCCGGGTGCAGGTAGTCGTAGAGATCGGCCACCCGCGGGTTGTTGCGGTCCACCGCCAGCAGGTATTGGGTCAGGTCGTTGGAGCCGACCGACAGGAAGTCCACCATCCGCGCCAGCTCTTTGGTCTGGTAAACCGCCGCAGGAATTTCGATCATCACGCCCACCGGCGGCATCGGCACGTCGGTGCCTTCGTCGCGCACTTCACCCCACGCCCGGTGGATCAGGTGCAGCGCCTCTTCGAGCTCGTGGATGCCGGAGATCATCGGCAGCAGGATCCGCAGGTTGTTCAGGCCTTCGCTGGCCTTGAGCATCGCGCGGGTCTGCACCAGGAAGATTTCCGGGTGGTCGAGGGTGACGCGGATCCCGCGCCAGCCGAGGAACGGGTTGTCTTCCTTGATCGGGAAGTACGACAGCGACTTGTCGCCGCCGATGTCCAGGCTGCGCATGGTCACCGGTTGCGGATGGAACGCGGCAAGCTGCTCGCGGTAGATCGCCAGTTGTTCCTTCTCGCTCGGGAAGCGCTGGTTGATCATGAACGGCACTTCGGTGCGGTACAGACCAACGCCTTCGGCGCCACGCTTCTGCGCCCGCGCCACGTCCGCCAGCAGGCCGGTGTTGACCCACAGCGGCATGCGGTGACCGTCGAGGGTCACGCACGGCAGGTCGCGCAGGGTATCGAGCCCCAGCGCCAGTTGCTTCTCTTCCTCCACCACCTCGGTGAACTGCTTGCGCAGCACTTCGCTGGGGTTGGTGTAGACCTCGCCCCGTGTGCCGTCGACGATCATTTCGATGCCGTCGACCTTGGCGTACGGCAGATCGACCAGACCCATTACTGTCGGGATGCCCATGGCCCGGGCAAGGATCGCGACGTGGGAGTTGCCCGAACCGAGTACCGACACCAGACCGACCAGTGTGCCTTCCGGCACCTCGCCGAGCATCGCCGGCGTCAGTTCTTCGCTGACCAGAATGGTTTTTTCCGGGTAGACCAGATTCTGCTGACGCTCCTCCTGCAAATAGGCGAGCAGCCGGCGGCCGAGGTCCTTGACGTCCGACGCCCGCTCCCGCAGGTACTCGTCGTCCATCAGATCGAAACGGTTGACGTGGTCGGTCACGACCTGGCGCAGCGCGCCTTGGGCCCATTGACCGGTCTTGATCACGTTGGTGATTTCGCTGCCCAGCGAGGCATCGTCGAGCATCATCAGGTAGACGTCGAACAGCGCGCGCTCTTCCGGCCGCAGCTGGGTCGCCAGTTTGGCCGACAACGCACGCATGTCGGCGCGCACGCCTTCGATGGCGGTCTTGAACAGCGCCAGTTCCGCGTCGATGTCGGTGATGGTCTTGTCCGGCACCACGTCCAGATCCGCCGGTGGCAGCATGACCACCGCGGTACCGACCGCCGCACCCGGCGAACCCGGCACGCCGACGAACTTGGCTTCCTGGATGCCCTTGCCCTGACGGCCCAGACCACGGATCGAGCCGGTGGCCTCGGCGTGGGCGATTACGCCCGCGAGCTGCGCGCTCATGGTCACGAGGAAGGCTTCTTCACCCTCATCGAACTGGCGGCGTTCTTTCTGCTGGATGACCAACACGCCGACGACGCGGCGGTGGTGAATGATCGGCGCCCCGAGGAACGAGGCGTAGCGCTCCTCGCCGGTCTCGGCGAAGTAGCGGTAGCGCGGGTGATCCGCGGCGTTTTCGAGGTTCAGGGGTTCTTCACGCGTGCCGACCAGGCCGACCAGACCTTCGTTGGGTGCCATGCTGACCTTGCCGATCGAGCGCTTGTTCAAGCCCTCGGTGGCCATCAGCACGAAGCGGTTGGTCTCTGGATCAAGCAGGTAGACCGAGCAGACCTGGCTGCCCATGGCCTCTTTGACGCGCAACACAATAATCCCCAACGCCGCCTTGAGATCCTTGGCGGAGTTAACTTCCTGGACGATCTTGCGCAGCGTATTGAGCATGGCTCGGGGTCGAACTCCGTCGTCAGTCGCGCGCTAAAAGGCGCGGGGCAAGCTCTTTGAGAGCGCGGCGATACACTTCGCGCTTGAATGTCACCACCTGGCCCAACGGATACCAATAACTGACCCAGCGCCAGCCATCGAACTCCGGTTTACCGGTCAAATCCATCCGCACCCGCTGCTCGTTGGAGATCAGGCGCAGGAGAAACCATTTCTGTTTCTGGCCGATGCACAGCGGTTGGCTGTGGGTTCGCACCAGACGTTGCGGCAAACGATAGCGCAACCAGCCCCGGGTACAGGCGAGAATTTCAACATCTTCGCGTTCCAGGCCAACTTCTTCGTTCAGCTCGCGGTACAAGGCGTCTTCGGGCGTCTCCTCGGGGTTGATTCCCCCTTGCGGAAACTGCCAGGCATCCTGATTGATACGGCGAGCCCATAGCACCTGGCCGGCGTCATTCGTCAGAATGATCCCGACATTAGGGCGGAAACCATCGGGGTCGATCACGGCAACAACCTCGCAAACGCATGTCGCCGCATTGTTCCACAAAGGTTGTGAAGGCGGCAACGAAGGTTCCGAGCTTATGTGCACTCTTGTGAAAAGACCGTATTCTTGTGGCCTTTTTACTGACTTTTCAGCGGGTAACTGCAATGCGCCTGGCTTTATTCGATTTGGACAACACCCTTCTGGGCGGCGACAGCGATCACGCCTGGGGCGATTATCTGTGCGAACGCGGCTTCCTCGACCCGATCGCCTACAAAGCGCGCAACGATGAGTTCTATCAGGATTACCTGGCCGGCAAACTGGATAACGCCGCTTACCTGAACTTCTGCCTGGAAATCCTCGGCCGCACCGAGATGGCCGTGCTTGAGCAGTGGCACAGCGATTACATGCGCGACTGCATCGAGCCGATCGTCCTGCCCAAGGCGCTCGATCTGCTGAAAAAGCACCGCGATGCCGGCGACAAACTGGTGATCATCACCGCCACCAACCGCTTCGTCACCGCGCCGATCGCCGTGCGCCTGGGCGTCGAAACCCTGATCGCCACCGAGTGCGAGATGCAGGACGGTCGCTACACCGGACGCAGCACCGACGTGCCGTGCTTCCGCGAAGGCAAGGTGACGCGCCTGAACCGCTGGCTGGAAGAAACCGGATATTCGCTGGAAGGCAGCTACTTCTACAGCGACTCGATGAACGACTTGCC
The DNA here is from genome assembly GCF_052046055.1 of Pseudomonas sp. 22082. Classification (NCBI taxonomy): domain Bacteria; kingdom Pseudomonadati; phylum Pseudomonadota; class Gammaproteobacteria; order Pseudomonadales; family Pseudomonadaceae; genus Pseudomonas; species Pseudomonas sp. 22082. The sequence continues at coordinate 16,261 of NZ_JBQEQB010000037.1, forward strand.
GCTGCTGGAGCAGGTGACGAATCCGGTGGCAGTCGACCCGGATCCGAACCTGCTGGCCGAAGCCGAGAGACGTGGCTGGCCCGTCATCAGTCTGCGCGGCTGATATCGCATCGCAGGCAAGTCGAATCGTCGCACCGCAGCTCCCACAAGGGATTTGTGAACGCATCAGATCAATGTGGGAGCGAGCCTGCTCGCGAACGGGTCGACACGGTGCCAAGCCTCAAACCGGCTTGGCCCCCATCAACGCCGCAATGGCCAGAAATCCGACGCCGCTGACAACCGCCAGCGCCAGATTGAATTTCCGGTTGCCGACCCCGCTTGTCCACAGCCGATTAAGCCGAACAAGCAGCCAGACCGCACTAAAAGTGGCCACGGCATAGATCACGCTGGACCCCAGAATCCAGAACTGCCCCAGTGGCCAGCCAACCAGGTGCACCAGCCACCAGCCGGTGAAAGGCATGCTGAGCACGCCGATCAGCATCAAGCACCAGACGAACAGCCAGGGTCGCTGCATCGTGCTGGCCGGCCCTTCGCTGCGATTACGCCAGGAAGCAGCGGCGAGCCCCAGCCCGCTCGCCAGGATTACCACGGTCGCCGCGACGTGAAGGACTTTCAGGGTGGTCAGGGTTTCCATGTATTTCTCTTTCCTTGGGCCATACCCATCAGCGTAGCCGTTCAGCCAAGAAACAGCTGATAGGCCGGATTGTCGCTTTCGTCCCAGTACGGGTAGCCGATTTCCTCAAGGGCTGCGGGCACCAGATGACGTTCGTCGTGGGGCACTTGCAGGCCCGCCACTACTCGTCCGTCTGCTGCGCCGTGGTTGCGGTAGTGGAACATCGAGATGTTCCAGCGACCACCTAGCTTGTTGAGGAAGTTGAACAGCGCGCCCGGACGCTCCGGGAACTCGAAGCGCAGCACCACTTCATCGACCACGTGCGCCGCGCGACCGCCGACCATGTGGCGGATGTGCAGTTTGGCCAGTTCGTTGTCGGTCAGGTCGAGCACCGGGAAACCCTGCTCGGTCAGGCTCGCCAGCAGTGCACTGCGCGGGTCGTTGTCCGGGTGGGTCTGCACGCCAACGAAGATGTGCGCTTCGCTGCCATTGTTATAGCGGTAGTTGAATTCGGTGATCTGGCGCTTGCCGATGGCCTCGCAGAAGGCCTTGAAGCTGCCGGCCTTCTCCGGGATGGTCACGGCGATGATCGCTTCGCGGCCTTCACCCAGTTCGGCGCGCTCGGCGACGTGGCGCAAGCGGTCGAAGTTGACGTTGGCCCCGGAGTCGATGGCGACGAAGGTCTGGCCGCTGACGCCGCGCTGCTCGACATACTTCTTGATCCCGGCCACGCCCAGGGCGCCGGCCGGTTCGGTGATCGAACGGGTGTCGTCGTAGATGTCCTTGATCGCCGCGCAAATCTCGTCGGTGCTGACGGTGATCACCTCGTCGACGTAATCCTTGCAGATATCGAAGGTGTGCTGGCCGATCTGCGCCACCGCCACGCCGTCGGCGAAGATGCCTACAGTCGGCAGCACCACGCGTTCGCCTGCCGCCATCGCCGCTTGCAGGCAGTTGGAGTCGTCGGGCTCGACGCCGATGACCTTGATGTCCGGACGCAGGTATTTCACGTAGGCCGCGATGCCGGCGATCAGACCGCCGCCGCCCACCGGAACGAAGATCGCGTCCAGCGGCTGCGGGTGCTGGCGCAGAATTTCCATCGCCACGGTGCCCTGCCCGGCAATGGTGTGCGGATCGTCGTACGGGTGGATGTAGACGTAGCCTTTTTCGTCGACCAGCTTCAGCGAGTAGGCCAGCGCTTCCGGGAAGGAATCGCCGTGCAGCACCACTTTGCCACCGCGCGAGCGCACGCCTTCGACCTTGATCTCCGGGGTGGTCTTGGGCATCACGATGGTCGCTTTCACGCCCAACACTTTCGCCGCCAGGGCCAGGCCCTGCGCATGGTTGCCCGCCGACGCGGTGACCACGCCGCGAGCGCGCTCTTCGTCGCTCAACTGGGTCAGCTTGTTGTAGGCACCGCGAATCTTGAACGAGAACACCGGCTGCAAGTCTTCGCGCTTGAGCCAGATGTCGTTGCCCAGCCGCTCGGAGAGCTGGCGGGCGTTCTGCAACGGGGTTTCTACGGCAACGTCATAAACGCGCGAGGTGAGGATCTTCTTGACGTACTGTTCGAGCATCGGAAAGCATCACTGAGCGGGTTGGGCAGGGCCAACGAGTCTAACCCGGCTTTCGGGCGCACGACCACACGAATCCCGAGGTTTTAGCCCGGCTTGAGGCTATAATGCCGGCCTTTCCGTTCTTACCTTGCCCGCTTCCGGAGCCCGCATGACCCAGGATCAACTCAAACAGGCCGTGGCCCAGGCCGCCGTCGACTTCATCCTTCCGAAACTCGACGACAAGAGCATCGTCGGTGTCGGCACCGGCTCCACCGCCAACTGCTTCATCGACGCCCTGGCCCAGCACAAGGGCGCGTTCGATGGCGCGGTCGCGAGCTCCGAAGCCACCGCCGCGCGCCTCAAGGGCCACGGGATTCCGGTGTACGAGCTGAACACCGTGAGCAACCTGGAGTTCTACGTCGACGGCGCCGATGAAAGCGACGAACACCTGAACCTGATCAAGGGCGGCGGCGCAGCCCTGACCCGCGAGAAGATCGTCGCGGCCGTGGCCCAGACCTTCATCTGCATCGCCGACGCCAGCAAACTGGTGCCGGTGCTGGGTGCGTTCCCGCTGCCGGTGGAAGTGATCCCGATGGCCCGCAGCCACGTGGCCCGCCAGCTGGTGAAGCTGGGCGGCGACCCGGTCTACCGCGAAGGCGTGCTGACCGACAACGGCAACATCATCCTCGACGTGCACAACCTGCAGATCACCAATCCGGTGGAGCTGGAAGCGCAGATCAATGCGATCGTCGGCGTGGTCACCAACGGCCTGTTCGCGGCGCGTCCGGCGGACCTGCTGTTGCTGGGTACTTCCGAAGGTGTGAAAACACTGAAGGCTGAGTAAGCCGAAACTGCCCGTATTTTGGTGGGCAGATGAAAAAACTGTGGGAGCCAGTTTGCTAGCTCCCACATTGTTAGATGGTGCTGGTTAGTTCTGCGCAGGCTTCCTGAAGACATAAAACAGGTTCGGTTCGCTCACCAGATACAACGTCCCGTCGTCGTCCATCGCGATACCTTCCGCCTGCGGCACGGTTTTCTTCAGGCCCTGCCGGCCACCGCTCAACGACATGGTGCTCAACGGGCGCCCGTCCACATCCAGTTCAAGAATCAGCCGTGACTCGTCGGACAGCGCCAGTAAATGACCGCTGCGCTCGTCGTATTGCAGGCTCGACAGATCGCGCACGAACATCCCGGCATCGCGCTTGGGATTGTTGATCACGTGTACCGCGTAGGACTTTTCCGGATTGAAGTGCGGAAAACCGTGCACTTCATAGATCAGCATCGGGTCCCGCTCCTTGGCCACGAACAGGCGCTTGCCCACCGAGTCGTACGCCAGGCCTTCAAACCCCTTGTTGCCGCTCATGTGCACACCGAGGGTCATTTGCTCGGCGTCCGCCGCATCAAGGAACGTGGTGTCGTGCTCCAGATGGATCTTGATCAGGCGCTGCTGGCGCTCGTCGGTGATCACATAGGTGTCGGCGCTGATGAACTCCACCGCCTCCGGATCGCCGAAGCCGATCAAGGCAACACGGCGCAGGATCGTGCCGTCCAGCGACAGCTCGATCAGTTCGGCATTCTTGTTGGTCACGGTGAACAGGCTCTTGCGCACCGGATCGTAGGTCAGCGCGGACACGTCGTCGTTCAGCCCATCGATGACTTTCGCTTCAATCTCTGCCCGATATTGATCCAGCCCGATGGACTGGCTGCTCATCGGCTGCCAGAGCGTATGCAGGTTGAACCAGGCACGCTCGAACAGGCGCATGTATTGGCCGATCGCAATCAATGCGATCAGGGCAATCATCGACAGGATGATGAACAGAGGCTTGGGACGGGCAAGTCGACGCATTCGGGCAGGCTCGGAGTCAAAACAGGCGGATGAAATATCACGCCTGTCTGAACTGAAGCTTAATGGCCACTTGCCTCTGGCCACAACTGCACAGGTCTGCAATCCCTGTAGAAGTAATTACTTCTGTTTTTCGAAGCGGTAGAACAGGTTCGGCTCGCTGACCATGTACAGCGAGCCCGCCTCGTCCATGGTCACGCCCTCGGCGCGGGGAATGGTTTTCTTCAAACCGTTGAAACCGCCGAGCAGGGTCATGAAGCTGACTTGTTCGCCCTTCTCGTCCAACTCCAGCAACAGGTGCGAATCAGCGGACAGAACGAGGGTATGACCGGTGCGAGGATCGATCGCCAGGGCCGACAGGTTACGAATATCGAGTTCGTCGCTGTCGAGTTTCTGCTTGTCGCCCTTGAGCGTCTGGCTGCCGTCACTTTTCCAGGTGAACAGCGCAGGCGGACGCTCTTCGCCCAGCAGCAGTTGCTGGTTGCGGGCGTCCCAGGTGATGGCTTCGAAGGCCTTGTTCTGGTCCTTCGACGGGCCCAGGTCGTATTTCGGGAAATCGTCACGCTTCAGTTCGCGAGTCTGGGCATCGACCTTGACGATGGAGAGCAGGTGCTCGCGCTCATCGACAATCGCCATCAAGCCGTTTTCCATCACCGTCAGGCCTTCCGGATTGCTCCAGCCCACCAGGGGCATCTTGCGCAACACGTCGCCCTGCAGGGTCAGCTCGACCAGAAACGGATTCTTGCCCATCACCGAAAACAGGGTTTTGGTCTGGGGGTTATAGGACAGGTCCGAAGCTTCGTCCTTTTCCATCCCCGGCAGCAGCTTGGCGTCGATGACCACCCGGTAGTCCGGGAGCCAGACGCTTTCCTGTTTCTCGGACGTGCTTTCGAAGCGTTCCAGCACCCACAACAGGCCACGGTCATCCCAATGCATGGCAAACGCCAGCCCGTACGCAGCGGCGGCTGCCAGCAATAGCCAGGAATACCAGCGCAGGGCGAAGCGTGAACGGCGGGCGGGTTTGAGCTGAGTTTGAGATGACATCAAAGGACGCGTTCCGAAAATTCAGGCTACGGGTAATAGCACAAAGAGGCCGGCTCAGACGCCAGAATGACCGGAATTATCCGGACAGAATGTGAAAAAAACGGCAAATGGCCGGAATGCCCTGCGTCTTTGCAGGCCGCATCACAAAACGAAAACGGGAGATTGCAGACTGAGGGCTGAGCTCAAACCTGCCATCTCCCGCTCGGCAACGCGATGTACGGATCAGCGAACGCTGCTGGTAAAACGACTGGCGCCCGGCAGTTCCAGCACGATCTCATCGCCAACGTTCAGCGGGCCGACGCCCACTGGCGTGCCGGTCAGGATCACGTCACCGGCCTGCAGCGAGAAGCAGCCGGCCATGTGCTGGATCATCGGCACGATCGGGTTGAGCATGGCGCTGCTGTTACCGTCCTGGCGCACTTCGCCATTGATGGTCAGGCGAATGCCGATGTCGGTCAGGTCGGCGAAAGTGCTGCCGACCACGAACGGTGCAATCACCGCCGCGCCGTCGAACGACTTGGCGATTTCCCACGGCAGGCCCTTGGATTTGAGCTCGGCCTGCTTGTCGCGCAGGGTCAGGTCCAGCGCCGGGGCGAAACCGGAGATCGCGTCCAGCACTTCTTCACGGCTCGGTTTGGTCGACAGCGGTTTGCCGATCAACACGGCGATTTCCGCCTCGTAATGCACCGAGCCACGCTCGGTCGGAATGCTGAAACCGCCTTCCAGCGGCACCACGCAACTGCCCGGCTTGATGAACAGCAACGGCTCGGTAGGCACCGGGTTGTCCAGTTCCTTGGCGTGTTCGGCGTAGTTACGGCCGATGCACACCACTTTCCCCAGCGGAAAATGAATCCGCGTACCGTCGACATACTGGTGCTGATAGCTCATTACCGACTCCTGCCTTCATTGATTCATCAGGGATTGCCAATCAAACCGCGAAAATCTTGCCCGGGTTCATGATGCCGTTAGGGTCGAACACCGCCTTGACCGCTTTCATGTATTCGATTTCCACCGGCGAGCGGCTGTAGGTCAAGTAATCGCGCTTGGTCATGCCCACCCCGTGTTCGGCAGAAATCGAACCGTTGTACTTCTCGACGGTTTCGAACACCCACTTGTTGACGGTGGCGCACTTGGCGAAAAACTCGTCCTTGCTCAGGTTGTCCGGTTTGAGGATGTTCAGGTGCAGGTTGCCGTCGCCGATGTGACCGAACCAGACGATTTCGAAATCCGGATAGTGTTCGCCGACGATCGCGTCGATTTCCTGCAGGAACGCCGGGACTTTCGAGACGGTGACCGAGATGTCGTTCTTGTACGGGGTCCAGTGGGAGATGGTTTCGGAGATGTACTCGCGCAGCTTCCACAGGTTCTGCAACTGGGTTTCGCTTTGGCTCATCACGCCGTCCAGCACCCAGCCCTGCTCCACGCAATGCTCGAATGTTTCCAGGGCGGTGTTGGCCACTTCTTCGGTGGTCGCCTCGAATTCCAGCAACGCATAGAACGGGCAAGCGGTTTCGAACGGCGCCGGGACATCGCCACGGCCCATGACCTTGGCCAGGGCCTTGTCAGAGAAGAATTCGAACGCGGTCAGGTCGAGCCGGCCCTGGAAGGCGTGCAGCACCGGCATAATCGAATCGAAATCGGTGGTGCCGAGGACCATCGCGGTCAGGTTTTTCGGCGAACGATCCAGGCGCATGGTGGCCTCGACCACAAAACCGAGAGTACCTTCGGCGCCGATGAACAGCTGCCGCAGGTCATAACCGGTGGCGTTCTTGATCAGATCCTTGTTCAGCTCCAGCACATCGCCCTTGCCGGTCACGACTTTCATGCCCGCCACCCAGTTGCGGGTCATGCCGTAGCGAATGACCTTGATCCCGCCGGCATTGGTGCCGATATTGCCGCCAATCTGGCTGGAACCGGCCGACGCGAAGTCCACCGGGTAGTACAAATCATGTTCTTCCGCGACGTTCTGCAATTGCTCGGTGACCACGCCCGGCTGACAGACGGCGGTGCGGTCGGTCAGGTTGATGTCGAGAATCTGATTCATGTAGTCGAACGACACGACCACTTCGCCATTGGCCGCCACGGCTGCGGCGGAGAGCCCCGTGCGCCCGCCCGACGGCACCAGCGCCACTTTGTGTTCGTTGGCCCAGCGGACGACGGCCTGCACCTGCTCGATGGTCTTGGGAAACACGATGGCGCTGGGCGCCGGGGCGAAGTGTTTGGTCCAGTCCTTGCCGTAAGCGTTCAAGGAGTCGGCATCGGTCAGGACTTTGCCAGGCTCGACCAGGGTCTTCAGTTCATCAATCAGGGCAGGATTGGTCATCGACGGAACTCTCGAACAATTCATGGTCATCCTGAGAACGCTTCACGTCGCAGGAATGAGTGTTTAGCGGGGTGGCTATGCTAGCATACCGACCCCGCAGGCCAGTGCCCAAGGCCGGTTCTGCGGTGACGGCTTTCTTGTCGTCCAGGTCAATGTCTGTTGACCATTTCCTGCCATTTTTCTCCGGGATACAGGTTTACGCAGATGAGCAAGACTTCTCTCGATAAGAGCAAGATCAAGTTCCTTCTTCTCGAAGGCGTCCACCAATCGGCTGTCGACGTCCTCAAGGCGGCGGGCTACACCAGCATCGAATACCTGACAGGCTCCCTGCCGGAAGCCCAGCTCAAGGAAAAGATCGCTGACGCTCACTTCATCGGCATTCGTTCGCGCACCCAACTGACCGAAGAGATCTTCGATCACGCGAAGAAACTGGTCGCGGTCGGCTGTTTCTGCATCGGCACCAACCAGGTTGACCTGGAAGCGGCCCGCGAGCGCGGCATCGCCGTGTTCAACGCGCCGTACTCCAACACCCGCTCCGTTGCCGAGCTGGTGCTGGCCGAAGCGATCCTGCTGCTGCGCGGCATCCCTGAGAAAAACGCGTCCTGCCACCGTGGCGGCTGGATCAAGTCCGCAGCCAACTCCTTCGAGATCCGTGGCAAGAAACTGGGCATCGTCGGCTACGGCTCGATCGGTACTCAGCTGTCGGTCCTGGCTGAAGGTCTGGGCATGCAGGTGTTCTTCTACGACACCGTGACCAAGCTGCCACTGGGCAACGCGACCCAGGTCGGCAACCTGCACGAGCTGCTGGGCATGTCCGACATCGTCACCCTGCACGTTCCGGAAACCGCTGCGACCCAGTGGATGATCGGCGAGAAGGAAATCCGCGCCATCAAGAAGGGCGGCATCCTGATCAACGCTGCACGCGGCACCGTGGTCGAGCTGGATCACCTGGCCGCTGCGATCAAGGACAAGCACCTGATCGGCGCCGCCATCGACGTGTTCCCGGTCGAGCCGCGTTCCAACGACGAAGAGTTCGAAAGCCCGCTGCGTGGCCTGGACAACGTGATCCTGACCCCGCACATCGGCGGTTCCACCGCTGAAGCACAGGCCAACATCGGTCTGGAAGTGGCAGAAAAACTGGTCAAGTACAGCGACAACGGTACTTCGGTATCGTCCGTGAACTTCCCGGAAGTGGCCCTGCCGGCTCACCCTGGCAAGCACCGCCTGCTGCACATCCACGAGAACATCCCGGGTGTGATGAGCGAGATCAACAAGGTCTTCGCCGAAAACGGCATCAACATCTCCGGTCAGTTCCTGCAGACCAACGAGAAGGTCGGCTACGTGGTGATCGACGTCGACGCCGAGTACTCGGACCTGGCGCAAGAGAAGCTGCAGCACATCAACGGCACCATCCGTAGCCGTGTGTTGTTCTGATCAAGCGTTGAGCGACAAAAAAGGGAGCCTTCGGGCTCCCTTTTTCATGCTCGCGACAACGTCATTCGACGTTGACGGTGATCTTTTTCGACACGATCGGCGGATCGAACGCCATGTGGCCGCTGTCACCCAGCTCCAGCTGCAGGGTGTGCTTGCCCGGCGCGAGTTTGATGTCGGCCTGGGTCTGCGCCTTGCCGAAGTGCATGTGGTTGGCGTCGGTCGGCACGACGGAGCCGGCCGGAACGATTTCCTTGGCATCGATCAGCAGATGGTGATGACCGGTGTTCTTGGTGACGTCACCGGCCGGTGCCAGCGCGATGTCCTTTACACCGAACTTGACCGTGAAGGTCTGCGGAACCGTGGCTCCGTCCTCGGGAGAAACGATGAACACTTCGGCGCCTTTCGGTGCCGGTGTGGCCGCACTGGCCAGTACCGAAACACCCATCAGCACACCGGCCAACGCTGCACGTGACATAAAGCTTTTCATTTTCTTCTCCAGTTTTTCCGTAAAATCCGCACGGTCATGACAACTTCATGACCATTCGTTGTCGAAGGCACTCGACAACCATAGCAAAGCGAGCCTGGAAAACAGGCCGATATCGATTTCAAAGGAGTGACCATGCGTTTTCTGCCTGGCCTGATCTGCCTGCTTCCCCTTCTGAGCCCTCTGGCTCACGCCGAACTGATTGATGACGTCTACGACCGTGGCGAGTTGCGCATAGCCCTTGAGGCTAATACACCGCCCTTCAATTTCAAGGACGGCGACACGCTCACGGGGTTCGAGGTCGAGCTTGGGCAACTGCTGGCCAACGAGCTGGATGTGCGCGCCGACTTCATCGTCACCGACGAAGCCGATCTGCTCCAGGGCGTCGAAAGCGGCAAGTACGACGTCGCGCTCAACCACATAGCACTGACCCCGGAACTCAAGGATCGTTTCGACGTGAGCGAGCCTTACACGCAGGTCAATGCGCAGTTGTTGGCGAAAAAGGACGAGCAGCCCCGGCCGTTGGTGCTGGTGCAGACGTTGACTGAGGAAAAGCCGAAGGTTGGGCCGCCAGTAGATCTGGCGATTCCGTTTCAGAAGGGCAACCCGGCGTTTCACGCGAGCCTGGAGAATGCCTTGCAGCGGATCAGGGCGAATGGGCGGTTGGAGGCGTTGAGGCAGAAGTGGTTGAGTGTGCAGGCTACGGAAAACTGAAGTGAGCGTGACTAGTCGAGCAAGCTGAGGGCCTGTGCGGCTTGCGGCAGTTCGAGTTCGCTGAAGACCTGCACCCCATGGCGCTTCAGCAACGCAGCGGTCACCCCCTCGCCACTCACCTTCACCCCACTGAACGTCCCGTCATAGGTCAACAGATTCCCGCACGAAGGACTGTTGGCCTTGAGCACCGCCACCCGAATCCCGTGCTTCTGCACCAGCGCCAGCGCCTGCCGCGCGCCATCCAGAAACTGCGCACTGACGTCTTCGCCCTCGGTAGTGATCACCGAAGCGAGTCCGTCCAGCACTTCGCGGCCCTGCCCGCCCGGAATCTCCGCCGCCGCGCGTGGCGTCGGCAAACCACCGGCGACTTCCGGACACAGCGGCACTACGCGCCCTTCGGCAATCCATTGTTCCAGCAAATCGAACGGCCCGCTGGCCCCGCCGTCATAACGCACGCGATGGCCCAGCAGGCAGCGACTCACAAGAATCCTGTGCATCTCAGAACGGCTCGTTGCCACGGCGGCGGAACCAGCCTGTCAGCGACAGCCGCTCGCGGCTGGCTGGCAATACTTCGTGAGGGACTTCGCCGGAGAGAAACACCACCAGACAACCGCCCGTAGGCTGCACGTCATGAACGCGATCATGCTCCAGGTACATGCGCAGTTGCCCGCCATCCTCCGGCAGCCAGCCGTCATTGAGGTAGATCACCGCCGAGACCATGCGCCGGTCATCGTCGCGGAAACGGTCGACATGCTTGCGATAGAAAGCACCCGGCGGGTACAGGGCGAAGTGGCACTCGAAGTCTTCAAGCCCGAGGAACAGGCCCCGGTTGAGCGCTTCACGCAAGCTGTCCATCAGGTTCAGGTAACGGTCACTGGCCTCGGCCTGACCGGGGTCGATCCATTGGATATGGTCGCCACGAATCCCCTCGCGGATCTCCGAAAACGGGCCACGTCCGACCCCCGCCGGCGCCAGTTCACCTTCGGCGTCACGTTTGCGGCACTCGGCCGCCAGTGCGCGGGTCAAATCCGCAGGCAGGAAAATGTTCTGCTGCGACCAGCCGCGCTCGGCCAGGTCGTCGACGATACGTAACAGCAGCGGGTGATCAGAGGATATTTGCATGGCGCGCATAGTATGCCTGCGGCAAGAAATCCGACAGAGCCACGCGGCGGCTTGATACGAATTCTCGACAAGTACTGGCACCGCACGGAGAATAGTCGGCTGCCGACAGGAGTCCTTATGCGCCGTTTGCTTTTTTCACTGTTGATGTTCTGCGTTTTGCCCGCCTGGGCGGACGGCCACGACCAGTTGTACAAGGTCGCCGGCTGGCCAGAACAACGCGCGCATTTCAACGACGCCCTGAGTGCCGCGCAGCAGCGTTACCAGAACAGCCTGCCGCCGGCGGTGTTTCAGGCGCTGGTGAACAACAGCAACCAGCGCTTCGCCCCCCAGGCCGTGGATCAACGCGCCGAAGCGCAACTGCGCAAGAACCTCGCCGATCCGAAACCGGCCCTCTCGTTCTTTCAGTCACCGCTGGGCAAGAAGATCGTCGCCGCCGAACTGCTGGCGACCCGTCGCGATCAATTGGCAAAGAACGCCAAGGGCCTGCCGAAGATGCCGGCCAGCGACAGCCGCTTGCTGATCATCGGCCACCTCGCCCAGGCCCTGCCCGCCCGTGAAGCCGGTGCCGAAGTCAGCCTGGCGATTGCCGGCGTGGCGGCGGACAGCCTGAGCTCGATGATCCCCGGCCTGCTCGGCGGCGGTCAGGCCCAGGGCATGTTGAACGGTCAACGCCAGCGCCTGATGGATCAAATCGGCGCCGACCTGAACAACACGCTGCTCTACGTCTATCGCGACCTGTCGGATGAAGAGCTGGAAGAGTTCGCGACCTTTGCCGAATCCACCGAAGGCAAGGCTTACTATCAGGCCGCGCTGGCCGCGATCCGCGCCGGGCTGGCCGTCGGCCAGAGCACCTCGAATCTCACCCAGTGATCTTTACGACCTGACAGACCGCCTTCGCGAGCAAGCCCGCTCCCACATTCGACCGAGTTGATGCTGGATAAGCACGGTTAAATGTGGGAGCGGGCTTGCTCGCGAAAGGGCACTCAGGATCACGAGTGATTCCGCCCATTGATCCGCTTGCGCAAGAACTCGAAATACTCCTCGCGCATTTCCGCCGTCTCATTGGCCAGGTGATGCCGCGCCTCGGCCAGCAACAGAATCTGTGGCCGGTCGAACTTCCACTTCAACACCTGCAGGTTGTGCTGCCAGTCCACGGTCATGTCCGCCTGGCCTTGAACAATCAGCGGCCGGCGCGGACTTTTCTTCGCGTATTCAACCCGGTTGATCCAGCGTGACAACGCCCCGACCCATGCGGTCGGCAAGCGTTTTGGCTGCAACGGATCGGCCTGCAGAAACGGCAGGAAATCCGGGTCATTGGAGTTCTCGCTGAAACGCCGGGCGATACCCCTGACAAAAGGCCTGAGCAGGTAATAACTGAACTGCGACCAGCCCCAGGCACGCGGACGCACCAGCGGCGCCAGCAGAATCAACTGCCCCTGCGCCGGGCTGTTTTCACCATGATTGAGCACGTGATCGACAATGATCGCCCCGCCGGTGCTTTGCCCGCACAGGTGCCAAGGCTGCGGCAGAGCCATCGAGCGCGCCTCGGCGAACAGGCCTTGCAGCGCATCCTGATATTCCGAGAAGTCACGGATGCTAGCCCGCTCGCCGCTGGACAGACCATGCCCCGGCAGATCACAGGCAATCACGGCGAAGCCCTGATCCAGTGCCCACTCGATCACATGCCGGTAAAGACCAGTGTGATCATAAAAACCGTGCACCAGAAACAGCGTGGCCCTGGCCGTTTCCGCCGGCCACCAGCAATGGCTGACCAGTTGATAGCCATCGATGTCGAACCGGCCCATGCCACGCCAGACATCACGCTCGGGGAAGTCTGTCTTGTAGAACCGCTGATACGCCTTCGCCTCCTCGGACAACGGCTGCCACTCGGCCAGAGGCTTGAGGCTCGCACGCAGATGATCGGGATCGAAAGCAACAGACATGGGCAATTCCAGAACGGTAAACGGACTTTATCGGCCTGCGATATTCATCTGTCGCGGCAAGCATGGCAAGCTAGCCGGCCTTCGAGGAATCAAAACCATGCGTTCGCCCTACCGCACCGCACTGTTTGCCAGCCTGCTCGCCATCGTGTGTGCCGGCGTGCTGTGGGCCGCATACGACTGGTTTCAGGGCCGCTACCTGCGGGCGTTCAGCGAACACACTGCGGTATTTTCCGGTGACCCGCTGCGCTTGCCCGACGACCTCGCCGGCCCCGGCAATATCCGTCTGGTGCACTTCTGGGATCCCGCCTGCCCATGCAACGTCGGCAACCAACAGCACCTGACCGAGATGGTCGAACAGTTCGGCCCCAGGGGCGTGGAATTCTTTGCGGTGCAGAAGGCCGGCAGCCACGGCCAGTTGCCCGCCACCCTGAGCAATCTTAAAACCATCGCGGTGCTGCCCGGCTCCGAACAGATTCCCGCCAGCCCGGCCGTGGCGATCTGGGACCGCAGCGGCAGACTGGCGTACTTCGGCCCGTACAGCGAAGGCCTGACGTGCAACTCCAGCAACAGTTTTATCGAACCGATCCTGCAAGCGTTGAGTGATGATCGCCCGGTCAATGCGACTCATACGTTGGCGGTTGGTTGCTACTGCCCGTGGGTTAGTGGGGAGTGAACGGCTTCGGGCAGACAATAGAAACTGCATCAACCAAAGACGCCGGAGACATATTGAGAGTTGAAAACTAAACCGTCCTGAATCCGGGCTTGTTATTAGCAGCGCGCCATTCTTTAACCTCCTTTACAATCCCTTCAGGACTGTCATCCCTATCATCTCTGGGGTAGTAGATCAGATCCGAGCCGTCCGGATGCTCTGTTAACCGCCTGAATTCCAATACCAGCTTTACATCTTCCTCCTCTGTTCGAGCACTAGCATCACAAATTGAAATTACAAAATTCAAAACTCCGCTTCCGTATAGTCTGAAATATCTAACACTTCCTCGCCCTCAGAAATGGCACTCCTGACAAAATGATGCCAGGAGCACCGTACTAATTTAATAAATCAATTTTTAAACCCTGGCTTTCCATTGGCAACCCGCCACTCTTTGACTTCTTTCACAATACCTTCCGGGCTATCCTCTCTATCGTTCCGTGGATAGTAGATCAAATCCGAACCATCTGGATGTTCAGTCAATCGCTCGAACTCAAAAATCAACTTAACATCTTCCTCTTCCGTTCTAGCCCCACTATCACAAATCTCAACCACGAAATCCAAAAACTCTTTTTCCGTATACTCAGAAATCAACTTATCACTCATACCGACTCTCCGTCTTATGAATTTCCTTATGACGCCGAGGAGTAACTATCCGAATGTTTTCAAGACCATAAACACTACCGCCTTTTGAGATTCTTATCTTGTGATGCAACTCAAATTTCACTGTTTCTCCTGCCCGCTCCACTTTTGAAACGTAGGGTGATTTTCCTTTCTCCATCGTAGAACGGCTCTGTTTTTGAAACTGAGCCGCCAACTCCGGATCCCCAGCCACCGCCTTCCAAAACGCCTCCCGAAACGCCCGAAAATTCCTGAACTCCCGCCCTCGCAACTGATCGGCAATCTGCGCCGGCACCGGCGCGCCTTCGCCCTGCGATGCGCTCCCGAGCCAGTTGCCCGATACCGCCTGGCCCACACCTGACGCGACGCCCGGATCCTCCCGCCGATCCCGAAACATCGTGTAGTTCGGTGGCAGCCCGGAGTCCTGCGGGAACACCAGCACATAGTCATCGAATCCGGCTTCGAAAACGCCCGGGAACGAATCGAGGCGTCCCTCTACCGGGACCACCGTCGCCCCAGTATAGGCAGGCACATCCGGCTGCCCGGCCGGTGAGGTAGTGGAGTTGTTTCCCGGATTGACGATCGGGGTCCACGTCAGGGTGCGTGGTGGAACATCGGAGGTGGTCGCGCTGTAGACGTTGCGTTCGGCGTCGTAGGAGGCTGCCACCACCCTGACCGCCGACGGAATATTCCGCCCATCAGTCTTGACGACAAAAACCTCTGACTGCCCGTTCGCGTCGGTCTTTGAACTGACGCGGAAAGGCACGTCAACCGTACCGCCAGCCGCCGCGATGGCGTGCAGATCGGGTGCGAAATCTGGCGCAAGGTCCGACAGCGGCGTGCTGAAGGCGTAACGGTCCGGCAATTCGCCGTTGCCCAGTTTCGACGAGTAGACCAACGCTGAAACACCGACGACCGCGCCAGCCCCGACACTCGCAGCAAGACTGCCCAAGCCCGCGATGGCGCCGCGAACGGTAGCTTGCAGACTGGCCGCAGCGGCCTCGGCAACTGCCACGACTCCAGCTGACGTCATGAACAACGGCCCTGTCGCCGAAGCGGCACCTGGCGCGCGGAAGGTATGGGCGTTGCGAATGGCCTCTGCCGCTATGCGCGCTTGTTCCTCGGCAAGGCGCCTTGCCTCTGCTTCGGCGGCAATACGTGCCTGTTCCAGCAAATGCCGGGCTTCCTGCTCACGGACAATGCGTATCTGCTCCTGCAGACGCTCCGCCTCTTGGGCGCGGGCGATCAGACCGGCAAATGCGTCCGCCGCCGCTGCCATATGCCGGGCACTTTCCGAGTGCAGGAGTGACGCGTGATAGTCCTGCCAGCGCTTGCCCAGTTCGGTCGTGGCCTGCAAGTCCACCAGGTTCTTCAGCGCTTCGAGCTCAGGTTTGCTCAACGGGGCGTTGATCGCCGGATTGGCGATTGCATAAGGCCGGACGGCTGCCTGCTCGACAGCACGGATGTTGTCCGCTGCGATTTTATAATTTGTGAGTGTTTGAGAGAGACTGCCTCCGGTTGAGCCCGCTGCAGCGGCGATTCTTTCAACCAGAAAAACCGGCAGAAAATGCAGGCGGATATTCGTTTCCAGATTCACCACGGATAGCCTTTCGGCAGAAAGAATCTGCTGGGCGTCCCTCTTGGTTGGCGTCGCCGCCTCAACCTGGCTTCTTCTTGCGGCCAGTTCCGGAAGTTGATTGGCGATAATGGCCATCACCCATGAAAGGCGCCGGAGCTCCATTGCCGAACGGTATGCCCTGTCAATCGCGGCGTAGGCGACGGACACATCCGGATTGGGCGATGCCAGACTGTCGCGTATCTTTTTGAAGGATAAATCCTTCATCAGGAAAAATGGATTATGTCCATACAACGAGTAAGCGGTCTCGGTATGAGCCCGATACTCCGACAACTTTGAATGAATAACCTGAATGGTTACTTCCTGATCGGCCTTGACCTTTTGCGCCGGAGAAAGTCCTGCACTGGCTGTTTGCCTGGCCTGTTCCACTTCATTATTTGAAGCCGCCAGAATATTGCTGAATACTCCAGCATACTCAAAATCAATATATGCCTGAGCATTCTGCTGCTCCTGCATCAAATCATTCCAGATAAAGGGAGTTAACGGATCAAGTTTCCCAGACCCTTGACCCGTCCCTCTATGCGGTGCTTCATTCAACCCCCAACTTCCCGAGAAAAACCCACCCTGCCCCAATCGAGACGGAGCCCTGTCCCGAACCGGTATGGGAGCCAGTTCATATCTGCCCGGCCCGGTCTGCCTGTGAGGTCCAAGATAATTTTCAATATCACTCATACGACTTCTCCATGTCAGTTATTCCATGTATTGAATTCGCGAACTTCGTTTTTGCCCTCTGCTTTTTCTCGAGGTCTTTTATAGGCCCGCCCTGTTAAACGCCGCAACAACAAACTTGTAGTGCACTTCCCGAAAACCTGAAGGAAACTTCCTATTCAAGAAATACTGTGTTATGAAATCCCGGTTGCGATCTTCAACTAGATCAGCACCATCAATGCCTTCATATAAATAGAACGACAGGGAGCAGATTTTTCATGAAAAAAGGCCTGACCGTACTTGCGTTGCTGATCGTCATTCCCGCCATCGGGGTCGGCGGCTACCTCTACAGCAAGCAACCGACGCGTCAGGGCCAGGTGGAATTGCGCAACCTGCAAGGTTCGGTGACTGTGCGTTACGACGAGCGCGGTGTGCCGCACATCCGCGCTGAAAACGAAACCGACCTCTATCGCGCCCTCGGTTATGTGCACGCCCAGGATCGCCTGTTTCAGATGGAAGCCATGCGCCGTCTCGCCCGGGGCGAACTGGCCGAAGTGCTCGGGCCGAAACTGCTCGACACCGACAAGCTGTTCCGCAGCCTGCGCATCCGCGAGCGCGCCGCCAGTTACGTGGCCGGCCTCGACAAGCAGTCCCCGGCGTGGAAGGCCCTGCAAGCCTATCTGGACGGCATCAATCAATATCAGGACTCGCATGCCACGCCGATCGAGTTCGACGTGCTGGGCATCCCCAAGCGGCCGTTCACCGCCGAGGACAGCATCAGCGTCGCCGGCTACATGGCCTACAGCTTTGCCGCCGCGTTTCGCACCGAACCGCTGCTGACCTACGTGCGCGATCAACTGGGCGCCGATTACCTCAACGTCTTCGACCTCGACTGGCAGCCCAAGGGCGTGCTCGCCAAGGGCCACGCCAGCAGCGCACCGGCCCTCGCCGCCGAAGACTGGAAAGACCTGAACACCCTCGCCCGCGTCAGCCAACAGGCGCTGATCGACAACGGCCTGCCGCAATTCGAAGGCAGCAACGCCTGGGTGATCGCCGGCAGTCACAGCAAGAGCGCCAAGCCTTTACTGGCGGGCGATCCGCACATCCGCTTCTCGGTGCCGTCGGTATGGTACGAAGCGCAGTTATCGGCGCCGGGGTTTGAACTGTACGGCCATCATCAGGCGCTGGTGCCGTTCGCGTTTCTCGGCCATAACCTGGATTTCGGCTGGAGCCTGACCATGTTCCAGAACGATGACCTCGATCTGATCGCCGAGAAGGTCAATCCGGACAACCCGGATCAGGTCTGGTATCGCGGCCAGTGGACCGACATGGTCAAGACCGAGCAGCAGATCGCGGTGAAAGGCCAGGCCCCGGCGACCATCACCCTGCGCCAGTCGCCCCACGGGCCGATCGTCAACGACGCCCTCGGCAGCGCCGCCGGAAAAACCCCGATTGCGATGTGGTGGGCGTTTCTCGAAACACCGAATCCGATCCTTGAAGGTTTCTACCAGCTCAACCGCGCCGACACTCTGGCCAAGGCCCGCGCCGCAGCGGCCAAGGTGCAGGCACCGGGACTGAACATCGTCTACGCCAACGCCAAGGGCGATATCGCGTGGTGGGCCTCGGCGCTGCTGCCCAAGCGTCCGGCCGGGGTGAAACCAGGCTTCATTCTCGACGGCAGCAGCAATCAGGCGGACAAGGACGGCTACTTCCCGTTCAGCGCCAACCCGCAGGAAGAGAACCCGGCGCGGGGCTATATCGTCTCGGCCAACTTCCAGCCCCTGTCGCCGACCGGCATGGAGATCCCCGGTTACTACAACCTCGCCGACCGTGGCCAGCAGCTCAACCGCCAGCTCGCCGACAAGAACGTGAAGTGGGACAACGAGGCCAACCAGAAGCTGCAACTGGGCACCACCACCGGTTACGGCCCGCGTCTGCTGGCGCCGTTGCTGCCGGTGCTGCGCGAGATAGCGGGCAATCCCGCCGAGCAGAAGCTGATCGAACAACTGGCCCAGTGGCAAGGCGACTATCCGCTGGATTCGGTCAGTGCGACGGTGTTCAACCAGTTCCTGTTCAACCTCGCCGACGCGGCAATGCGCGATGAGTTGGGCAATGATTTCTTCGAAACCCTGCTGTCGACCCGAGTGATCGATGCAGCCCTGCCCCGGCTCGCGGCGAATGCCGATTCACCGTGGTGGGACAACCGCAGCACACCGAACAAGGAGACCCGCGTCGACACCGTACGCGCCGCGTGGCAGGCGAGCATGGCGCACCTGAAGTCGACCCTCGGCGACAACGCTTCCGGCTGGCAATGGGGCAAGGCCCACACCCTGACCCATGGTCATCCGCTGGGCCAGCAGAAGCCGCTGGACCGCATTTTCAACGTCGGCCCGTTCGCCGCACCGGGCTCCCATGAAGTGCCGAACAACCTCTCGGCGAAGATCGGCCCGGCGCCGTGGCCGGTGACCTACGGCCCGTCGACTCGGCGGCTGGTGGACTTCGCAGATCCCGCTCACAGCCTGACGATCAACCCGGTCGGCCAGAGTGGCGTGCCGTTCGACAGCCACTATGACGATCAGGCAGAGGCGTATGTGGACGGGATGTATGTGCAGGCGCACTTCAGTGATGAAGAGGTGACGGCGAATACGCGCAGTACCTTGAAGCTGTTGCCGGCGCGAGCGGCGCAATAGGTGTCGCTCAAACCATCGCCGCAAAATTCAGCCGAAACTGCTGCGGCGTCACCCCCAGCCGCCGGTTGAACACGCTGCGCATATGTTGCGCATCGCGAAACCCGCACTGATACGCCACCGTCTTCAGCGGCGCCGTGGTGCTTTCGAGCATCACCCGCGCCGCATCCACCCGCGCCCGTTCGACGAACTCCGCCGGGGTGACTTTCGCCTCCCTGGCAAACACCCGAGAGAAATTCCGCGCACTCATGTTCGCGGCATTCGCCAGGTCGGCGATGGTCAGGTCGCCGGTGAGATTGGCCAGCACATACAGCTGCACCATCGCCACCGCCGACGTCGGCTCGGCATGGGGCGTGAGGAACGGACTGAATTGCGACTGCCCGCCGGAGCGCTGGGTGAACACCACCAGCCGCTTGGCCACGCTCAGCGCCACCTCGGCCCCGTGATCACGCGCCAGCAGGTACAGCGACAGATCGATCCCCGCCGTCACCCCCGCCGAGGTGTAGAGCTGACCGTCCTCGACGTACAACCGATCAGCCTCGACCCGGCTCGACGGGCACAACTGCGCCAGTGCCTCGGCGTCATTCCAGTGAGTGGTGACCGTGCGCCCGTCCAGCAATCCTGCACGGGCGAGCATGAACGCGCCGTTGCAGATCGAGCCAAAACGCCGCGCCCGCCCACAGGCCTCGCGCAGCCAGGCATCGAACGTCTCGCCGAAATCCAGGAACGGCAACTGCGGCCCGCCTGCCACCAGCAGTAGGTCGTAAGCGTCCTGCACGTCGCTGAAGTGCCGATTCGCACTCAGGGTCAGCCCGTTGGAACACGCCATCGGCCCGCGCTCGACGCCGATCACGTCGAGCCGGTAGTGATCCTCCGGCGCCAGGAAGCGGTTGGCCTCGGCGAACACATCCATCGGCCCGCTGACGTCCAGCGCCTGCACGCCGGGAAACACCACGATGGCGACGGTTCTGTTCATGGCAATCTCGACTCCCGGGGAATGGCGGATCAGCGCCAACCCTAGCCAATCCTCGCCGCAGAAGCGAGCTGGCACGATTTGCAGGTGCAATGGCAAGGATCGCAGCCATGGATCGATTGTCCGGTCTGCCCCCCGGGAACAGACTTTCTCCATCAGCGCCGTGACGGCGTTTTCGACGAGGAAGCTCAACATGACCACGACCATTGCCGGTATCCGGATCCCCGACAGCACCCTCGCCCGGGCCACCACCGAATACATTCGCGACATCGAATCCGATCTGCTTTACCACCACTCGCGCCGGGTGTTTCTGTTCGGTGCCTTGAGCGGCGAACGCAAGCAACTGGCCTACGATCCGGAGTTGCTGTACGTCGGCGCGATGTTCCACGACCTGGGCCTGGTCGAAGGGCACCGCAGCGACGACGAGCGCTTCGAAGTCGATGGTGCCAACGCAGCCGCAGCGTTTCTCAAACCGTACGGGTTGAGCGATGACGACATCGAGCAGGTGTGGCTGTCGATCGCCCTGCACACCACGCCGGGAGTGCCGAAGCATCTGCGTCCGACCGTGGCGCTGGTGACGGCGGGCGTCGAGATGGACGTGCTGGGCATGGACTACGCGGCGTTCACCACGGTGCAGCGCGAAGCAGTGGTGCATGCGCATCCACGGGGCGAAGGCTTCAAGGAGTGCATCATCTGCGCGTTCGCCGATGGCTTGCGTCATCGTCCGCAGACCACGTTCGGCAATGTGAAGACCGATGTGCTGAAGGATCAGGTGCCGGGGTTCAAGCCGATGAACTTCGTCGAGGTGATTCGCCAGTCGCCCTGGGTTTCCTGACCGGCATAAAAAAACCTCGCGACCGTTTCCGGTCGCGAGGTTTTTTGTGTCCGCAGACTTAAGCCGCTTCCGGCGTCGGCGCCCGGCGCACGTCCGGTTGCTTCCACGAATCCGCAGCGCCTTCTTCGATGGCCTGCTGAATCGCTTTCTTGCGGGCTTCTTCGGCACGGCGGCTGAAGAACCAGACCAGGAAGGTCACCAGCGACACCGCCAGGAGAATCAGGCTGGCCACGGCGTTGATCTCAGGCTTCACGCCCAGACGCACCGCCGAGAACACTTCCATCGGCAGGGTCGTCGAACCCGGACCGGAGACGAAGCTCGCCAATACCAGGTCATCCAGCGACAGGGCGAACGACATCATGCCGCCCGCTGCCAGCGACGGCGCGATCATCGGGATGGTGATCAGAAAGAACACCTTCCACGGACGCGCACCGAGGTCCATCGCCGCTTCTTCGATCGACAGGTCCAGCTCACGCAGACGCGCCGACACCACCACCGCCACATACGCCGCACAGAACGTGGTGTGCGCAATCCAGATGGTGACGATGCCGCGCTCCTGCGGCCAGCCGATCATCTGCGCCATCGCCACGAACAGCAGCAACAGCGACAGACCGGTAATCACTTCAGGCATAACCAATGGCGCGGTGACCAGGCCGCCGAACAGCGTGCGGCCCTTGAAGCGGGTGATACGGGTCAGCACGAAGGCTGCCAGCGTCCCCAGCGCCACGGCGGCAATCGCGGTGTAGCAGGCGATTTCCAGCGAGCGCACCACCGAGCCCATCAGCTGCGAGTTGTCGAGCAGGCCGACGTACCACTTCACCGACCAGCCGCCCCACACCGTTACCAGTTTCGAGGCGTTGAACGAGTAGATCACCAGGATCAGCATCGGCAGGTAGATGAACAACAGGCCGAGCACCAGCATCAGGCTGGAGAAACGGAAGCGCTTCATTCTTTACCCTCCATTTCCTTGGCCTGACTGCGGTTGAACAGGATGATCGGCACGATCAGGATCGCCAGCATCACCACCGCCAGGGCGGACGCCACCGGCCAGTCACGGTTGTTGAAGAACTCTTGCCAGAGCACTTTACCGATCATCAGGGTTTCCGGACCGCCCAGCAGTTCCGGGATCACGAACTCGCCCACCACCGGGATGAACACCAGCATGCAGCCGGCGATGATGCCGTTCTTGGACAGCGGTACGGTGATTTTCCAGAAGCTGTTGAAGGTACTAGAACCCAGGTCGGAAGCGGCCTCTAGCAGGCTGGTGTCGTGCTTCACCAGGTTGGCGTACAGCGGCAGGATCATGAACGGCAGATACGAGTAGACGACGCCGATGTACACCGCCAGGTTGGTGTTGAGGATCTGCAGCGGCTCGTCGATCAAACCCATGCTCATCAGGAAGCCGTTGAGCAGGCCGTTGTTGCTGAGAATGCCCATCCACGCATAGACGCGGATCAGGATCGCGGTCCAGGTGGGCATCATGATCAGCAGCACCAGCACCGTTTGCAGCTCTTTTCGGGCGCTGGCGATGGCGTAGGCCATGGGGTAGCCGATCAACAGGCACAACAACGTGCTGAAAAACGCCATCTTCAGCGAGCCGAGGTAGGCGGCGATGTACAGCTCGTCGTCGCCGAGCATCGCGTAGTTGCCCAGGTTCAGCAGCAGTTGCAGCTTCTGCTCGGCGTAGGTGTAGATCTCGGTGTACGGCGGGATGGCCACGTCCGCTTCGGCGAAGCTGATCTTCAGGACGATGAAGAACGGCAGCATGAAGAACAGGAACAGCCAGATGAACGGAACCCCGATGACCAGCTGGCGGCCACCGGGAATTATTCGATTGAGCCGGCGTTTGAATTTGCGCATGTTCATGAGCGAAGTACCACGCCGCTGTCGTCTTCCCACCACACGTAGACCTGATCGCCCCAGGTCGGACGTGCACCACGGCGCTCGGCGTTGGCCACGAACGACTGCACCAGCTTGCCGCTCGGCAATTCGACGTAGAACACCGAGTGACCGCCGAGGTAGGCGATGTCATGCACCTTGCCGCTCGACCAGTTGTACTCGCAGGTCGGCTGATCGGCGGTGACCAGCAGTTTTTCCGGACGGATCGCGTAGGTCACGGACTTGTCCTGCACCGAGGTGCTGATGCCGTGGCCGACGTAGATCTGCCGGTCGAGGTCCTTGCAGGTGATGGTCGCGTGGCCTTCGGCGTCGTCGATGACTTCGCCTTCGAAGATGTTCACGTTACCGATGAATTCGCAGACCAGACGGCTGGTCGGGGTTTCGTAGATATCGATCGGGCTGCCGATCTGGGCGATCCAGCCCAGGTGCATGATCGCAATGCGCTCGGCCATGGTCATGGCCTCTTCCTGGTCGTGGGTCACCATCACGCAGGTCACGCCGACGCGCTCGATGATCTCCACCAGCTCCAGCTGCATCTGCGAACGCAGTTTTTTATCCAGTGCGCCCATCGGCTCGTCGAGCAGCAGCAGCTTCGGCCGCTTGGCCAGCGAACGGGCCAGCGCCACACGCTGCCGCTGGCCGCCGGACAACTGGTGCGGCTTGCGCTTGGCGTACTGGCTCATCTGCACCAGCTTGAGCATCTCGGCCACGCGGGCGTCGATCTCGGCCTTGGGAATCTTGTCCTGTTGCAGGCCGAAGGCGATGTTCTGCGCCACGGTCATGTGCGGGAACAGGGCGTAGGACTGGAACATCATGTTGATCGGTCGCTCGTACGGCGGCATGTCGGTGATGTCGACGCCGTCGAGGAAAATGCGCCCCTCCGTGGGCCGTTCGAACCCTGCCAGCATCCGCAGCAGAGTGGATTTGCCCGATCCCGAACCGCCGAGCAGGGCAAAGATTTCGCCCTTCTTGATTTCCAGGGACACATCGTCCACGGCAACCGTCTCGTCGAACTTCTTCGTGACCCGGTCGATTTTGACCAGCACCTGTTTCGGTGTCTGGTCGCCCTCGAGGGCTTTCTTATAGGCGCCGGAGGCAACTGCCATTTACGAAACTCCCAGAAAAAAAGAGTGCAGTCCGCCCACGCAAGACGAACCCAGGATAGTTGGTACGTTGACGCTATTTACCCGACTTGACCTTGGTCCAGCTGCGGGTCATCAAACGCTGAATGTTCGGTGGCAGCTCGATCGACACGTAGGTCTTGTCGAGCACCGCCTGCGGTGGATAAACCGACTCATCGGTGCGGATGGACTGCTCCATCAGCTTGTCCGAACCCGGGTTGGGGTTGGCGTAACCGACGTAATCACTGACCTGGGCGATCACCTCAGGTTTCAGCAAATAGTTGATGAAGGCGTGGGCCTCTTTGACGTTGGCCGAATCCTTCGGAATCGCCAGCATGTCGAACCACAGCGCGCCGCCCTCTTTCGGGATCGAGTAGGCGATGTTCACGCCTTTCTTGGCTTCTTCGGCACGATTCTTCGCCTGGAAGATGTCGCCGGAGAAACCGATGGCCACGCAGATGTCGCCGTTGGCCAGGTCACCGATGTATTTCGAGGAATGGAAGTAGGTCACGTAAGGACGCACCGCCAGCAACTTGGCCGTGGCCTTCTCGTAATCCTTGGGATTGGTGCTGTTGGCGTTCAGGCCCATGTAGTTGAGCACGGTCGGCATCATTTCATCGGCCGAATCGAGGAACGCCACGCCGCAGCTGTGCAGCTTCTTGATGTTCTCCGGCTCGAACAGCACGCTCCAGGAGTCGATCTTGTCGACGCCCAGCACGGCCTTCACTTTATCGACGTTGTAGCCGATGCCATTGGTGCCCCACAGGTACGGCACGGCGTACAGGTTGCCCGGATCGTTCTGCTCCAGACGCTTGAGCAGCACCGGATCAAGGTTGGAATAGTTCGGCAGCTGCGCCTTGTCGAGCTTCTGGAAAGCGCCCGCCTTGATCTGCTTGCCGAGGAAGTGGTTCGACGGCACGACCACGTCGTAACCGGTACGCCCGGCGAGCAGTTTGCCTTCCAGGGTTTCGTTGGAGTCGAACACGTCGTAGACCGGTTTGATCCCGGTTTCTTTCTGGAAATCGGCCAGGGTGGTCTCGCCGATGTAATCCGACCAGTTATAAATATGCACAGTACCGGCGGCGTGGGCACCGACAGCGAACGTCAGGCCGGCAGCGGCCAGCAGGGCATTGCGCAAAGAAGAAAAAATAGGCAAGTGGAGGTCCTCTGATTTAGTTGGGCCCAAGTTGCCCCGTGCTGCATGACAGTCACGGTTGCCCGGCAACAAAACCGGCGCGCAACTTACCTTCGAAAAACCGTTCCAGCAAAACTTTCTGTCATTTAATTGCACCGCTGACCGCCCGGGTGAAGGCGGCGGCCAGCGATAGCTACTTCAAACCGGCTTATTTACCCGATTTGATCTTGGTCCAGCTGCGAGTGATCAGGCGCAGGGTCGCTGCGTCCAGATCGCTGATCGCATAGAGCTGCTTCTTCACTTCAGCCGAAGGGTAAATGCTCGGATCGCTGGTGATTTCCTTGTCCACCAGGGCGGTGGCCGCCTTGTTGCCGTTCGGGAAACGCACGGCGTTGGTGATTTCGGCCATCACTTTCGGCTCGAGCAGGTAGTTCATGAACTTGTAGGCGGCTTCGACGTTTTCGGCATCCTTTGGAATGGCGACCATGTCGTAGAAAGTACCGGCACCTTCTTTTGGAATGGTGTAGGCCAGTTTGACCTTGTCACCGGCTTCCTTGGCGCGGGTCTTGGATTGTTCCAGGTCACCCGAGTAGCCGACCGCTACACAGATGTTGCCGTTGGCCAGGTCCGAGATGTACTTCGAGGAATGGAAGTAAGCCACCGAAGGACGGATCTTGAGGAACAGGTCTTCGGCGGCTTTCAGGTCAGCCTTGTCCTTGCTGTTGGTCGGCTTGCCCAGATAGTGCAGAGCCGCCGGAATCATTTCGGTCGGCGCGTCGAGGAAGCTCACGCCGCAGCTTTTCAGCTTCTCGATGTTTTCAGGCTTGAACACGATGTCCCAGGAATCGATCTTGTCGATGCCCAGCGCAGCCTTGACCTTGGCCGGGTTGTAGCCGATGCCGATCGAACCCCACATGTACGGGAACGCGTGTTTGTTGCCCGGGTCGCTGGCGTCGCCAACGGCCTTGAGCAGGTCTTCGTCGAGGTTCTTCCAGTTCGTCAGCTTGGACTTGTCCAGTTCCTGATAAACACCGGCCTTGATCTGCTTGGCCAGGAAGTTGTTGGAAGGCACCACGATGTCGTAACCGGATTTGCCGGCCAGCAGCTTGGCTTCCAGGGTTTCGTTGCTGTCGAAAACGTCATAGACGACCTTGATGCCCGTCTCTTTTTCGAAATTGGCAACCGTGTCCGGCGCGATGTAGTCGGACCAGTTGTAAACGTGCAACACCTTGTCGTCCGCCTGAACCGCACCTGCCATCACGCCCATCAGGGACATGGCGAGCAGAGTCTTGCCAGCGAGCTTTTTGCCTAATGCCTTCATGCGTTAATGCTCCAAATTTTTCTTTTTTGAACCACTTTGTTCAGCGGCCGAACCCGGACAACTGGAACCGCGGCTAGTCTGGCAAGATCCGAGGCGGTCTTTCAAGAAAAGACCAGCCTTTCTGACAGCTCCGAGCGACAGCGCAACAGCTCCATCGCTCAGAGCCTAGCACTTAGCCCTGCAACGCACTCAGGGTCAGGTCCAGGCACTTGCGTGCCTTTGTCACCAGCTCGTCGATCTCCGCCTTGCTGATCACCAGCGGCGGCGCGATGATCATGGTGTCGCCCACGGCACGCATGATCAGCCCGTTGTCGAAGCAGAACTGGCGGCAGATCATGCCCACACCCTTGCCTTCGTAACGCTTGCGAGTGGCCTTGTCCTGCACCAGCTCGATGGCCCCCAGCAGACCGACTCCGCGCACTTCACCCACCAACGGGTGATCGTTCAGTTCGCGCAGACGTTTCTGCAAATACGGTGCCGTTTCTTCATGGGCGCGTTCGATGATTTTCTCTTCGCGCAGAATCCGGATGTTTTCCAGACCCACCGCCGCCGCCACCGGGTGACCGGAGTAGGTGAAGCCGTGGTTGAAATCGCCACCCTCGTTGAGCACCGCCACCACTTCGTCACGCACGATCAGGCCACCCATCGGGATGTAGCCGGACGTCAGGCCTTTGGCGATGGTCATCATGTGTGGCTTGAGGTCGTAGAAATCGCTGCCGAACCATTGGCCGGTACGGCCGAAACCGCAGATCACTTCGTCGGCCACGAACAGGATGTCGTACTTGGCGAGGATTTCCTTGATGCGCGGCCAGTAGGTGTCGGGCGGAATGATCACGCCGCCGGCGCCCTGGATCGGCTCGGCAATAAAGGCACCGACGTTGTCCACGCCGACTTCCAGAATCTTCTCTTCCAGCTGATTGGCCGCCCAGATCCCGAACTCTTCCGGGGTCATGTCGCCGCCTTCGGCAAACCAGTACGGCTGCGCGATGTGGACGATGCCCGGGATCGGCAAGTCGCCCTGTTCGTGCATATAAGTCATGCCACCCAGGCTCGCGCCGGCCACGGTGGAACCGTGATAGCCGTTCTTGCGGCTGATGATGACTTTCTTGTTCGGCTGGCCCTTGATCGCCCAATAGTGGCGAACCATACGCAGCATGGTGTCGTTGCCTTCGGAACCGGAGCCGGTGAAGAACACGTGGTTCATACCCTCCGGCGCCACGTCGGCGATGGCCTTGGCCAGTTCCAGCGCCGGCGGGTGGGCGGTCTGGAAGAACAGGTTGTAATAAGGCAGCTCGCGCATCTGCTTGGCGGCGGCGTCAGCCAGTTCATCGCGACCGTAGCCGATCGCCACGCACCACAGGCCGGCCATGCCGTCGAGAATCTTGTTGCCTTCGCTGTCCCAGAGGTACACGCCCTTGGCATTGGTGATGATCCGCGGGCCTTTCTCTTTCAGCTGCTTGAAGTCGCTGAACGGGGCCAAGTGGTGATCGCTGCTGAGGGCTTGCCACTCACGGGTTTGCGGGTTGTTGCTGGTCATGCCAATTCTCCTTGTTATCGGTGAAGGCGCGGCGGCTGGCCACCGCGCCCGGCGTATCAGACGGCGAAGAGCAGGTATTCACGCTCCCAGGAACTGATCACGCGCTTGAAGTTTTCATGCTCGGCCCGCTTGACCGCGACGTAGCCGGTGATGAAGGTCTTGCCCAGGTATTTCTCGATGGTCGCGCTGTTTTCCATGCGCTCCAGGGCGTCCTCGATGGTCAGCGGCAGTCGCAGGTTGCGGCGCTCGTAACCACGGCCCACCACTGGCGCGCTCGGGTTGATGCCTTCGACCATGCCGATGTAGCCGCAGAGCAGGCTCGCGGCAATCGCCAGGTACGGGTTGGCGTCGGCGCCCGGCAGGCGGTTTTCCACCCGACGGTTCTGCGGGCCGGCATCCGGGACACGCAGGCCCACGGTGCGGTTTTCTTCGCCCCACTCCACGTTCACCGGCGCCGAGGTGTCCGGCAGGAAGCGGCGGAACGAGTTGACGTTCGGGGCGAACAGCGGCAGCAATTCCGGGATCAGTTTCTGCAGGCCACCGATGTGGTGCAGGAACAGCTGGCTCATGGTTCCGTCTTCGTTGGAGAACACGTTCTTGCCGGTTTCGATGTCGATGATGCTCTGGTGCAGGTGCATCGCACTGCCCGGCTCACCGGTCATCGGCTTGGCCATGAAGGTCGCGGCCACGTTGTGCTTGAGCGCGGCCTCACGCATGGTGCGCTTGAACACCAGAATCTGGTCGGCCAGCGACAGGGCATCGCCGTGACGGAAGTTGATTTCCATCTGCGCGGTGCCGTCCTCGTGGATCAGCGTGTCGAGGTCCAGCTCCTGCAATTCGCACCAGTCGTAGACGTCTTCGAACAGCGGATCGAATTCGTTCGCCGCTTCGATGGAGAACGACTGGCGACCGATTTCCGGCCGCCCGGAGCGACCGACCGGCGGTTGCAGCGGATAGTCGGGGTCGTCACTGCGCTTGGTCAGGTAGAACTCCATTTCCGGCGCCACAATCGGCTGCCAGCCCTTGTCGGCGTAGAGCTTCAGGACTTTCTTGAGCACGTTGCGCGGCGACAGCTCGATCGGGTTGCCTTGCTTGTCGTAGGTGTCATGGATCACCTGGGCGGTCGGCTCGATGGCCCACGGCACCAGGTACACGGCGTTCTGGTCGGGGCGGCAGATCATGTCGATGTCGGCCGGGTCGAGCAGTTCGTAATAGATGTCGTCTTCGACGTAGTCGCCGGTCACGGTCTGCAACAGAACGCTCTCTGGCAGGCGCATGCCTTTTTCGGCGATGAACTTGTTGGTCGGCGAGATCTTGCCCCGGGTAATGCCGGTCAAGTCGCCGATCATGCATTCGACTTCTGTGATCTTGTGGTCTTTCAACCAATCGGTGAGCTGGTCGAGGTTGTTACTCATAAATGCCTCTGGGCTGAGTCTCCTGACAGATGTCAGGCAATGTTTGACGCACCAGGCGTCGCGTTAAAGGGCCTTGCTTGCGCGCAGTGCCGGCTTACGCCCGGCACCGCGCATAGACAATGAAGGAGGAGCTTACCTGCCCTTTACGCTGGCGTTGCATTTCCTGTGCACATCCCGGGCGTGCAGAATCACGGGCACGACGACGGACGCGGTGCAGGCCGGGAGAGGGAAAGAGATCTATATTGAAAGGAGAACCGCTAAAGAGGATGCCCTCGCACACGTCCAGAATATCGGACGCTGCCGCTCGATCTGCCATGGATCTGGAGATCGCTGACACGTTGCAGGCCTTGCTGGCCGCGCTGTGGACGGACGTGTCGCCACTGATGTGATAAGCATGCAGACCGGACTGCAAAGAGCAGTCGGTGACGCCGATTAACGGCAGGCGAGACATGAAGCACCCCGGTATTATTGCTGTTATGGGTTTGATCGGAGCTTAGCCTTGTTCATTTTTTTACACAACACCCCCGTAAAAAATACAACACGGCCTGCTCAAGCCTGCGGGTGGCGCGTCCTTCACGGATAAAAAAATGCCCCAAAGTGCCCCATAAACGCCCTCGCGGCGCTTTTTCAGGGCACAAAAGGCCTCGCTTGACTTCGGCAGGCCGTTCGGGTTGACTGAAACCAGAAAAGATCAATGATTGATATTTTTAACAACAAAGGTGTTGCATCATGTCGGTACCCCCGCGTGCCGTTCAGCTTAACGAAGCGAACGCGTTCCTTAAGGAACATCCTGAGGTTCTGTACGTTGACCTTCTGATTGCGGATATGAATGGTGTGGTGCGCGGCAAGCGCATCGAACGCACCAGCCTCCACAAGGTTTACGAGAAAGGCATCAACCTGCCGGCCTCTCTATTTGCTCTGGATATCAATGGCTCCACGGTGGAAAGCACCGGCCTGGGCCTGGACATCGGCGACGCCGACCGTATCTGCTATCCAATCCCCGATACCCTGTGCAACGAGCCATGGCAGAAGCGCCCGACCGCGCAACTGTTGATGACCATGCACGAACTCGAAGGTGACCCTTTCTTCGCCGACCCGCGCGAAGTGCTCCGTCAAGTTGTCGCAAAGTTTGACGAGCTCGGCCTGACCATCTGCGCCGCGTTCGAACTCGAGTTCTACCTGATCGACCAGGAAAACGTGAACGGCCGCCCTCAGCCGCCACGCTCGCCGATCTCCGGCAAACGCCCGCATTCGACCCAGGTCTACCTGATCGACGACCTCGACGAATACGTCGACTGCCTCCAGGACATTCTGGAAGGCGCCAAAGAGCAAGGCATCCCGGCCGACGCCATCGTCAAGGAAAGTGCCCCGGCGCAGTTCGAAGTGAACCTGCACCACGTCGCCGACCCGATCAAGGCATGCGACTACGCCGTCCTGCTCAAGCGTCTGATCAAGAACATCGCCTACGACCATGAAATGGACACCACCTTCATGGCCAAGCCGTATCCGGGCCAGGCAGGCAACGGTCTGCACGTCCACATTTCGGTTCTCGACAAAGAAGGCAAAAACATTTTTGCCAGCGAGGATCCCGAGCAGAACGCCGCGCTGCGTCACGCGATCGGCGGTGTGCTCGAGACCCTGCCCGCGCAGATGGCTTTCCTCTGCCCGAACGTCAACTCCTACCGTCGTTTCGGCGCACAGTTCTACGTGCCGAACTCGCCGAGCTGGGGCCTGGACAACCGCACCGTGGCCCTGCGCGTACCGACCGGCTCCGCCGACGCGGTCCGTCTGGAACACCGCGTGGCCGGCGCCGACGCCAACCCGTACCTGCTGATGGCTTCGGTGCTGGCGGGCGTGCATCACGGCCTGACCAACAAGATCGAGCCGCCGCCTCCCACCGAAGGCAACAGCTACGAGCAGAACGAGCAGAGCCTGCCGAACAACTTGCGCGATGCCCTGCGCGAGCTGGACGACAGCGAGGTGATGGCCAAGTACATCGATCCGAAATACATCGATATCTTCGTCGCCTGTAAAGAGAGCGAGCTGGAGGAGTTCGAACACTCCATCTCCGACCTCGAGTACAACTGGTACCTGCATACCGTTTAAGCGGATTGCAGCGCCAAAAAGAACGCCGTCGGCTATCGCAGCCAGCGGCGTTTTTTTATGGCCGCCTGCGGCGGTTCGCGAGCAAGCCCGCTCCCACAATGAATCTCCTGCGAACAGAAAATTTCATCTCACAGGAGATACCCCGTGGGAGGGGGCCTGCTCCCGAAAGCGGCCGACAAGACAACACAAGAGCCGGCTCGTACAATGCCCGCTGCCCCGCAGGAGACTTTCATGACGCGTCCCGCCCCCGTTCGCAAACCCCGAGCCCGCAGTCAGGCGCGGATCGATTCGATACTCGACGCCGCGCGCACGCTGCTGGCCGCCGAGGGCGTGGCGAGCCTGTCGATCTACAGCGTAGCCGAGCGCGCGCAGATTCCGCCCTCGTCGGTCTACCACTTCTTCGCCAGCGTCCCGGCGCTGCTCGAAGCGCTGACGGCGGATGTGCACGCAGCCTTCCGCGCGTGCCTGCAGGCGCCAATCGATCACGATGCCCTGCGCGACTGGCGCGACCTGTCGCGGCTGGTCGAAGAGAGGATGCTGGAGATCTATGGCGAGGATGCCGCCGCCCGCCAACTGATCCTCGCGCAGCACGGCCTCACCGAAGTCACCCAGGCCGACCGCCAGCACGACCTCGAACTCGGCGACCTGATGCACAAGCTGTTCGATCATCACTTCGAACTGCCGCGACTGCCGGATGACGTCGATGTGTTCGCACTGGCCATGGAACTGGGCGACCGCGTCTACGCCCGCTCGGTGCAGCAGCACGGGCAGATCACCCCGCGCATGGCCGAGGAAGGCATGCGAGTGTTCGATGCCTATATCGGGCTGTATCTGCCGCCGTATCTGCCCAAGAGAATTCTCTAGCGTCCTGATCGGCCTCTTCGCGAGCAAGCCCGCTCC
>NZ_JBQEQB010000038.1:0-39788 GCF_052046055.1 Pseudomonas sp. 22082
TGTGGGAGATTCTATGTTGCAGGGGAACCCTGCAACCTTAAATTCGGTTGGTATTCGCTCTGGTTTTTCATGAGGGCGAATGCCACCCGGCAAAGCTTGCGGGCGAGGATGACCAAGGCTTGGGTTCTGGCTAGACCTCTTGCCAGATAGGACTCATAGAACGGTTTCCAGACAGGGGACCGACAAGCTGCCATAGCTGCATTGTGTGCAAGACGCCGTAATTCCCCGTCACCTTTTTTGCTCAAGTGGCGAGGACTGTGTTTCTTACCTGAGTCTTTTGCCTTCAAGTCCATTCCCAGAAAGGCGATGAACGCATCGGCGCTGGCGAACTCACCTCGCATGTATGTAGTTGCCAGGCCCGTTGCCGTGAGTTCACCAACTCCTTCAATCGCTTTGCAGCGTCTGATGTTTTCACTAATTCCGGCTTCTTGGCTGACTTTACGAAGCAACTCCTGAATGGCCTGATCCAGCTGTTTGAAATGCTTCAACCCATCGGCCAAAAGATCTTCAAGAAGAGGTTCGGTTGACCAGCTCAGCTTGATACTGACTCGGACCTTCATCAGCTGTGCACGCTTGTTAAGCAGACTTTTCAACACTGTGTAGTGCCGCGGTGGTGGGTTCCAGACCCGCAGCCGATGCTGTTCACTGGTTAGATAACGCGCCAGAAGACGTGCATCACAAGGGTCGGTTTTTGCACGCTGACCGATGCTTTCGCGGTAATGGCTCACCCGGTAAGGGTCCACGATGTAAACCCGATGCCCCATACCATGGGCCAGTTCGGCCGTGTCCAGGTGGTAGAGATTAGTGGCTTCCAGGGCGATTGAGCTTTGGGCGGGCAGGGTCTTCAGCCAATGACCTACAGATGTGCGGTCGTTGTTGATGGCCTGGATGATTTTCAGATCTTCGCGATAAACGACGATTTCGGCCTTGGCCACATCGACACCAATCACCGTTGGCGAGGTAAGGATTGTCATGACGAATCCTCGGAGCTAGGGTTTAAGAGCTTGTCGGGGTCTACCGTAGCGCTGGCTTGCCTCTATCGTCGGTTTTACCGATGAATTCCTTATCGGCGCTTTAGGTAGAAAGGGCGGGACGAGAAGTCTCCCACGGTCCGTACTGGCTAGAGTCGGAATCGAGCTTTTAGTCCCGCCCACCCCTTCAAGTCTAAACATACAAGCGGGCTTGCTCGCGAAAGCTATCTACAGAGCGCCGTAGATCGAAGGGCTGATCAGGCGTCGCCCTTGATTTCCTGATAGCGCTTTTCCAGCTCCTGACGAATCTGCCGGCGTTGCTGCGCCTGCATGTAGCGGCGTTTGTCTTCGCTGTTCTGCGGTTGCAGCGGCGGTACGGCGGCCGGTTTGCGCTGATCGTCCACCGCAACCATGGTGAAGAAGCAGCTGTTGGTGTGGCGCACCGAGCGCTCGCGGATGTTCTCGGTCACCACTTTGATGCCGACTTCCATCGAGGTGTTGCCGGTGTAGTTCACCGATGCCAGGAAAGTCACCAGTTCGCCGACGTGGATCGGCTCGCGGAAAATCACCTGATCCACCGACAGGGTCACCACGTAGCGGCCGGCATAACGGCTGGCGCAGGCGTAGGCAACCTCGTCGAGGTATTTGAGCAGGGTGCCGCCGTGGACATTGCCAGAGAAGTTGGCCATGTCGGGGGTCATCAGTACCGTCATCGACAGCTGGGCGTTTCCGGGTTCCATAACGTTCTCACGGGTCAAGGCAGGGTTGCTGGAAGAAACACCTCTGCGGGTGCCTGGTCGCTTTTCAAAAGCACCGTTATCGGGACGCCAGGCAACTGGCCGCCGTCACGCCCGAATCGATCTGTTTCCATATATTGCACCGCCTTTCAGCCGGAAGTCGCGGTGTTACCCTGCAAAAGCCCCTCCCCAAGGGCGATTCCTACACCCAAAGCGGATTTTTACTCAGCTCGCCCAGACATTTCCCATGCCTGTGTGAGCCTCGTCATTCAAGGAGCCCACACCATGCATGCCATCAGCTTTATTCAGGATCTGGCGGTGATCATGTTGGTCGCAGGTGTGGTGACCGTGCTGTTCCACCGCTTCAAGCAGCCAGTAGTGCTCGGTTACATCGTCGCCGGTTTCATCATCGGCCCGCACACACCGCCGTTCGGCCTGATCCACGATGAAGAAACCATCAAGACCCTCGCCGAGCTGGGGGTGATTTTCCTGATGTTCTGCCTTGGCCTGGAGTTCAGCCTGCGCAAGCTGTTCAAGGTCGGCGCCACGGCCTTCATCGCGGCGTTCCTCGAAATTGTCCTGATGATCTGGATCGGCTACGAAATCGGCCGCTGGTTTGACTGGAACACCATGGATTCGCTGTTCCTCGGCGCGATCCTGGCGATTTCCTCGACCACCATCATCGTCAAGGCGCTCAACGACCTGAAGATGAAGAACGAGCGCTTCGCGCAGTTGATTTTCGGTGTGCTGATCGTCGAGGACATTCTCGGCATCGGCATCATTGCCTTGCTGTCGAGCATCGCCGTCAGCGGCACGGTGAGTTCCGGCGAAGTGTTTTCCACGGTCGGCAAGCTTTCGCTGTTCATGATTGTCGCCTTGGTGGTCGGCATCCTGCTGGTGCCGCGTCTGCTGGCTTACGTCGCCAAGTTCGAAAGCAACGAGATGCTGCTGATCACGGTGCTGGGCCTGTGTTTCGGTTTCTGCCTGTTGGTGGTCAAGCTTGAGTACAGCATGGTGCTGGGGGCGTTCCTGATCGGCGCGATCATGGCCGAGTCGCGGCAGCTGCTGAAAATCGAGCGCCTGATCGAGCCGGTTCGCGACCTGTTCAGCGCGATCTTCTTCGTCGCCATCGGCCTGATGCTCGACCCGATGATCCTTCTGCAATACGCGTGGCCGATCGCGGTAATCACTGTTGCCGTGGTGCTGGGCAAGATGCTGTCCTGCGGCCTCGGTGCGTTTATCGCCGGCAATGACGGACGCACCTCACTGCGGGTCGGGATGGGGCTTTCGCAGATTGGCGAATTCTCCTTCATCATCGCGGCGCTGGGGATGACCCTGCAGGTCACCAGCAACTTCCTCTATCCGGTGGCTGTGGCGGTTTCGGTGATCACCACGTTGCTGACGCCGTACTTGATCCGGGCTGCCGATCCGCTGTCGATCAAGCTGTCCGCCGCCATGCCGCAACGCCTCGGTCGAGTGTTCGGGATGTACGGCGAGTGGCTACGCAGCATTCAGCCGCAAGGTGAGGGCGCGATGCTGGCCTCGATGATCCGGCGAATCCTGCTGCAGGTCGGGGTCAATCTGGCGCTGGTGATCGCGATCTTCTTTGCCGGGGCTTTCTTTGCCGGGCGCCTCTCGATCTGGATGCAGGACTGGATCAGTGATCCGAGCTGGCAGAAAGCGTTGATCTGGGGCGGGGCGTTGCTGGTGTCGCTGCCGTTCCTGATCGCGGCCTATCGCAAGCTCAAGGCGCTGTCGATGCTGCTGGCGGAGATGGGCGTGAAGCCGGAAATGGCCGGGCGTCACACGCAGCGAGTGCGCCGGGTGATCGCCGAAGTGATCCCGATCATCTCGCTGCTGGTGATTTTCCTGCTGCTGGCAGCCTTGTCGGCCAGTATCTTGCCGACCAACAAGTTGCTGGTGCTGATCGCCGTGGTCGCTGCCGCCGTGGCGGCGCTGCTCTGGCGCTGGTTCATCCGGGTGCACACGCGGATGCAGGTGGCCTTGCTGGAAACCCTCGACAACCACAAGGAGCCGTCGGGGCACTGACCACCAATCGAGGCGGGGCGTGTCAGCTTTCCAGCCAGACGTCCCGCGCCCAGTGCCAGACCGATTCCCAGGACTCTTCGGTGATCAGTTCTTCTTCGCCGGACCACAGCACCACGGTGCCGTCTTCTTCGACGCAGTAGTAGTCGTCACCGTCCTGGCAGATCGGGATCAGGTCGCGCGGCACGCCGGCATCCCAGGCGTTGGCGGCGACGTCCGGCAGGTAGGTGTGGGATTGCGGGTCGGTGACGGTCACCGGCTCCAGACTGCCGTAAACCACGTCGCTGACGGTCAGCAGAAACTCTTTGAAGACGAACGGGATGTTGATGAAGAGTTCTTCTTCGATTTCCACCAACTGGTCTTCGTCGGGCAATTCCAAAGGAACCGGTACGGGTTCGTTGGCTTCGCGCAGTTGTTCGATGATTTCTTCCACGTCCGGGATCCTCTTGCTTGAATGGCGCGGTTCATATGGGCCGGTTTATACAGTAGCTCGCTATAGATGCAACCGCGAAATAGAAAACCCCGGCCGAGGCCGGGGTTTTATTGCAGCGAGTAAGACGTCGAAGGTGATCAGCCGTTCTGGCGGATACCGGCGACCAGCCAAGGCTGGTTGTCACCCTGTGGACGTTCCATGTTCCAGCTTTCGCTGAACACTTCGCCCTGCTGGTCGAAACGCGAAGTCTTCGACACGCCGTTGAAGGTCAGGGTAGCGAT
Organism: Pseudomonas sp. 22082; assembly: GCF_052046055.1. Taxonomy (NCBI): domain Bacteria; kingdom Pseudomonadati; phylum Pseudomonadota; class Gammaproteobacteria; order Pseudomonadales; family Pseudomonadaceae; genus Pseudomonas; species Pseudomonas sp. 22082. The sequence continues at coordinate 4,469 of NZ_JBQEQB010000038.1, forward strand.
GGTCTTGTCCGCACGGTCATCCACGCCATCCAGTTGTACCTGGAGGTTGTCGATGTAGGTGGACTGGAACGCGTCGCCCAGTTCCGCGCGCTCGCGCTTGAGGAACTCGAGCATCTGCGGGGTCACGAACTCGGCGATCTTGTCCATTTCGTTGGCGTCCCAGTGCTGCTGCAGCGCCTGGAAGTGGCTGCGGGCGGCTTCAAGGAAGCGCTGTTCGTTGAACCAGGCCGGTGCGTTGATCACCGGACGAGCGGCAGCGGGAGCCGCCGAACCACCGAAGATCGAACCCATCGCCGCTGGTTTCTGTTCGAACACTTCACGCTGCATCGGCGCGCCGGCCGGAGCGAACTGCTCCTGCTGTTTGCGGCGACGGGCGGCAATGAATCGGAAGATCACGAACGCGATCACGGCCATGATCAGGATGTCGAAGATCTGCATGCCTTCGAAGCCGCCGCCCATGAACATGGAAGCGAGCAGGCCACCGGCAGCGATGCCGGCCAGAGGGCCGAGCCATTTCGAAGCGCCGCCGGCCTTGGCCGCAGCGCCCGCGGCACCGGCAGCACCAGCGGTCGCCGCAGCGCCGCCCATGCCTGGGGAAGAAGGAGCCATCTGGCTGGTCTGGTGCGTCGGCGCAGCGCCGGCGCTTTTGCCACCACCAAAGCGCTTGGCGTTGGCGTCGAGGCTCATCGTCAGGCCGATGCACAACGCCATGGCGATGCTAAGAAAACGTTTCATAAAGGGAATTCCCGTTTGTGGAGACACGCGCGCCATGTTGCACAGCTGAAGTGTTACTGGCTAGCGAGAGAGTGTTTCGGGCTTTTGCCTGACAGGTTACGTTCAGCTCGGTCGGGGCAATAAGGCCATGTACTTTTGTCTGTAGGAAAAGGAGATAGGTTCAGCAGGAAATGGATCAGCGCCGCAAGGCCAGCATCACCACACCAGCGGTGATCAGGCCAATGCCGCCCCACTGGCGCAGGTCGAGTTTCTCACCCAGCAGGATCACACCGAGCACCGCCACGAAGACCACGCTGAGTTTGTCCACCGGGGCAACCAGAGATGCCGGTCCGACTTTCAACGCCCGGAAGTAGCACAGCCACGAAGCGCCAGTACCCAGCCCGGACAACAGCAGGAACAGGTAGCTCTTGGCGGAGATCGATCCCAAGGACTGATATTGGCCCGTGGCGTACAAAATCAAGGCCAGGCTGACCAATACGACGATTGTGCGCAGCAGGGTGGCGAAGTCGGAGTTGACGTTTTCTATGCCGATCTTGGCGAAGATGGCCGTCAGCGCGGCGAAAGTGGCCGAGAGCAGGGCCCAGAACGTCCACGAAGAAAAGAAGCCCGAGCCCATGGGTGTTGCCTCCAGTGTTCGTGTCCGATCGTTCCCACGCTCTGCGTGGTAACGCCGCCATGGACGCTCCGCGTCCACAGTGACGCAGAGCGCCACGGGATGCATTCCCACACAGAGCGTGGGAATGATGAGCAACGACGGGCTGCCCTTAAATGGCTTCCAGCTTCGCGTACCCGAGCATCAGCCACTTGCTGCCTTCGGCGAAGTTCACCTGCACCCGGGCCTGGGCGCCGGCGCCTTCGAAGTTGAGGATCACGCCGTCGCCGAAGATCGAGTGCCGGACAGCCTGGCCAAGGCTCAGGCCGGTTTCCGGAATCTCGCTGCCGCTGAACAGGTTGCTGCCGCCCATCGACTGGTTGCCGCCGAACGGCCGGCTGACGCTGTTGGACAGACGCACTTCCTGAATCAGACCCTTCGGTACTTCCCGTACGAAACGCGACACCTTGTTGTAGGTTTCACTGCCGTACAGGCGTCGGGTTTCAGCATAGGTCATCACAAGATTCTGCATCGCCCGGGTAATGCCGACATAGGCCAGTCGCCGCTCCTCCTCAAGGCGCCCCGGTTCTTCCAGGCTCATCTTGTGCGGGAACAGGCCTTCTTCCATGCCCACCAGGAACACGTAAGGGAATTCCAGGCCCTTGGCGCTGTGCAGGGTCATCAACTGAATGCTGTCTTCGTGCTCGTCGGCCTGGGTGTCGCCGGCCTCCAGCGAGGCGTGGCCGAGGAACGCCGCCAGTGGCGTCAGTTCTTCGTCTTCTTCGGTATTCTCGAAGTTGCGCGCGGCGCTGACCAGTTCCTCAAGGTTTTCTACCCGGGCCTGGCCTTTCTCGCCTTTTTCCGCTTCGTGGTAGGCGATCAGTCCGGATTGCTCGATGACGGTCTGGGTCATCAGGTGCAACGGCATCTCGGCGCACTTGGCGGCGAGGTTCTCGATCAGCTCGATAAACGCACCGAGTGCACCGGCGGCGCGACCGGTCAGGCCTTTGTTGGCCACCAGCTGGCGCATGGCTTCCCACATCGACACATCGCTGTGACGGGCGTGGTCGCGGATCGCTTCGACGGTTTTCTCGCCGATGCCGCGCGCCGGGACGTTGATCACCCGTTCCAGCGCTGCATCGTTGCCGCGACCTTCCAGCAAACGCAGGTAGGCCATGGCGTTCTTGATTTCCGCCCGCTCGAAGAAGCGCTGGCCGCCATAGATGCGGTACGGAATGCGTTCACGCAGCAAGGCTTCTTCCAAAACGCGCGATTGGGCGTTGGAGCGGTAGAGAATCGCGATATCGCTGCGAGCCAGGCCGGTTTTCAGCGCGCTTTCGATGGTTTCGACAACATAGCGCGCTTCATCGTGTTCGTTGAACGCGGCGTAGAGGTTGATCGCTTCGCCGTCGCCACCATCGGTCCACAGCTCTTTGCCCAGACGCCCGGTGTTGTTGGCGATCAGGGCGTTGGCGGCTTTCAGGATGCCGGCCGTGGAGCGGTAGTTCTGCTCCAGACGGATGGTCACCGAATCCGGGAAGTCGGAAGAGTACTGGTGGATGTTCTCGATTTTCGCGCCGCGCCAGCCGTAGATCGACTGATCGTCGTCGCCGACCACCATCAGGCTGTCGCCGCCCTTGCCCAGCAGACGCAACCAGGCGTACTGCACGGCGTTGGTGTCCTGGAATTCGTCCACCAGAATGTGTCGGAAACGCTTCTGGTAGTGCGCCAGCAGGCCCGGGTGGTCGCGCCACAGGTCGAGGGCGCGCAGCAGCAGTTCGGAGAAATCGATGACGCCGGCCCGCTGGCATGCCGCCTCGTAGGCTTCATAAATGCCGCGCATGGTGGCCAGGAACAGATCGCCGCTGGCTTGAATGTGTTGCGGACGCAGACCTTCGTCTTTCTGCCCGTTGATGAACCATTGGGCCTGACGGGCCGGCCAGCGTTGCTCGTCCAGCCCCAGCTCGCGGATCACCCGCTTGACCAGCCGTTGCTGGTCGTCGCTGTCGAGAATCTGGAAGGTCTGGCTCAGCCCGGCTTCCTGCCAGTGCGCCCGCAACAGGCGGTGCGCCAGGCCGTGGAAGGTGCCGACCCACATGCCGGCCGGGTTGATGCCCAACAACTGCTCGATGCGGTGACGCATCTCGGCAGCGGCCTTGTTGGTGAAGGTCACCGACAGAATCGAGTGGGGCGAGGCGTTCTCGACCTGGATCAACCAGGCGATACGGTGCACCAGCACTCGGGTTTTGCCGGAGCCGGCACCGGCCAGGACCAATTGACGACCAACGGGAGCCGCTACGGCCTGGCGTTGGGCATCGTTGAGGGAGTTCAGCAGAAGGGAGAGATCATCGCGCATCGGGGCATTCTAGGGTGCGCCGCAGGCCCGGGCAAACCGAGCTTTGCATTAGCCGATGAAAGTGCCGCCCGTGACGACCGGTCGGTCACCGGCTACAGGCGTTGGCCCGCCTGAGCTCAGGGCTTTGGTGGGGGCTGGGCGGCGGAAAAGTTTCGGTGAAATTATGATCTGGGGCAGTTTGGCAAGTGGTTCGGCTTGTGTATGCTCCGTCCACGTTTCCGGGCGCATGCTCACACTTATAAGAACAAGAACGTTGCCTATGACCCTCAGCTTCGACCTGTCGGGCCCCTCTGTGGAACCTCGGGTGATCCGCAAGCTTTACGCCACCCAGATGGCGGTCGAGCGCACGCGCCTTCTTTATCAGGGTTCGCTTCTGCCCACCCTGTTCATGTTGATCAACGGTCTGGTCTGCGCCGCTCTGCTCTGGAGCCCGCAGCGTTACTTCGTGGTCAGCGTCTGGCTGGTGTGGCTGTTGTCGCTGGTGGCGTTGCGGGTGATTCAGGTCGCCGCGTTCGACTCGGCGATTCCCGATCGCCAGGCCCAGCCGATCTGGGGGCGCATGTTCCTGCTCGGCTCGAGCATGACCGGCCTGACCCTGGCCGGCGCCGGCATCGCCCTGGTCCCGGCCGACAACTTCATGCAGCAGGCCTGGGTGTTCGGCCTGATCGGCGCCGCAACCCTGTCGGCCAGCGTGGCCTACGCCGTGAGCATTCCGGCGTTTCTTTCCTTTACCTTGCCGTGCCTGCTGCCGGCCATCGGCTACCTGTTCTGGGGCGGTGACGAACTGGCGCGGGGTTGGGGCTGGCTCGGGCTGATCCTGCTCGGCTCCCTGAGCGTGGTGGCGTGGCAGGTCAATCGGCTGATCGATCGCGGTTTGCTGCGGCGCTTCCAGAACCAGCACCTGATCGAGCACCTGCAACAAACGCAAACCCGCAGCGAACAGCTCAATCAGGAGCTGGCGAAGGAAATCGAGCAGCGGCGTTGCGCCGAGGGCAAGCTGCGCGAGGCGCAGGTCGAGCTGGAGGACCGGGTCGCCCAGCGCAGCCGAGAGCTGGACGTCGCCAACCAGGCGCTGAGCAAAAGCGAGGCGCGCCTGGCCCTGGCGTTGAAGGCCAGTGAGCTGGGGCTGTGGGACTGGAACCTGCAGACCGACGAGGTTCACCACACACAGATTCAGGAACTGTTCGGCCTTGACCCGCAATACGTCACCGGGCTGCTCAGGCATCTGCGGCCCCGGCTGCACCCGGAAGATGTGCCGCCGCTCAAGCGCGCGCTGATCGAGCACTTGAAGGGGCGCACCGAGGATTATCAGATCGAATACCGCGTGCGCCATGGCGACGGCCACTGGGTCTGGATCGAAGACCGAGGCCGTGCGGTAGAGCGCGACGAGAACGGGCGGGTCATCCGCATGGTCGGCACCCGCCGCGACATCAGCGTCAGCAAAAGTCTGGAAGCCCAGCAGCAATTGGCGGCGACGGTGTTCGAGGCTGCCAGCGAAGGCATCGTGATTCTCGATCCGAATTACTCGCTGATCGCCATCAATCAGGCTTTCAGCCGGGTCACCGGGTATGACATCGACGACATGCTCGGACGCAACGTTGTCGAACTGCCGTGCAGTCGCGACGCCCGCCGTCATTACGTCGCGATCCGCCACGCGCTGGAGCAGCACGGCAGCTGGCAGGGCGAACTGGTGGAAACCCGCAAGAACGGCGAGCTGTATCCGCAGTGGCTGCAACTGAATGCCGTGCGCGACAGTCGGGGAAATGTGAGCCATATCGTCGGTTTCTTCGCCGATCTGTCGGCGCGCCGCGAATCCGAAGAGCGCATGCGCTACCTGACCCACTACGACGAGCTCACTGGCCTGGCCAATCGCTCGCTGTTCCGCGAACGCCTGCACGAAGCCCATCAGCGCGTGCGGCAGGGCGGGCGCCGGAGTCTGGCGCTGCTGCACATCAATCTGGATCGCTTCAAGCTGCTCAACGACAGCCTTGGCCACGAGATTGCCGACCAGTTGCTGCAAAAAATGTCCCGGCGTCTGGTCAATGCTCTTCCGGAAGCCGACACCATCGCCCGGCTGTCCGGCGATGAGTTCGCGGTACTGTTCGACGCCTACGGCAACCTGTCGAGCCTGGCGCGGGTCGCCACGCGACTGTCGAGCAAGCTGCGCCTGCCGTTGACCGTGGAAGGGCATGAGCTGGTAGTCAGCGCCTCGATGGGCATCAGCATGCTACCGGACAACGCCCGGGAGATTTCCGCGCTGGTCAGCCAGTCGAACATGGCCATGCAACATGCCAAGCACCTGGGCGGCAACAACTTCCAGTTCTACACCGATAGTCTGCAGGCCAGCACGCTGGAGCGCCTGCAACTGGAAAACCAGCTGCGCAAAGCCATCGAGGACAAGCAGCTCAACGTCTTCTATCAACCGAAACTGTGCCTGGCGACCGGCCGTCTCAATGCAGCCGAAGCGCTGGTGCGTTGGGATCACCCGACCATGGGTCGGGTGCCACCGGGGGATTTCATCGGTCTGGCCGAAGAAACAGGGCTGATCGGGCCGATCGGCGAATTCGTCCTGCGTCAGGCCTGCTGGCAGGCGTGTGAATGGCAGCGTCAGGGGCTGGCGCCGATCCGGGTTTCGGTGAACCTGTCGGTGCATCAATTGCGCCAAGGCAAACTGGTCAGTCTGGTGCGCCAGGTGCTGGAAGAAACCGGCCTGGCGCCGCACTACCTCGAATTAGAACTGACCGAAAGCCAGCTGCTCGACAGCGTCGAACACATCATCGCCACGTTCCAGCAGTTGCGGGATCTGGGGGTGAAACTGGCCATCGACGATTTTGGCACCGGCTATTCATCGCTGAGCTATCTGAAGCGGATTCCGGTGGATTACGTGAAGATCGATCAGGCCTTTATCCGCGGGTTGGGCGAGGGCAGCGAAGACGCGGCGATCACCCGGGCGATCATTGCGATGGCTCATGGGCTGTCACTTAAAGTGGTCGCCGAAGGTGTCGAGCGATCCGAGCAACTGGCGTTTCTGAAAGCTGAAGGTTGCGATGAGGTGCAGGGCTATCTGATCAGTCGTCCGGTGGAGGCGGTTGGCCTTGCCGCGTTGTTGCGTGAACAGGAAAAACCGCTGTAAGGGCTACATGCAGCGCATGTCGCCTGATCCGGGGGGATCCGGTTACGCATTGAGCAGGCAAAAAGCCGATTCATGTAGTATAACTACAAGCTTGCTACATCCCTGGCATCTGGCCAAAGCACATCTTTCCATAACAAGAGTCCAGCCCCTTGAATCTGCTGCAACACATCGCCCAGTCACGTCACCTGTTACGCAAGTCGGAGCTCAAGGTCGCCGACCACGTGCTGCTTGACCCTGCGGCAGTGATGCACAGTTCCATGGCCGACCTCGCCCACAGCGTCGGCATCAGCGAGCCGACCATCGTGCGCTTCTGCCGTGCCATCGGTTGCTCCGGTTTCCAGGATCTGAAACTCAAGCTCGCGCAAAGTCTCGCGGCCGGCGCCAGTTTTGGTCAGTTCGCGATCCATGAAGACGATTCCGTCGCCGACTACAGCCTGAAAATCTTCGACACCACGTTGCACACGCTGATGGAGGTTCGCGAAAAGCTCGATCCTCTGGAGCTGCAACGCGCGGTGACGTTAATGTCCCAGGCCCAGCGCGTCGAATTCTACGGTTTTGGTGCGTCGGGTGCGGTGGCGGCGGATGCGCAGCACAAGTTCTTCCGTCTGCTGCTGACGGCAGCGGCGTATTCCGACCCGCACATGCAGGCGATGTCGGCGGTGACGCTGAAGCCGACCGATGTGGCGATCTGCATTTCCCAGTCCGGCCGTTCCAAAGATTTGCTGATCACCGCCAACCTCGTTCGCGAGAGCGGTGCGTCACTGATCACCTTGTGCCCGAGCCAGACGCCGCTGGCCGAGCTGTCGACCGTCAACCTGGCGATTGACGTGCACGAAGACACCGAAATCTACACCCCGCTGACCTCGCGTATCGCTCACCTGGTGGTGATCGACGTGCTGGCGATGGGCGTGGCCATGGCGCGCGGGCCGAGCCTGGTCAACCACCTCAAGAGCGTCAAGCGCAGCCTGCGCAGCTTGCGGCTGTCGCCAAAATCGGTGAAAGCGCTGGATGACTGATAGTGATGGGGTGAAGGCAATCTTCATCTGCCTGTAACCCCGACGAAGCCAAACCGTCATCCCCCGGGCCTATCGTGAAACTCCCGTAATCGCCTTGGGAGACTCGAAATGGCTCAGCCTTACGAAGAACGCAACAGCGCCGCGAAAACTCGTCGTCAGCAGGAAGACCAGCGCCGCATGGAATTTCGCCGCGCTATCGAAGATCGCTTCGAACTCCGCCAGCTTCAGGCCGAAATCGGCGATTTTCCCGAGGACATCAATCACTGGCAGGCAGCGCCGGCAGCTTCCCGTCGAAGCGCTCAACCAGCGCGCTGATCTGCACCCGTTCGCTGCGGATAAACGCCAGGAAGGCGTGCGCCACCGGTGACAGCCGTTTGGCTTTGGCTTGCACCAGGCACCAGCTGCGAAACAGCGGCAATTCTTCGACCGGCAGCTCGACCAGGCCACCGGTCGCTAGCTCCAGGTTCAGGGCGTGGCGCGTCAACAGCGCCAGGCCCAGACCCGCCACCACGCATTCACGCTGGGCTTCGGCCGACGCCACTTCCTGGGTCTGGGTGAAGTGCACGCGCTTCTCCTTGAAATACTCCTCGCAGGCCAGCCGCGTACCCGAACCGGGTTCGCGGATCAGCAAGGTATAAGGCTCCAGATCCTGCAAGCGCAGCGGGCCCATGTGCGCCAGCGGATGATCGGGACGCGCCACGGCAACGATCGGGTTGTTGAGGAACGGCAGGAATTCCAGGCCCATGTCCTGCGGCACCATTGACATGATCACCAGATCGTCGCGGTTGTCGGAGAGTCGACGAATCACCTGGCCACGGTTGACCACTGTCAGTTGCAGGTTCACTTCCGGATGCTGGCGCTTGAACGCCGCGAACAGGTGCGGCACGAAGTATTTGGCGCTGGATTCCACCGCCAGTTTCAACTGGCCCTGCAGCGAACCCTGCATGTCCGACAGCTGCATGTCGAGGTTTTCCAGGCGGCCGAAGATGTCCCGGCTGGCGCGCTGCAGTGCTTCGGCGGCCTCGGTCATGTAGAGTTTTTTGCCGACGTAATCGAATAATGGCTGGCCGATCAGCTCTTCGAGCTGACGAATCTGTAGGCTGACGGCCGGTTGCGTGAGCGACATTTCCTCGGCCGCTCGGCTGTAGGAACGTAAATCACACACTTCGTTGAAGATCTGCAATTGACGCAATGTCATACGCATCAGGGACTTACGCATTTTCTACCGACTCTGGCCGCGGGCTGATGCGTTGACTATAAGTCTTTACTTATGCCTGACCCAATTTTTATTCATTTTTGTTAATCCCTTGTCAGCGCTAGTGTGGGGCCGAGACCAGATTGAAACATTTGGTCACGTGCCGACCTGGGTCTAGCAGGTCGTGGTGCCACCGGCTCAAGGGAACCTCCAAGTGATAACAAAGATCCTGATCGCCAACCGTGGTGAGATTGCCGTACGAATCGTGCGTGCCTGCGCCGAGATGGGCATCCGTTCGGTCGCGATCTATTCCGACGCCGACCGGCATGCCTTGCATGTGAAGCGTGCGGACGAGGCCCACAGCATTGGTGCCGAGCCACTGGCCGGTTACCTGAACCCGCGCAAGCTGGTGAACCTGGCCGTGGAAACCGGCTGCGATGCGCTGCACCCCGGCTACGGTTTCCTCTCGGAAAACGCCGAGCTGGCAGACATCTGCGCCGAACGCGGGATCAAATTCATCGGCCCGTCGGCGGAAGTCATCCGCCGCATGGGCGACAAGACCGAAGCACGCCGCAGCATGATCAAGGCCGGCGTACCGGTCACGCCGGGCACCGAAGGCAACGTCTCGGGCATCGAAGAAGCGTTGAGCGAGGGCGACCGCATCGGTTACCCGGTGATGCTCAAGGCCACCTCCGGTGGTGGCGGTCGCGGTATCCGTCGCTGCAACAGTCGCGAAGAACTCGAACAGAATTTCCCCCGGGTTATTTCCGAAGCCACCAAGGCTTTCGGTTCGGCGGAAGTGTTCCTGGAAAAATGCATCGTCAATCCGAAGCACATCGAAGCGCAGATCCTCGGCGACAGCTTCGGCAACGTCGTGCATCTGTTCGAACGTGACTGCTCGATCCAGCGCCGCAACCAGAAGCTGATCGAAATTGCTCCGAGCCCGCAGCTGACCCCGGAACAGCGCGCCTACATCGGCGACCTGTCGGTGCGCGCGGCCAAGGCTGTCGGGTACGAGAACGCCGGCACCGTGGAGTTCCTGCTCGCCGAGGGCGAGGTGTACTTCATGGAGATGAACACCCGGGTGCAGGTGGAACACACCATCACCGAAGAAATCACCGGGATCGACATCGTCCGCGAACAGATCCGCATCGCCTCCGGCCTGCCGCTGTCGGTGAAGCAGGAAGATATCCAGCATCGCGGTTTTGCCCTGCAGTTCCGGATCAACGCCGAAGACCCGAAAAACAACTTCCTGCCTAGCTTCGGCAAGATCACACGCTACTACGCCCCCGGCGGCCCTGGCGTGCGTACCGACACGGCGATTTACACCGGCTACACCATTCCGCCGTTCTACGACTCGATGTGCCTGAAACTGGTGGTCTGGGCGCTGACCTGGGAAGAGGCGATGGACCGTGGTCTGCGCGCGCTCGACGACATGCGTCTGCAAGGCGTGAAGACCACCGCCGCGTACTACCAGGAAATCCTGCGCAACCCGGAATTCCGTAGCGGCCAGTTCAATACCAGCTTCGTCGAAAGCCATCCGGAACTGACCAACTACTCGATCAAGCGCAAACCCGAAGAGCTGGCCCTGGCCATCGCCGCCGCCATCGCCGCCCACGCAGGCCTGTGAGGAATACAAGAATGAGCAAGAAGATCTTTGTCACCGATACCATCCTGCGCGACGCTCACCAATCGCTGCTCGCCACCCGCATGCGCACCGAAGACATGCTGCCGATCTGCGACAAGCTCGACAAAGTCGGCTACTGGTCACTGGAATGCTGGGGCGGCGCAACCTTCGACGCCTGCGTACGTTTCCTGAAAGAAGACCCGTGGGAGCGTCTGCGCCAACTGCGCGCTGCGTTGCCCAACACCCGCCTGCAAATGCTCCTGCGCGGCCAGAACCTGCTGGGCTATCGCCATTACAGCGATGATGTGGTCAAAGCGTTCGTCGCCAAGGCCGCGGTCAACGGCATCGACGTGTTCCGCATCTTCGACGCAATGAACGACGTGCGTAACCTGCGCGTGGCGATCGAAGCGGTGAAGGCTGCCGGCAAACATGCCCAGGGCACCATCGCCTACACCACCAGCCCGGTGCACACCATCGACGCGTTCGTCGCCCAGGCCAAGCAAATGGAAGCCATGGGTTGCGACTCGGTGGCGATCAAGGACATGGCCGGTCTGTTGACCCCATACGCCACCGGTGAGCTGGTCCGTGCACTGAAAGCCGAGCAGTCGCTGCCAGTGTTCATCCACTCCCACGACACCGCCGGCCTGGCAGCCATGTGCCAGCTCAAGGCCATTGAAAACGGTGCCGACCACATCGACACCGCAATCTCCAGCTTCGCCTCAGGCACCAGTCACCCTGGCACCGAGTCCATGGTCGCTGCGCTCAAAGGCACCGAGTTCGATACCGGCCTGAACCTGGAGCTGTTGCAGGAAATCGGCCTGTACTTCTACGCCGTGCGCAAGAAGTACCACCAGTTCGAAAGCGAATTCACCGCCGTCGACACCCGTGTTCAAGTCAACCAGGTGCCGGGCGGGATGATTTCCAACCTGGCTAACCAGTTGAAAGAGCAGGGTGCTCTGAACCGCATGGGCGAAGTCCTGGCGGAGATCCCGCGCGTGCGCGAAGACCTCGGCTTCCCGCCACTGGTCACCCCGACTTCGCAGATCGTCGGCACCCAGGCGTTCTTCAACGTGCTGGCCGGTGAGCGCTACAAGACCATCACCAACGAGGTGAAGCTCTATCTGCAAGGCGGTTACGGCAAAGCGCCGGGCACTGTGAACGAGAAGCTGCGTCGTCAGGCCATTGGCAGCGAAGAGGTGATCGACGTACGCCCGGCCGACCTCCTCAAGCCGGAAATGGCCAAGCTGCGTGCCGATATCGGCGCACTGGCCAAGTCCGAAGAAGACGTGCTGACGTTCGCCATGTTCCCGGACATCGGCCGCAAGTTCCTCGAAGAGCGTGCCGCCGGCACCCTCACCCCGGAAGTGCTGCTGCCGATCCCGGAAGCGGGCAAGGTGGCTTCGGCTGGCGGCGAAGGCGTACCGACCGAGTTCGTCATTGACGTTCACGGCGAAACCTACCGCGTGGACATCACCGGTGTTGGCGTCAAGGCTGAAGGCAAGCGTCACTTCTACCTGTCCATCGACGGCATGCCGGAAGAAGTGGTGTTCGAACCGCTCAACGAATTCGTCGGCGGCGGCAGCAGCAAGCGCAAGCAGGCTTCGGCACCGGGTCACGTCAGCACCACCATGCCGGGCAACATCGTTGATGTGCTGGTCAAGGAAGGCGACACCGTCAAGGCGGGCCAGGCCGTGCTGATCACCGAAGCGATGAAGATGGAGACCGAAGTCCAGGCCGCGATTGCCGGCAAGGTTACTGCCATCCACGTTGCCAAGGGCGACCGGGTGAACCCGGGCGAAATCCTGATCGAGATCGAAGGCTGAGATAACGGCCTCGATACAACGCTTTAAACCTCGGGGGGGCATGTGCTCCCCTTTTTTTGCCTTCAAGTTGCTGCCGCAACGTGCGGCAGCAGCCAGTCTGGGCTCAGAACGCCATTCGCCACTGGCCTGATACGCCGTGGTTTCGGTTGTCGGTACCGATCTCACCCGACAAGCCAATACCGAGTGTGTGGTTGGCCGAGACGGCCAGATCAAGCCCGGTGTCCAGCGTCAGGCTGTTGCGGTCCAGCTCTGCGCCATAAACGGTGTAGTCATGGCCACCGGTGACCAGACGTTGTCGGGTACTGGTGTCGGTCTCGCCATAAACATGTTTCCATCCCGCGCTGAATCGTGGCGTGAGGCGCATGCCGTTATCCAGCGTGCTGACTTTCGCCATGCGCAGGCCGACGGTGGTGTTGAAGTTGCCTTGGGATTGAGCGTGAACCTTGAGCGCCGCCGCACCGCCTTTCTCGGTGTAGCCGTCGCGCTGGTAGCGTTGGTAACCGAGGCTGGCAAATGGCTCGATGCTGACGTTAGCCCGACCCAGGTTGTATCCCGACTCGATGAACACTTGCTGGGTGCTGGCCTGGTAGTTGCCTTTCAGTCGGTCATGGAAGCGGCCGAACGCGACTTCGCGGCGGGTACTGCCTTCATGGTTGCTCCAGGCTGTGCCGAGCCGAAGTGACAGCGGGCCGGTCTGACGCAAGGCGTAAGCGCCGAGGTGCCAACTGTCGAGGTCGCCGTCCAGTTCCTTGCTGTCCATGCGCGTGTCGGAGGTGCCGCCCATCAAGCCCAGGCGCCATTCTTCGTCGAGACGCCAGTCCGCGCCGAGCAGCAGTCCTTTGGTGGAATGCTGCATGGGCTCCATATCGCGATCCAGTTTGCCGCTATGACCGAGGGCCTGCAGCCAGACCCTGCCGCTCTCGGCGTTTCCGGCCGCGTGGCGGGGTGCGTTTGGCTGGTTGTCATGCAGGTTATCGAGCTGGTGCATGGCCGACAGCAGGCTGGCGCTGACCGGCGTGACGCTGCTCAAGGTGGCCTTGGCGAGGTTGGCGTTGCTGCCGCCGGCCAGTTGATCGAGGGCAAGGGCGGCCGTGGTTTCGTCGGCGGCGAGCACGGCCGCAATGGCTGAGTTGCCCGGTGGTGAAGGGGAGTCCGTTGACGGTGGCTGGTCAGCCACTGGGGCTTGTTGAGCTGCGGGCGTTTCGGCCAGGACCGGTTCCGGTAAGGGCGCTGGTTTTTCCAGGCTTTCTTCGAGCGCGCTGCCACTCTCTGTCGTGGCGACTGTTTTGGATGGAATGTCGTCGGCTGGGTGAGCGGGTACCACGGGAATCTCGGTGCTGACGGGGATTTTTTCCAAGGGTGGAGCGATCCTTTCCTCACGCGTTGTTTCTTCAGCGACCTTGAGTGGAGTAGGTTTGTCCTTAGGTTTGCGCGGGTTCTTGGGTTTCACCTCTTTCACCACCGGCACGTCGGGCTCCGACTGCTCCGCCAGAGAAAATTCCACGCAACCGACTGCCAGCGCAACCGCCAGGACAAGATGTTGGAGCTTGTATTTGCATTGAATGGGCATTCCGTTCGCCTCAGGTGAAATGAGGCCAAACTGTAAAAGTCGACGCCGGTCCTCCGATGCCGGGCAATTCCGAGCCACATGCAGGTGATAGCGTCTGCTTTTGTAGCCCGGTCGCCGGCGGGAGGTGAACCCGCCATGATTACCCAATCGTCCAGACGCTTTTACCTACAACACCCGCTGAAATCCGGATTGGCGAAATCTCAAAAACTCATCTGCCACTGCCCGATCAACCCGTGATTACGGCTGTTGCTGCCAATCTCGCCGCTGTATCCCAGCCCCAGCGTATGTCGTGCCGAAACGCCCAGATCCAGCCCTGCTTCCAGCACCAGACTGTCACGATCCAGTGAACTGCCATCGACGTTGAACGCCGTGCCACCCACGACGAAGGCCTGACGGGTCGAGCTGCTGACATCGCCGTAGGTGTGCTTCCAGCCAGCGGCCATGCGCGGGGTGAGGCTCATGCCATTGTCCAGCGAGCTGAGGTGCGCCAGGCGAAGGCCGAAGGTACTGCTGAAGTTGTCCTGAGTCTGGCTGTCGACCTGCAAGGCCGCCGCGCCGCCCTTTTCCTGATAGCGGTCGCGGTGATAGCGCTGGTAGCCGAGGCTGGCGAACGGTTCGGCGCTGAGCCGGCCAGTGCCCATGGCATAGCCGAGTTCGGCGAAGGCTTGCTGGCTGTCGGCGTCGTAATCGCCTTTGGGACGATCGCTGAAACCATTGAATGCGATGGTGCGCTTGCTTTCGCCCTGATGGCCGCTGTACGCGGCGCCCAGGCGCAAGGCCAGCGGGCCGTTTTGATGCAGCGCATAAACACCGGCGTGCCAGCTCTCGACATTGCCGTCGACGCCGGTGGCGTCAAGGTCGGTCTTCGAATAGCCGCCGAGCACGCCCAGTCGCCATTGTGGATTCAGCGCCCAGTCGGCGCCGAGCACGCTGCCCTTGGTGCGCTGTTCCAGACCGCTGCTGCCGTGTTCGCCATCCAGCTTGCCGTAGCCGCCGATGGCCTGCAGCCAGAGCCGGCCCCGGGCATTCGGGTCATTAAGGTTTCGAGCTTCGGACGGAACGCCGTTAGCCGCGAGGATCGGCGTATCACGCTGATCAAGACCGACCATCAAGCCGGGACTGCCACCCATTTGCTGCATGGCCGAGAGCATGCTGCTGCCAACCTGGCTGCTGGCGCCGAGGGTGGCGCTGGTGAGGTTGGCGTTGCTGGCGCCGGCCAGTTGCTCGATGGCCGCGCCCGCGCTGGATTGAGTGGTGTTGAGCAGGGCGTTGTACAGCGCATTGTTCTTGCCGATCGAGGCCAGGCTGTTGGCGGCGTTGCTGCCGTTGCCGGTGGCGGCGAATTCATTGAAGGTCACGTTATTGCGGGTATAGGTCAGGTCGACCTGCGTTGGTGTGTAGGCGAGGGTCGGCGTGAGGAACGCGTAGTCGCTGGTGACCGCGCCGAACGTGCCGTTGACCCGCGCTGCCTGCAGCACTGTGTAATGGCTCTGCCACGGATAAGTGCCGCTACCGGGATTGACCGCCAGCGTCGCGCCGTTGAGGTTGGCCGTGCCGCCAACCTGAACCGGTGCGCTGCTGCCATCGGCGTTGACGCCGTAGGCGAGGGTGGATGCGCCGCCCATGTTCAAGTCGTGCACGATGGTCGCGGTGCCGAGGCGGGTGTCGGTGCGCAACGTGCCATTGACGTTGAGGTTGCCCACCGAACCACCACCCGCATACACACCACCGGCGTCCACGGTCAGGTTGCCGGCGATGCCACCCTGGTTGACCAAAGTGGCGCCGTTGCGCACGGCACCGCCGTCGCTGAAGTCGTCGCTGCCGGTGAGCGTCCAGGCGCCTTGTTTGATCTCGAGCCATTCGAAATTGCGGCTGGTACCGAAGCTGCCGCCCGCCGCGTCGTCCATCACCACGCGGTCATATCCGCTGCCACCGTCGACCACGCCGACAAAGCGGCTGCCGCTGCGCAGGGTCAGGCTGTCATTGCCGCCACCCAGGTCCAGCGCCAGGCCGTTGCTGCCGCTGATCGTGCCGCCGTTGATCACGCTGTCGGCGAACTCTCCGACGAATTTCACGCCGAAGCCGTTGAGGCCCTGGATAGTGCCGTAGTTCTCCAGCGTGGTGGCCGCCAGCCCTGCACCGCCGCTTCCGTCATCTACCAGAATGGCGCTGTTGGCGCCGCTGATCAGTGCATCCTTGGCGTTGAGAATGTAACCGCCGCCCAGGGCAATGCCTTCACTGCCATTGGCGAAACCACCCTTGTCCACACCGCCGGCGCCGACGCCCTGGATGGTGCCGTAGTTTTCGATGTGGGCGATCTTGTCGATGTCCACGCCGTCGCCGTCGCCATTGGGTTGCAGCCCGGAATACGCGCCAGTGATGGTGCCGTGGTTGATCACCGTGCCGTCGCCATCGGAGCCGAAACCGGAGCCGTTGCGCCCGGTGATCTGCCCGTAGTTGACCAGCGTCGCTCCCAGGTCAGTGGTAATGCCATGCCGTCCGCCGGAAATCACGCCGTAGTTGGTCACGCTGACGCCGGTCGCGGTGTCGATATCGATGCCGTCGAATTTCTGGTCGGCGTTGTCCGAGTCACCGGTGGAGATCTCGCCGTAGTTGCTGATGGTCGCATTGGCGCCGGTCTTCATGCCGTCGCTGGCGTCGCCACGAATCAGCCCGCCCGCGCGGTTGATGATCGTGGTTTTTACCCCGTCGCTGCGCAACGCATCCAGATCCAGGCCTTGGCCGGTGGTCGAGCGAATGGTGCCACTGTTGTCGATCAACAGGCTGCCGCTGACAAAGTTGCTGTCGATGCGAATCGCATCGTTGGAACCGAGAATCTGCCCGCCGCTGCGGTTATGGATGGCGTAGTTGCGCGCCTGGGTCAGATCGCCGCTGCTATCAATCGCCCGGCCACCGCTGGAAATGATCTTGCCGGCGTTATCGATGATTACACCGACGCCGCTGGTGCCGTCCTTGAGGCTCACAGCCTTGCCGCTGTTGGTGATGCTGCCCGGCGCCGAAATCGTCAGTGTGTCTTTACCGCCCAATGTTTGCGACGCGGTGGTGGCGGTGTCGATCTGCACGGTCTTGCCGTGGGCGGCGCTGGTGGCGATCAGCAGGGCAATGGCAAACGACAGGCGCTGGGGCGGGAAGGGCATGGGCAGAACGTCCTTTTTGTTATAAGCGGGGCGTCCTGTATAGCGGAGGGTTTTTACAGAATGATGTCCATGGCCGACATAGCGACATCTGCATTATTTTGCGTTTATTTCGAGGTTTTAACCCTTTATCTGCACTTTACTGCATGTTGACGAGACTCCCGATCCTCTAAAATGCACTATATTGCATTTATAGTTCACCAAACGATCGCAGTAATGCATTTAATTGCAGATGAGAGCCGCATGCACAATCTGACATTGCAGATATTCAACGCCGGCAAATGGCACGACGCGATGGTGTTGAGTTTCGACTCGCCCGAGAAAGGCTTCGAAAGCCGCTGCAGCTTTGGCTACGAGTCGGCGTATCTGGTCGAGAACATCGAGGTCATCGGCTCTCCTTTTTCCAAGGCCGTGAGTGCGCTGTTCCCCCTTGATTGGGAAGGCCGGCGATCCATCACCCCTGCATTCGTGCATGACATCGCGCCGGCAGGCGCCGCTAAAAGGTTTCTTCTTGCACGTCTGGGGCGGGAGAAACCTTCAGGCATCAGTGCCGATCTTTATCTGCTTGGTCGCTGCACTCCAGCTCCAATCGGCAACATGCGGATAAAAGAATCGGCCGAGGCTGTCGATGAGCGCAAGCCCATCGGTTTTCAGCGTCAGGAGGTCGTCAGCCGTGACCACCGCTTCCTTGAATATGCCTATGAAATGGGAGCTGCGATTGGTGGGGCGACAGGGGCCGGAGGTGAGGCTCCCAAGATTCTTCTGGCAGAGGATCACGCCGGTCTTTTGTATCCCGATGCCGTGCTGGATGATGAAAACGTCCATCAGCACTGGTTTGTGAAGTTCGCCCGGAATAAGGGAGGTCAAACCGATCAAGACATCCTGCGCAGCGAATTCCACTACTACCAGGCGCTTCAGGCACTGGGCATCGAAACCGTCGCGGCAGAAGGTCTGGCGTTAGAGGAAGCGAACAAACCCAGCTTGTGGATGCAGCGTTTTGATCGTCAGGTGACGAGCCGTGGGGTAGAGCGTTTTGCCGTGGAGTCGATTTATTCGCTGGCCGAAGTGACGACCCCGGGAAGCGCGATGAACCATATGGATGTCATTCGCATGCTCGCCGAGCTCTGGCGCAATGCGGGGCAAGCGGATCAGATTCCGGCACTGGTGGCTGACTATTTACGTCGGGACCTGATCAACAAGATTCTTGGTAACTCGGATAACCACGGTCGCAATACCGCAATCATTCGTGACGAGGGCTCGTATCGTTTGGCCCCCATTTATGATCTGGCCCCCATGGTCATGGATGACGAAGGTGTGACCCGCACCACCAAATGGCCAAAAGAGCTGGAGAGGGCGGGAGATGTCGATTGGCGAGGGGTTTGTCGCGCATTGGCGGATATTTCCGATCCGGATGACCCATTGGCAGGGTTGTCCGACGCGCCGGAATCTTTCGAGCGCCTGCGTGAAGACGCGCAGTGCCTGGCCGAGTTGCCGGACATTTTGAGCGCCAGCGGTTTGCCTGACCGGACAATGAATCATCCGGGCGTCCACCTGAAAAACCTGGAGCAACGATTGAAAGAATGGGATCTGAAATGAGCATGACCGTCGCCGAGCGCACCTTGCTCATCGAAAGCATTCAAGAAGCGCTGGCTGAAGGAACCGTAGAAATCGGTGAAGCCGTTCGCCGTTTGCGCGTGGAGGTGACCGGGCTGCATCAGACCCAGTTCGCGAAGATGTGCAAGATTTCGGTACGCACGCTGGTGCACATCGAACACGGCGAGGGTAATCAGACACTGAAATCGCTGAATGCCGTGTTCCGCCCGTTTGGACTGAAAATGGGCGTGGTACGGGTTCGGCGAAACAACAGCTGAACCCGCAACCCGCTTAGTGTCGATCGAGTTTCAAGCGCGGCACTCGACCAACCCCTTCACCTGCCCATCCGCCGTCTGATTCTCATCGCTCAACCAACGTTCGAACCCGGCCGCAATCGCCGGCCATTCCGAATCCAGAATCGAGTACCACGCGGTATCGCGGTTCTGGCCCTTGACCACCATGTGTTGGCGGAACACGCCTTCGAAGCTGAAGCCCAGGCGCTCGGCCGCGTATTTGGAGCGGGCGTTGCCGTTGTTGCATTTCCATTCCAGGCGGCGGTAGCCGAGGGCGAAGGATTCCCTGGCCAGCAGGTAGACCGCCTCGGTGCTTTTCGGCGAGCGCTGCATCGGGGCGCCGAAGGTGACGTGGCCGATTTCGATGCGGCCCTGGGCCGGGACGATCGACATCAGGCTGAGGATGCCTTGCACCTGGCCGCTGGCGCGGTCGATGACGCTGAAGAAATACGGGTCGCTGTGGGCGGCGTGGTTGTTCAGCCAGTCATTGAAGGCACTGCGTTCCGGAAACGGGCCGTAGGGCAAGTAATCCCAGAGCTTCGGGTCGGCGCCGGGGCCTTGCAGGGCATTGAACAGGTCGTCGCCGTGGCGCGCCGGGTCGAGCTTTTCCAGGCGGATGAAGCGGCCTTCGATCAGGGTGGTCGAGGGCGGCGGCACGCCTTTCCAGTCAGCGAGAGAAATGGTCATGCGCGTGGCTCCTTAAATGGCTTTGCGAAACTGGATGAAACCCGGGCGTTCGGCGATGCGCTCGTAGAGCTGGATCGCCGTGGCATTGGTTTCGTGGGTCAGCCAGTGCACCTTGCAGCAACCGTCGGCCTTGGCCGTGGCGTAGACGTGTTCGATCAACAGGCGACCGACGCCGGTGCCACGGGTTTGCGGCTCCACCAGCAGGTCTTGCAGGTAGCAGGAGTTTTCGATGCTCCAGTTCGAACGATGGTAGATGAAATGCACCATGCCCACGGCTTTGCCGTCAGCCCAGGCGAGGGCGGCATGGGTCGGTTCGTTCGGGTCGAGAAAGCGCTGCCAGGTGCTTTGGCTGACGGCGTCCGGCAATTCAGTGTTGTAGAAGCGCAGGTAGGCCTGCCACAGCGGCAGCCAGGCGGCGTGATCGGCGGCGCTGACCGGACGGATGTCGATCTGACTCATGGTGATTTCCTTAACGCATCAAGTGAGCGAGGGTTTGATCGTTGATGTCGGGGCTGGCGGCCAGGCCTTCGCGCACGCCGGCGATGTCTTCGGCGCTGCGGTTCTGGCTGAGCTTGCGCTTGCCTTCGAGGCGGTCGATGGGAATGGCGAACCCGACGATGGCCTTGAGCATGCCGTCGATGTAATCGGCCGGGGCATCGTCGACCGACCAGGGCTGGGCGCGGCCCGCTTCATGGCGATTGGTGAGGGTGCTGACGATATCCAGCAGCCGACCGCCATCGCTGAAGGTTTCGGCGTGACCGTAGGCGTGCACGGCGACGTAGTTCCAGGTTGGCACGACTTTGCCGTGCTCGGCCTTGCTCGGGTAAAAGCCCGGGCTGACGTAGGCATCGGCACCGGGGAAAATCAGCAGGGCCTCGGCGCCGTCGCGCAGGTCTTTCCACTGCGGATTGGCCTTGGCCAGATGCCCGTACAGCGTACCGTTCGGACCTTGTTCACGATGCAGCAGCACCGGCACATGACTGGCCTGCAAGCCTTGCTCGCCGTGGGTGACCAATATGGCGAGGCGGGTGGCGAGGATCAGTTCGTGCAGTTGGGACAGGTCGTCGATGGCAAAGGCGCGGGGTGTGTACATGGAGAAAATTTCCTTGGCGAATGCCTGCATCGTAGGCAGGCTATTGGTCTGTTGTAAGAGCCATTGATGACCAATTTCATAGGTCCATTGTCATGCCCGATCCGACCACACTGTCGCTGCCGTTCAACCCTGCCGGTATCGAACTCGACCGCCGCAAAGGCCTGAGCCGTCAGCTCTACCAGGCCTTGCGCCTGCGGGTACTCGACGGGCGCCTGGCCAGCGGCACGCGATTGCCGGCGAGCCGTGATCTGGCGGCAGCACTGGCGATTTCCCGCAACAGCGTGGTGCGTGCCTACGATCAGTTGTATGCCGAAGGCTTTATCGAAGGGCGGGTCGGGGACGGCACTTACGTGGCACAATTACCGCAATCGCTGGCGCCCGCGGAAAAACTATCCACAAAAGTATCCACAGGGTTTTCAACAGGCTTACCCACAGCCTTATCCACAATTCCGTTAGATTCCACTGGTGATTTATCCAGCAAAGTTATCCACAGCGGTGCGTTGCAGCGGCTTGAACAGAACCATTTACCGACGCCACCAAGCGGTCCGCCGCGAGCATTCCGGGTCGGCGTTCCGGCCTTCGATCTGTTCCCGTTCGACGTCTGGGCCAAGCTGAACGCGGCGTTCTGGCGCAAACCCGATTTGCAGCAGCTGTGTTACGGCGATCCGGCAGGCGATGCGCGCCTGCGCGGTCTGATTGCCGCTTATTTGCGCAGTTCGCGGGGTATGCAGTGCTCGGCTGAACAAATTGTGATCACCAGTGGCGCACAACAGGGAATCAGCCTTTGTGCACAGTTGCTGGTGGAGCCGGGCGCCGGGGTGGGCATCGAGAATCCCGGCTATCGCGCAGCGGGCCATGCGTTCGCGCTGGCCGGTGGTCGATTGCATGGCATTGCCGTGGACGAAGAGGGTATCGACTGCGCGGCACTGGCGGCTGCCGAAGATTGCCGGGTGGCGTATGTCACGCCGTCTCATCAATACCCGACCGGGGTGGTGATGAGCCTGGCCCGTCGTCTCGAACTGCTGGCCTGGGCCGAGCGCACTCAGGGATGGATCGTCGAGGATGATTACGATGGTGAGTACCGCTACACCGGTGCGCCACTGGCCCCTCTGGCTGCACTCGACCGGCAAGGACGGGTGTTGTATGTGGGGACTTTCGGCAAAGTGGCGTTTCCGGCCTTGCGCCTGGGATATCTGGTGTTGCCGCCGGGCCTGGTCGAGGCTTTCTCGCAACGTCGCGCGGTAGACGTACGGCATTCCGAAGTCAGCACTCAGGCGGTGATGGCCGAGTTCATGGCCGCCGGCCATTTTCAGCGGCATATCCGCAGGATGCGCCGAGCCGCCCTGAGCCGGCGCGACACCTTGATGAGTGGCTGGCCGCAGGAGGTCGAGGGTGTCGGCCCGCTGCCCGCGGTCTCCGCCGGCCTGCATTTGACGGTGCCGGTGGAGAGCGTCGAGCGCGAGCGCCAGCTGATCGAACTGGCGCGCAGCGTAGAGGTTGAGATCAGCGGATTGAGTAACTACTGGCTGCCCGACTCGCTGACCCCGCTCGATCGGCGAGCCGGTCTGGTGCTGGGTTTCGCCGCCGTCCCGGAGCCGGCGATCGATTCGGCGCTGGGCCGTTTGCGCCGGGCCTGGCGGGTGTGAGCCTGCGACGTGACGTCAATCGTCGACCGGGTCGCGGGGCTGCGGCTTCAGGAACAGGTCCCGAACCACCGGATCGACAATTTTACGCAGCGCATTCTCGACCGCATCGAACGTGCTCAAGGATTGCCGCGTCGCCGCGTCGAGCGTTTGCAAGTAGGGCTCGGCGGGTTTGAGGTGGGCGGTGGTGTATTTCGCGTCGGGGTCCTTCAGGGCGTCGTAATGGAAATGCGCCACCCAGAGCGGTTCATTATTGCGGGCTTTGTCGAGGATCCGGTATTCCTGAAAATAATCCCCGCGTTGCCGGGTGCGGATGCGTCCGCGTTCATCCTTGACCACCTCCACCAGCCCGTTGTCATACAGCCAGTGAAAGTACGCCTCCCGGGGTTTGCGTTGCTTGAGCATCGCGGCATAGGTGCTGATGCCTTCGGTCCGGGTGCGTTGCGCTCCGTTGCGTAGTTCCTGACTGAGAGAGGCCACCGGCAGAGGGGGGCGCCCAGCCCTTTGCTGGGCTGCGAGCGCAGCGTCGACGTCGCTGGCCGTTTGCGTGAGCCTGACCGATTGCTGTTCGAACATGTCACGAATGTCCGCTGGAATGCGGCCGGGACGTTTGGCATCTTCCCGGGTTGTACGGTTGAACTCGTTGATTTTCAGATTCAGTTCCAATGCCCGCGCGATGACATCGACGGCATCGGATTTTTTGGGGAGCCGCGAACGCGACAGTTTGATAAAGGGGATTTCCCTGATGGCACCGGACTCTTCGCTCTCGCGTGACGATTCGCTGGCGCCCTGACGAGGGCGGCTCTTGCTGACCTTCACCCTGGGTCTCGACGTCGACGGTCCCGGCTGCGAAACGGACACGACCGGCTGCTCGGTGCGCTCCGGTAGTTCTGCGACCAGACGCGCTCCGGCCAACGCATGGAATTCACCGATCAGCTCATGGATGCGATCCAGTCGCGCCTGCACGAACAGTCCCGGGTGGGCGGCGGGCAATTGCTCGATCTCTTGCGCGAGGCTGGCGAAGCGGTCGTTCAAGCGGGCCAATTGCTCGATTCGTTGGCGCTGCCCGCCGGCGACCGGTTCAGCCCTGGTCAGCTCGATCAGGTCATGGCTGGCAGTCGAAGCGTTGCCGGTGATGAGGTTGACGGCTTCTCGGGCATCTTCCATGGCCGGGCCGGGCTGTTCGCGCACGCACCATTCGTAAGCCATGCTGATTTCGTTGGCCTTGAGGTCCAGATCGGTGAACGCCGGAAGCAGCCGTTCCAGATCGTGCCCCACTTTGCTCGAAATCCCCGCCAGTTGTCCCAGGGTGTCCAGCGACTGACGCAGAACCTGCCGTCGGGCGATCATCTGGTCGCTCAGTGCCGTGGCTCGGGTGGTGATATCGATCTGTTCGTCCCGTGACAGGGAGATATCTGTGCTTGCACTGTTGGCGAATTTTTCGGTCATTTGTGCATAGACACGCATCTGCAGGCGCAGTGCACCGCCCAGGCATCGGTGTTGTTCTGCGGTCAGGCGCATCAGTTGGGACTGATAGAACACGCCACCGCCTCCGCTCTGACGCCAGGTTTCCAGGTGTCCGAGCGCCTGGGTGTATTCGTCACCCAGCGCCTCGGCCAACGCCAGGTAGCGTTGGGCCCTGGGTTCGAATTCACTCGAGGAACCGTCCCGTGGCAACTCGAGCAGGGCGCTGCTCACGGCGTTTTTGCGGGTCACTTCCTGCGCCATGAACTGATGAAGGGCCGTCCAGGCTTTTTCCTTGTTTTGCGCCTTGGCGCGCCGCAGCGCCTCGATTCGCCCGGTCGGGCTGCCTCCGCGCAGTCGCAGTTTCGGGTCCCAGTGCCACTCACCCAGCGTGTCATCGAATTTGATGGCCAGGCCGGTATGCGAAGGGTCGGCCGGGTCTACGATGCAGACCGGTTCATTGTCGGGGGCCGTCACTTGAAACCAGCGCGCTCCCACGCGTGCGCATAGCCGGTCGCCGAGGGTGTAGAGGTGGCTGACCGGGGAAATCGAATGTCCGTCCAGATCCGGTTCGGGTATTTGGAAACGCTCCAGCATGGCCGTGAATCCGGCGCTGGTCGACGGGCGTACCAGAGTGCCTGGCTCGACGCTCGACAGATGGTTCGGGGCAATCACGTCGGTCATGGCGTTTGCGTTGAAACGGATGGTCGGCGGCGTTGGCGGGAAAGCACCGGAAACGGCGGGCATCTCTTCCAGTGTCTGTTCAGCCGAGGTCTCGAACAGCGCCAGGGGCGTACGACTGCGCAGCGTGGCGATGTGCTGCGTCAGGATGATGCCGAGGGTCAGCAGGATGTCTCCGACGGAGCGCCACTCCACCAGTGTGTCTCCCTGTTCCCGGGCATCGATTGCCTGCTGGATCTGTTCGATGGTTTGCCAGACCCACACGGCGGTGCCTGCTGCGCCAACCATGAAATTGGACGCGATACTGAACACCGCCCAGCCGCTGTTCGCGAGCAAGGCTCGCCGACGTTCGCTGTTGGAGACTGACTGGCGGTCGGCCAGTTCGGCCAGCGCCTGGCTGTTGGCAGTGTGAAGGGCGTCGAGGATATCGCCGGTCAGCGGCGTATCGTCCAGTCCGATCGGGCCGATCAAGTCGAAGTGGATAAAGGGCTCGAACGCCATCCGGGGAATGATCCAGGGTGACGGAATGCCGCTGGAAAAAACAAACTGGGCGTATTCGAAACTCAGCGACGGGCTGGCCAGCCAGGCCAGCACCGAGTCTCGCAACTCTCCAGGCTGATAAATGGCGTAGAGCAGGTTTTGCGGCGAAGCGAACTGCCGCAGCGGGGTGTCCGACAATGGCCGGTAAAGCAGACAGGGGCCCAGCTCCGGCTCGCGCGGCCCGATGATGAACGTGTTGGCCACCGTGTCGGTCACGTTGCTCAAGCGGAATCGAGGCCTGAAGGCCAAAGGGCGGATGTACACGCCGGGCTCGGTGTCGGACTGCCCCGCGCTGATGGATGCCATCAGTTGACAGATATACGTGTAACCGCGCTCGTCGACATCGCCTCGATGCCGGAGCTTGCACTCCAGGGCCAACAGCGGCAACAGGGTCGGCAGCTGGCGCCGGTAGCGGGCCCTGTGGCGGGCGGCCTGTTGCGGGTCGTCGATCAGTGCCTTTTTTATCAGTGCCGGATAATGGCCTCCAATATCGACCTGCTCTGCCATCTGCGTCAGGTAGTCGACGGTCAACCATGCCGGCACGCCATGGCCATTGGTGAACGCGACGCTGGCGAGATACGGCGTGGTGTTTTCAAGGGCGAACTCGCCGAGGGTCTGATGTTCCTGCTCCAGCGGGTTGGGCAGGGTCAGGCCGGCAACCTCGAAGCTGTGAGTGACGGTTATCTGCAGATCGTCGAGCGGCAGCGAGGCGGCGTCTTCGGCAGCCTTGTCGGCGACAATCGCCTCGCGCATCTGTTGTTGGGCGTAGGACTTGATCGAAAGCAGAGGCTGTCCGACGTTATCACTCGGTTCCTCCTTATGAAGCCTGCCGAGTTCGGCGATGTAGCGTGTGTAAGCCTGAAAATCACTGATCGATCCTGTGTAAAGCCACTTGGGAATGGCCCGGTTCAACTGGCTGAGCCGTGCATGGTCCCTGCCGCTTAAATGCCTGTTGTGCGATGGCGAGGAAAGGGCAGTCGGAACGACGGGGCGGTTGGCGGGATCAAGGGCCTTGATGTCGTCCAGCTGAATGTTCACCAATGCCCACGTACAACTGTCGAAAATGTTCTCCTGCGGCTCCACCAGTCGCCACTCGAGGCTGCGCCCGCTCAGGTCCAGGTCGAGGCGTCCGGGCAGTGACTCTCCCAGTTCGGCGAGGGACGAAAACGATTCGTGGCCGGCGCCGATGGTGTACATCAAAAACCGTTCGCGCTGTTTGACGGTCGCGGTCAGCACGATCGCGCCTGCGATGGTCAAGTGGGTGGTGTTCGAGCCCTCGACCAGGTCGATATCCAGCAGGCAGGCGCGGATCTGGCTGAATCCGTTTAGCGTCGATTGACGCATGGGCTTTTTCGGATGGTTGGCCACCCACTGCCCAAGGGCGCAGGCGTCGGCATCCCAGCCAACAGCGGATTGCACGTCCACGGCGGTTTTCAATGTGTCGGACAGCTCCTGCCAGCGGGGGCGATGTGCGCCGGTTCCATTCCAGTAGTCGAGTTGTTGCTGTGCGAAGGCGATGAAAAAGAATGCGGCGTGCTCGTTGAGCAGCGATGTCAGCTCATCCATGTCGACGGCCAGGTGAGTGGCCGGTTGGGCGTCCGGCGTGACCGTCAGGAAATGTTCGCCTTCGATCAGGTTCGCTCGGGTTTTCTCGACACTCTGTCGGATGAGCGCGTGGGTCAGGGATTCGAACCGGAAAGACTCGATCGCGAACCCTTGTTCATCGTCGCGCCAAACCGGAGTGGCGAGCATGGTGTGATCGGGGTCGATCTGCAGGTGTGCATAGTGCTTTCCCAGCGCCTGTTGCAGTAGCGTCGAGGCCACCTGATTCAGCGTCGGGCCCTGGCTGATCAGATCGATCAGCCGGCTCTGTTCGAGCAAAAACGGGGAAGAGGCAGGCGTGGTGCCGGCGGCGGTTTCAGTCATGGTTCAGATCCCGTGTGAAAGGGCAGCGCGGCTGGCGGCCCTGATGCGACGCACGTTATCCGGGCGGGCATCGGGCAGGGCGGTGCATAGATATATGCCGGTGCGCCGATGCCCCAAATTCGCGGGTACCGGCGCACCGGCGTCAGGAAAAGAACAGCGCAGCGGCCTGCGCACGATTGATTTCACCGCGGTAAATGGCGATGAGTTCCTGGTTGCCGGTGGTGCGCGGATCGAAGCGTCCACCCAGTCGGCGTTGCTCTACGGTTTTCAGGTGCGCGGCGTTGAAGGCGGTTACCGGATCATTGATTCCGCTGTAGTGAAAGTGCGCGTACCACAGAACCGCGTGGGTTTCGTGATCGAGCACCTCGTACTCGTCCAGGTAACCCTTCCCGGAGCCCTTGAGCCGCTGCCGGGCAGTGGCTTTCGAGATGTCTACCTGGCCCTTGCTCTTGAGCCATTCGACACGGGCCGCGGTGGGTGGTTGCTGCTTGATGATCCGGATGCGTGCGCTTTGGCCGCGCTGATAAAGCGCGGTGGCGGCATCGGCGAGTTCTCTGTTCAGGGTGCTGGCCGTGGCATTGCGATCATCGGTGAGATTGCGCGCGGTCAGGGCCCGGTCGATTGCATCCCTCGCTTCGCGCAGCCGGTCGGCATGCAGGTAGTAGAGATCCTGAATTTCGCTCGGAATGCGCGCGGCCCGGTTGATGTGGGCCTCCGCGCGCCGGTGAAAGGCAGGCAGGCCATCGATCAGTGCCTGGCCTTCCTCGATACAGCGGTGCAGGCTGGGTGCCGGTCCTTTTGACACGGGTTTGGGTGTGACCCTTTCGAGCCAGACACCCGGACTCTTTTCGTGAAAGGTGGCGATGATCTTGCCCGTCAGGGGCGCGCGCACGTCGACCAGATCGGTTTCCCGGCCACTGGCGTCCTTGCGTGGTTCACCGACGACCGTGCCCTTGTAACGGGTCTTGATGACCTTTTTGGCCGACGCCGTCGATGGTTTCGAAGGGCCCGGTACGGGATCGAACTGTCGTTTGTCGCGCAGCAGGTTCACCAGCCGGTCGACCGTCCTGTCGGCAAATCCGGCAACGCGCCGGCGTACCTGTTCGATGCGATCGGCAAGCAGTTGCTCCGGATACTCGACGAGCAGGTCTGCAAAGCGCTGATCGACAGCGACGAACTGTTCGGCCAGATTGCTCATCGTCTCGATCCGCTGACTCAGATTTTGCAGACTCTCCTCGTTGCTCACTTCCAGAGAACTCTGGATGTTCAGCGCCGCATCATCGATCAGGTTTTCCAGCGCCAGCCGCGCATCGACCGGCTCTTGTGTCAGGTCCGGCCTGATGCACAGCTCCTGCTCCAGCGTGATTTGCAGCAGCTTGAGGTCATCGATCGTGTAGCGGGGGAGTTTCGCCTTGTAGTCTCGCGTGACTTCAAGGGCGTCCCTGCCCAGCAGGCTCAGTTCATCGAGTCGGCTACGGGGGTATTCGATCTTGTCGATCATGCCCTGGGTCATGTCACTGGCTTTGGTAAAAGGCGCGTTGCGCTCTGCCGACAGGGGTGCCGAGGGTTCGTCAAGCAATGCCAGGGTAGTGCCCAGGCTGCTGCGGAATTCGGACGATTGTTCGTCGAGCCAGGATTGCACCAGAAACAGCTGCAGTGATAACCGCTCGATCATGGCGGTACGGTAATTGGGGATAGGTTCGACGACGTTCATGGCCTTGAGCTGCTGGATGTGCTCACCGTACGCCCTGATCTGCACCTCCAGGGTGTCGAGAAACTGCTCCCGGGCGCTCGAACGGTTATCGGGGGTGGCCTGCAGCATGGCCTCGCGCACCTCTTTGAGCTGGGTCTGTTTGGCCTGCAAGGTGGCGTCGAAGTCGGTGAGCGCTGCCTTCATCTGAATCAACCGCGCCCGGTTATCGTCCTGCAGTTTCCTGAGCCGGCTGCGCAGGCCGCCACCGTTGAGGCGCAGGCGAAGATCGACGAACCACTGACCGTCGGCATTGTGAGTCAGCAGCGGCCCGGTACGCGCAGGCTGCTGGCGCGAATCGCTGATCTGGACACGTTCGTCGTCATTCACGATCACCTCGAACCAGCGCTGACCGACTGCTGCATACCAGGCGCGCCCATGGGCATGAAGGTGTTGGTATGGGCCCTCGTCCTGGGCATCACCCAGGCCTTCGGGCCTGGGGACCTGGAGGCTGTCGAGCAGCGAGCCAAGCCCCGGTTGCGAGCGGTCCAGAGCGCCGATGGCGTTGACCGAAATGTCATGGCTGGCGGACAGTTCGCGGTCGCCGATGTCCGGCAGGCGCAGCACCTTGATGGCCGGGGATAGCGTTCGGGCAGGTGTTTCAACGACGGTTTGCGGCGACGCCGGTGATTCATGGACCGGCCTTCTGCCAACAGCGGCCCTGTGGGCCAGTACCATGCCCAGTGCCAGGAGGATGTCGGCCAGCGCGCTCCAGTCGCGTCGGGCCGGAGCCTCATTGGCGGCGTCATTCATTGCCTGCAAGTCATCGATGATCTGCCAGATCCACGCCGCCGTCCCCACGCTGCGCCCCAGGAACGGCAGCGCCGCATTGAAAATCCGCCAGCCACCATTCTTCAGCGAAGCCCAGCGTGCTTCAGCGTTGGATACCGACTGCCGGTCCGACTGGGTGAGCATGGCTTGCACATTGGCGTTGAACAGGGCTGGCAAAATCGGGTCTTCGATCACGTCGCTGGCCAACGAAACAGGACCGCTCATATCGAGGGCGGCGCTCGGATCGACCAGCGATTGGGGAATCGTCCAGATCGAAGGCAGCCTGGCGGGAAATACGTACTGCTCGTAATTGAAGCGCACGTCGTCAGGCAACCAGGCCAGTACTGCCTGGCGAATCGAGCGTGAATGCTTGATTGCGTATAACAGGTTGGCGGGGCTGGCGTATTGGATCAGTGGCGGATCGAGCAGAGGCCGGTAAAGCAGGCAGGGGCCCTGATCGGTCTGACGCGGACCGATGATGAACATATTGGCAACGATGTCGCGCGGACGCTGGCCGACAATGAAAGCCAGCGGGCGGACAACGATCTGCTGTCCATCCACTTGCCGTTCGCTGGCGGTGTCGGCCAGTGCAGCGACAATGTACCGATAGCCTTGTTCGTCGATATCCATTTCGCCACGGATCTTGTGTTGCAACGCCAGCAGCGGCAGCTCGGCGGCTAACTGTCGAGTGTAAAGCCGCTGCAGGGTGGAGGCCCGGGTGCTGTCCTCGACCAGGCAGCGTTTGAGCATGGCCGGGTAACGGGCCCCGATGTCGACGGTGGTCACGAGCCTTTCCAGATAATCGGCACTCATCCAGTCAGGCACCGGAGTGCCGTCCTTGCAGCGCACGACTTTGTTGCCCGGCGGCAGCCCGGCCAGATTCTGCAAGGCGAGATCGGTGAGGGACAGCGTGAGGGTCTCGGTATTGCCCGGCCACATGAACGTGCCCCAGACCACCAGGCTGGTAATGCTGATTTCGAGGTTGTCGACCCTTACATCGTTTGTCTGGGATTGTTCTCTGCGGATCTGTGCGTTCAGGGCTTCGAGGGTGAAAGTGCGCAGGTCGGGGACTTCGTTCTGGAACGTCTTGCCGGCGTTCTGGTGTTGTATCAGCACCAGATCCAGCAGGTGGCGGCTGTAGCAGGTCTGGTCATCGGCCCTGGCCTGGTCCAGCCAGGACGGCAGCAGTGGTCGCAAGTGCTCGGCCTGGGGTTGGAGTTGCGGTGGCAGCTCTGCGGTGTGTCTGCCGAGCGTGCCCGGATGCGGTAGAACGCCCGGCCGGGTCGAGGGCGGCGACCCGAGCGCGCCGATGGCGTCTGCTTCCAGAGCGATGAGAATGCAGGCCTGGCGATCAAAAAAATTGCCCTCCGGCTCGATCAGCCGCCAGTTCAGCGAGACCGGAACAGCCTTTGCCGGATACGCGTTCCTGATAGCCTCGCCCAGCTCCTCGAAAGAGTCGAAGCGCTGGAAACCCAGCGGCAGTGAGTGGCTCAGGATCAGGGTGCGCCCGGCTACCGAGCCGACCAGCACGGCGGTGTCGAGGACGTGGAGATGGCGGCGTTGCACCTCGTCACCCGCGTCGACATCGATCAGGTACGCGCGGGTCTTGTACTTGTCCCGTAGCAGGCGCTGCGTTTTGTCAGGATCGGCGAAAACGGCCCGGGCCATGGCCAGCCGATGTTCGTCCCAGTCGGTTGTATCCTTGACGTCCCACAGTGCACGCAAGGCGTCCGACAACGAATACCAGCGCGGATGCGACAGGCCTGTGGGTTCGTTCCAGTAATCGATCTGTTGTTCCTGATAAGCCACGAACAGCAGTGGCGCGAGTTCGTTGATCAAGCGGGCGAGCGCATCGATCTTGACCGCCAGCGTGACCGGTTGCTCATTCGTCGAGCGCCGGACAAGGTAATGCTCCCCATCGATCCAGGTGACGGTGGTCGCGCCAAGTCCGAGACGCACCAGCACATTGGTCAGGGATTCGGAGCGGCTTCGGCCAGGAATCACGCGATCTTCGTCGATTTGCCAGACCGGAGTCACCACGAGGGTCTGGCGCGGGTCGAGCTCCAGTTCCGGATACAGGGTCTTGAGTGCCGGGCGCAAGGTATTCGTGGCGACCTCCCACAGTGACGGACCGGTCACCAGTTGGGTCAGTACGTCGACAGCGCTGGGCGTCGGGATTTCAGGCATGGCCATCTCCTTGATTGAACCTCAGGCGGCCGGAAGCGGCGCCGGGTCGAGCAAGGTAGCGGGCGAGACGGGAGCGGTTGCGGTACATAAATATCGCAGGCAAAAAAAGACCCGCGTGTGCGGGTCGGGGTATCAGGTGGCGGACTTGAAGCGGCTCATTGCTCGAAACCTTCGAGCACATTCACCGCGTTGATACCGATTTCTTCTACCGCGTAGCCACCTTCCATGACGAACAGGGTCGGTTTGCCGAGGGCGGCGATGCGCTTGCCCATCGCCAGGTAATCCGGGCTGTCGAGCTTGAACTGCGAGATCGGATCGTCCTTGAAGGTGTCGACGCCCAGCGACACGACGATGATGTCGGCGCCGTAGTTATCGATCTCCTGGCAGGCCTGATCCAGCGCTGCGCTCCAGACATCCCAGCCGGAACCGGCCGGCAGCGGGTAGTTGAAGTTGAAGCCTTCGCCGGCCCCTTCACCGCGTTCGTCTTCGTAGCCGAGGAAGAACGGGAATTCCGCTTCCGGGTGGCCGTGGATCGAGGTGAACAGCACGTCGCTGCGCTCGTAGAAAATCGATTGGGTGCCATTGCCGTGGTGGTAGTCGACGTCGAGGATCGCGACTTTCTTGTGGCCCTGATCGAGGAATGCCTGCGCGGCGATGGCGGCGTTGTTGAGGTAGCAATAACCGCCCATCAAGTCGCCGGCAGCGTGGTGTCCCGGCGGACGGCACAGGGCGAAGGCACCCCGGGCGCCACGCTGGATTTCCGCTTGTGCGGTCAGCGCCACCTGCGCCGCGCTGTACGCCGCTTGCCAGGTGCCGGCGGTGATCGGTGCGCCGCCGTCGAAGCTGTAATAGCCGAGCTGGCCGTGCAGGCTGGTCGGTTTGACCTGACGCAGGGTGCGCGCCGGCCAGGTGTAAGGCAGCAAATCGCCGTCGGTGTTGAATTCGGTCCAGCGCGCCCAGGCGCCTTTGAAGAAGTCGAGGTAGTCGCGGCTGTGGATGCGCTCGATCGGCCCGAGGCCGAAATCCTTCGGCGCCTCGACCGGGCCGAGGTTTTGATTTTTTACCCGTTGCAGCACGTGGTCGGCACGCGACGGCATCTCGAAGCAAGGCTTGAGTTGCCCGTCGATCAATTCGCAGCGGCCATGGTGCAGGTGGTGATCGTCAGAGTAGATCGTCAGCATTTGTTGTTCTCCGCAGGGGCTGATTCGGTTGATCACAGTGTTGCGGCGTGAGCCGAATCGGAGAATGGCCAGAGAGGCCAAAAGGGGATCGATGTGGCCAAAAATACTGACCTGATATCGCCCCTCGACGGTTTAACCGTGTGGCCGGAATTGACTCGGTGCCACACCGCTCCAGCGCACGAAGGCATGGCGGAAGCTTGCCGTCTCGCTGAAACCCAGGGTTTCAGCGATGCGGTAGATCGGTAACTGATCCTCGCAAAGCATCTGCTTGGCCCGCTCGAAACGCAGTTCGTCGAGCAGCTCCTGGTAGCTGCAACCCATGTCCTTCAGATGTCGACGCAAGGTACGCGGCGAGCAGTTCATCTGCTGCGCCAGACCTTCCAGCCCCGGCGCGGCGTTGAGTTGTGCGCTGAGCAACTGACGGATCCGCCCAAGCCACGCCTGACGGCCAGTGAACTCGATGTTCTGCTTGCGGCACCGCTCGGCCATGGCTTGATGGGTGATGATGTCGGCGAGTGGCAGCGGCTGGTCTAGCCAGCATCGGTCGAAGGCGAAGGCGTTGTCCTTGGCGCCGAAATGCACGGGCGCCTTGAAGTGCTCGGCGTAGCTGTCGCGATAGTCCGGCGCAGCGTGTTCGAAGCGGGCAGCCAGCAATGGCAGCGGATGGCCGAGCAGGTCGTCGCAGATGACTTTCAGCGACACCATACAGAACTCGGCATTGAACACCGCCATTGCCGGGCTTTCGCGGTAATCGGCGGCAACGAACCAGACGCGCTCGCCGTCGTCCTCCAGGCTCAGCTCGAAAAGTGTTCCCAGCAGCGCCGGATAACGGATCGCCAGCCGCAAAGCGTCACCGAAGGTGGCACAGGTCAGCAGCGCGTAACCGAGGATGCCGTAGCAGGAAACATGCATGCGCCGGCCCAGTTCCAGTCCGATGTCGTGCTTGAGCGCGACCGCATTGGCGCAGACCTGCATCTCCTGATTGGTGGTGATGCGGGTGTCGGCCCGGCTCAGATCCGCCGCACTGATACCGCTGCCGGCGAGCAGTGCTTCGCTGGACAGGCCTTGATCCCTGAAGGTGTTGAGCACGAGGGAGACGGCGTTGAGAGTGGTGAGGTGGGAGTGGAGCATGGGATCTTCCAGCCTTGGGATGCCGGAAACGGCAGCAAGTTGCATGCCGGGCTGTGGGAGCAGAGGGGCTCCCACAGCCTGTTGCCATCAGATGAGCTCGCCGCACAGGTCGAGTTCGACCAGTCGCCGAACTTCAGCTGTCTCAAGACCTGCACCGAGCAATCCGTTCAACTTGCCGAACGCTGCTTCGCGGGTCATGCCGCCACCGGACAACACGCCAACACCACGCAAGCGGCTGCCGGCTTCATACACATCCAGTTCCACACCGCCTTCATGGCACTGCGTAACCGCAACCACGACGACACCGTTATCCCGCGCCCTGCCAAGGCTGGCGAGGAACTCTGGATTGTCGCTCGGCCCGGTACCGCTGCCGTAGCATTCCAGCACCAGACCCTGAATGCCGCTGTCGAGCAGGCCGTCGATGATCTCGGCGCCAATGCCCGGGAACAGCGGCAACACCGCAACCTTGGCCAGTTGCTTGGGCTGGTTGTAGTTCAGCGCTGCCGGCAGGGACGTGGCTTTCACGCCGCCGCCCTGACGCTCCAGACGTTTGAACGGATGACGGCCGAAGCTGCGCACTTTCGCGCAACGGGTCGGGGCCAGCAGTTCGCCGTGGAAATACAGATGCACGCCCGGCGCCAGGCCGTGGCCGAGAGCGACCAGTGCGCCGCTGAGGTTTTCCCAGGCGTCGCTGTCGGTGACGCCGGCCGGCAGCATCGAGCCGGTGAAGCACACGCGGGCATGCAGGCCGAGCAACTGGAAGCTCATGGCGGCAGCGCTGTAAGCCAGGGTGTCGGTACCGTGCAGGATCAGTACGCTGTCGCAGCCTTGCACATCGACGGCGTCGACCACCGCTTCACGCAGTTGCTGCCAGTAGGCCGGGGTCATGTTGGCGCTGTCGATCAGCGGCGACATTTCGCGAAAGCGCCACTGCGGCACCACCAGCTCCGGCTGGCTGTGCAGGTAATCGCGCATCCGCGCTTCGAAACCGGACGCCGGGGCCAGGCCATTGGCGCTGGCCTGCATGCCGATGGTGCCACCGGTGTACAGCACCATGACGTGCTGGGCGGCAGGGTAGGAATTGGCAATCATCTGAAGGTCTCCACAAGAGATGACAGGTGGGAGCGGGGGGGGGGGGGGGGGGGGGGGGGGGGGGGGGGGGGGGGGGGGGGGGGGGG
>NZ_JBQEQB010000039.1:0-27500 GCF_052046055.1 Pseudomonas sp. 22082
AAAGGCGTGATGGTCGAACACGCGACCCTGGAAAACCTTGTGCACTGGCACGCCGAAGCCTTCGACCTGCACGCCGGCAGCCACACCGCCAGCGTGGCCGGGCTCGGTTTCGATGCGATGGCGTGGGAAGTCTGGCCGGCGTTGTGCGTCGGCGCGACCCTGCACCTGCCGCCGGAATCGGTGAGCAACGAGCACCTGGACGAACTGCTCGACTGGTGGCGGGCGCAGCCGTTGCAGGTCAGCTTCCTGCCGACGCCGGTGGCCGAATATGCCTTCAGCCGCGGGCTGCAACACCCGACCTTGCGTACCTTGCTGATCGGCGGCGACAAGCTGCGGCAGTTCAACCGCGAACAGACTTTCGCGGTCATCAACAACTACGGCCCGACCGAGGCTACGGTGGTCGCGACGTCCGGCCCGGTCGAAGTTGGGCAACCGCTGCACATCGGCCGGCCGATTGCCAACGCCAAGGTCTATCTGCTGGATGAGCAGCAACGGCCCGTGCCGGTGGGCGTCACGGGCGAGTTGTATGTCGCAGGTGCGGGCGTGGCGCGGGGTTACCTCAACCGTCCCGATCTGACCGCCGAGCGCTTCCTGAATGATCCGTTCAACGAAGGACGCATGTACCGCACCGGCGACCTCGCACGCTGGTTGGCAGACGGCAACATCGAGTACCTGGGCCGCAACGACGATCAGGTCAAACTGCGCGGCGTACGGGTTGAACTGGGGGAAATCGAAGCGGCGCTGGCCAGCCATCCGGCGGTGCAGGACGCGGTGGCGCTGGTGCGCGACGGCCAGTTGCTGGTGTGGTTCACCGAGCGAGCCCCGACCGATATCGAAGCCCTGCGCAATCATCTGCAAACCCGTTTGCCGCAAGCCCTGATCCCGGCGGCTTACGTGCGCCTCGACGCCTTGCCCCTGACCGCCAACGGCAAACTCGACCGCAAGGCCTTGCCGGAGCCGGATCAGAACGCCTGGCTCAGCCGCGAATACGAAGCCCCGCAAGGCCCGGTGGAAACTGCGCTGGCGCAGATCTGGGCTGACGTTTTGAAACTGGAGCAGGTCGGACGCCACGACAACTTCTTCGAACTGGGTGGCCACTCGTTGCTGGCCGTAAGTCTGATCGAACGCCTGCGCCAGATCGGCCTCAACACCGACGTGCGCGTGCTGTTCAGCCAGCCAACTTTGGCTGCATTGGCCGTGGTGGTGGGCAGCGGTCGCGAAATCGAAGTGCCGGACAATCGCATTCCTGCCGACTGCGCCCACATCACCCCGGAGCTGCTGAGCCTGACCGAACTGGATCAGGCCAGCATCGATCGGATCGTGGCCAGCGTGCCGGGTGGCGCCGCCAACGTGCAGGACATTTATCCGCTGGCGCCGTTGCAGGAAGGCATCCTTTATCACCATTTGAGCGCGGAGCAGGGCGACCCGTACCTGCTGCAATCGCGGCTGACCTTCGACAGCCTCGAGCGTGTGGAAGCGTTCGCGGCAGCGCTGCGTCAGGTGATTGCGCGCCACGACATCCTGCGCACGGCGGTGATCTGGCAGAAGCTGGCCGAGCCGATGCAAGTGGTCTGGCGTCACGCAGACTTGCCGGTGCAGGAGATGGTGCTCGATCCGGCGGATGGCGACATCCTTGAGCAGTTGCACGAGCGTTTCGATGCCCGGCACTACCGCCTCGACATCAGTCAGGCACCGTTGCTGCGCCTGGTGTATGCCCGTGATCCGGCCCACGACCGGGTGGTCGCGATGTTGCTGTTCCACCATCTCGTGCTCGATCACACCGCGCTGGACGTGGTGCAACAGGAAATGCTCGCCTGCCTGCAAGGGCACGAAGCTTCGTTGGGCGCGGCCGTGCCTTACCGCAACTACGTGGCACAGGCGCGGCTGGGTGTCAGCGAGCAGGAGCACGAAGCGTTCTTCCGCGACATGCTCGGCGACATCGATGAGCCGACCCTGCCGTTCGGCTTGCAGGATGTGCAAGGTGACGGTAGTGGCATTGAGGAAACACAACAGACCCTGAACGCAGACACCGGCCAGCGTCTGCGCAGCCTCGCGCGGCAACTGGGCATCAGCGTGGCCAGCCTGTTCCACCTCGCGTGGGCGCAAGTGCTGGCCGCGACGTCCGGGCAGGAGTGTGTAGTGTTCGGCACGGTGCTGATGGGGCGGATGCAGGGCGGCGACGGGGCCGATCGGGCGCTGGGGATGTTCATCAACACCTTGCCGCTGCGGGTCGATCTGGGGGCAACTCCGGTGCGCGAAGGGGCTCGGGCGACGCATGCGCGGCTCAGTGCGCTGCTCGGTCATGAACACGCTTCGCTGGCACTGGCCCAGCGTTGCAGCGGTGTGGCCGCGCCGTCACCGCTGTTCAGTTCGATGCTCAACTACCGGCACAGCGCCGACGCGGCGCAACAGCAAAAGTTGCGTCAGGCCTGGCAAGGCATCGAGACCCTGAGCAGCGAAGAACGCACCAACTATCCGCTGAATCTGGGGGTCGATGATCTGGGCAGCGGGTTCGTGCTCACCGCCATGACCCCGGCGAGCATCGGCTCGCAGCGGATCTGCGACTACATGCAGACCGCGCTGGAGCAACTGGCGGATGCTCTGGAGCAGGCTCCGGATCAGCCGCTGAACCGCTTGCCGATCCTTGACGGCGCAGAACGTCAGCGGGTGCTTTACGACCTTAACGTCACCGGCACCGCCGACGATCTGGAGCAAACCGTTCACGCCATGTTCGAGGCGCAAGTGCAACGCACGCCGCAAGCCATCGCGTTGCAGGCCGGTGAGCAGCGGCTGACCTACGCCGAACTCAACGCACAGGCCAATCGCCTGGCCCATTACCTGCGTGAGCTGGGCGTGGGGCCGGATTCGCGGGTGGCAATCTGCGTCGAGCGCGGGCTGGGGCTGATCGTCGGACTGCTCGGCATTCTCAAGGCGGGTGGTGCCTATGTGCCGCTGGACCCGGCGTACCCGGCGGAACGTCTGGATTACATGCTCAAGGACAGCGCGCCGGTAGCGGTGCTGGTGCATGGGGCGACTCGCGCCTTGCTCGACGAGAGCACTGCGCGGGTGATCGATCTGGATCAGGCGCAATGGACATCCAACCCGGAGGACAACCCGCAAGTACCGGGCCTGAGCGCTTCGAACCTGGCTTACGTGATCTACACCTCCGGTTCGACCGGTGCGCCGAAAGGCGTGATGGTCGAGCATCGCGGCGTCGGCAATTTGCTGCACTGGAGTTCGCAGCTGTGTCCCGTCGTGACGGACGGCGCCCTGTTGCAGAAGACCCCGTTCAGTTTCGACGCCTCGGTCTGGGAGCTGTTCTGGCCGTTGAGTGCCGGGTTGCGTCTGGTGCTGGCGCGTCCCGACGGACACCGTGAACCGGCGTATCTGGCGCGGGTGATTCGCGAACAGCGGATCAGCGTGATCCAGTTCGTGCCGGTGCTGTTGCAACAGTTCCTCGAGCAGGACGATGTCAGCCAGTGCAGCAGCCTTACCGACGTGTTCTGTGGCGGCGGCGACCTGACGCCGGCGCTGGCTCGCCGTGTGCGCGAGCGTTTGCCGCAAGTGCGCTTGCACAACGTTTACGGCCCGACCGAAGCCACGGTCGACAGCACGGCGTGGACGCTGGAACCGTCGATGCCGGTGCCGGACAGCGCGTTGCCGATCGGACGGCCGATCAACAACACCCGTCTATATGTCCTCGATGCCGCTCAGCGGCCGGTGCCGATGGGCGTGATCGGTCAGTTGTTCATTGGTGGTGCCGGGGTTGCGCGGGGTTATCTGGGCCTGCCGCAATTGATGGCCGAACGGTTTATCCCTAGCCCGTTTGTGGCCGGCGACCGGTTGTACGCCACGGGCGACCTTGTGCGCTACCGCGCCGATGGCCAGCTCGAATTCATCGGGCGCAACGACTTCCAGGTCAAGCTGCGTGGCCTGCGTCTGGAACCGGGTGAGATCGAAGCGCAACTGCTCAGCCATCCAGCGCTGCGCGAAGTCGTGGTGCTGGTGCGTGAGGAGCGTCTGGTGGCGTACTTCACCTGGCTTGCCGACGCCGGGCAACCGGGGATCGAGGCGTTGCGCGAACACTTGCTGGCACGCTTGCCCGATTACATGGTGCCGTCGGCATTCGTCGCGCTCGACAGCCTGCCGCTGAGCCCCAACGGCAAGGTCGATCGCAAGGCGCTGCCCGCACCGGATTCGGCTGCAGTCAGCATTCGCGAATACGAAGCGCCGGTCGGCGAGATGGAAATCCTCCTCGCGGGACTGTGGTGCGAATTGCTCAAGGTCGAGCGCGTCGGGCGACAAGACCATTTCTTTGAGCTGGGTGGGCATTCGTTGCTGGCGGTCAGTCTGATCGGGCGCCTGCAACAGGCAGGTATCGAAGCCGATGTCCGGACGTTGTTCGAGCAACCGACTCTGGCTGGTTACGCAGCTATCACGGAAAGAATGGAGATCGTCCTGTGAGCCTGAATGAACTGTTGGTGACGCTGAAGACAAAAGACATCCAGTTGGCAATCACGGACGGACAATTAAGGGTCAATGGCAACAAGCAGGCCCTGAGTGAACCGGCCTTGCTGGCCGCATTGCGCGAGAACAAGCCGGCATTGATCGAGCTGATCGAGGCGGGCGGTTACTCGCCCGCACGGGAAGGGCAGGTTGCAGTGCCGGTCAATGGCATTTCACCGGGCACAACACGGGTCACCCCGGCGATGCTGACAATGGTTGACCTGAACCAGGACACCCTCGATCAAATTGTCGCGCAGATCCCTGGCGGCGGCGCCAATGTCCAGGACATCTATCCGCTGACGCCGTTGCAGGAGGGCATCCTCTACCACCACGCGAGCGCTGCACAGGGTGATCCGTATGTGATGCAGGCGAAATTCGCGTTCAGCGGGCCCGAGCGGTTTGAGGCATTCGTTCAGGCCCTGCAGACTGTCATCGAGCGCCACGACATTCTGCGCACCGCCATCGTCTGGGAAGGACTGGACACGCCGGTGCAGGTCGTCCTGCGAAGTGTCGAGTTGCCTTTGGAGAACGTGCAGCTTGATGCGGCTGAGGGCGATGTCCTTGAGCAGTTGCATGCGCGATTCGACGCCCGGCACTTTCGTCTCGACGTGACACGTGCGCCGCTATTGCGCCTGGCTCATGCCCGGGATGCAAAGGCCGGGCGTATCGTCGCGATATTGCTGTTTCACCACATGGCGATGGATCACTCGGCGCTCGCTGTGGTCAGCGAGGAAATGCAGGCGTGCCTGTCAGGACAGAGCACCAGACTGGGAGTGCCCGTACCGTTTCGCAATTATGTCGCCCAGGCGCGGCTAGGCATCAGCGAGTCCGAGCACGAGGCGTTTTTCCGCGAGATGCTCGGTGACATCGACGAGCCGACGTTGCCGTTCGGCCTGCAGGGCGTGCATGGCGACGGCAGCGACATCGAAGAGTGCGGTGTGCCACTTGACCCGTTGCTGGGGCAGCGCCTGCGAGCCAGTGCCCGCTCGCTCGGGGTGAGTGTCGCGAGTCTGTTCCATCTCGGCTGGGGGCAGGTCCTGAATGCACTCACCGGCAAGTCCGCCGTTGTGTTCGGTACCGTGCTGATGGGGCGGATGCAAGGGGCGGAGTCGACCGACCGCGCGTTGGGCATTTTCATCAACACCTTGCCGCTCCGGGTCGAGGTCAGCGCGCTGGCAGCGAGTGAGGCGGTGAAGGCCACCCAGGCACGTCTGACGAGCCTGATGCGCCATGAGCATGCCCCGCTGGTGCTGGCCCAGCGCTGCAGTGGGGTGGTCGGGTCATCGCCGCTATTCAGTTCGCTGCTCAACTACCGGCACAGCACCTCGAGTGCCAATGCCAGTGTCGAAGCACTCTCGGCCTGGGAGGGGATCAGCGTCCTGCATGCGGAGGAACGCACCAATTACCCGCTGACCTTGAGCATCGATGACTTTGGCGATCGCTTCAGCCTGACGCTGCTGGCCACCCGTGAAGTCGAGGCGCAGCGGATCTGCGGCTATATGTTGTGTGCCATGGAAAACCTGTTGCAGGCGCTGGAGCACGCGGCGGATACGCCGCTGAGTCAACTGTCGGTGTTGCCCGCCCCGGAGCGCGAACAGCTGTTGACGGGGTTCAACGCCAGCGATGTCGAATACGTTCGCGGACAGACAATTCATCAACGCTTCGAGGCGCAGGTCGTCGCGCGACCGCAAGCGCTGGCGGCGGTGCATCTGGACAAGCAACTGACGTTCCACGAACTGAACCGCCAGGCCAACCTTCTGGCGCATCGCTTGATCGATCTGGGTGTGCAGCCGGATGACCGGGTAGCCATCGTCGCCCGGCGAGGGCTGGATACCCTGGCCGGATTGCTCGCAGTCCTCAAGGCAGGCGCCGGGTATGTGCCGATCGACCCCGCGCATCCGGCCGAACGCTTGAATTATCTGCTGAGCGATTGCGAGCCAGTGGCGATTCTGACCTCAAGTGACCTGCTCGCACGGCTGCCGGGACAGGAGCTGCCGGTACTCGATCTTGATCCGCGCACCTGGCGCTCAGGCAATGACGCAAACCCGGTGGTACCAGGTCTGTCCGAGGCGAACCTGGCTTACGTGATCTACACCTCCGGCTCCACCGGTTTGCCCAAGGGCGTGATGGTCGAACACCAGACACTGGCCAATCTGGTCGACTGGCACTGCAACGCGTTTGACCTGTGTGCCGGCCGCCATACGTCGAGTCTGGCCGGGTTCGGCTTCGACGCGATGGCATGGGAAGTCTGGCCAGCTCTGTGCGTCGGCGCGACCCTGCACCTGGCGCCTGCGCAGGACGGCGGCGAAGACGTCGACGGGCTGCTGGCCTGGTGGTGCGCGCAACCGCTGGACGTGAGTTTCCTGCCGACGCCCGTCGCCGAATACGCCTTCAGCCGGCATCTCGAGCACCCGACATTGCGTACCCTGCTGATCGGCGGCGATCGCTTGCGTCAGTTTTCGCGCAATCAGCATTTCGATGTGATCAACAACTATGGCCCGACCGAAGCCACCGTAGTCGCTACGTCTGGACGGATCGAGGCGGGGGAGGCGCTGCACATCGGCAAACCGGTGAGCAATACCTCGGTGTACCTGCTCGACGAGCAACAGCGTCCGGTGCCGATCGGGGTGTCCGGCGAGCTGTATATCGGTGGCCGAGGCGTGGCGCGTGGTTACTTGAACCGTGCGCAACTGACCGCCGAACGCTTTCTGCCGGACCCCTTCAGTGAACGACCGAATGCGCGTATGTATCGCACCGGCGACCTTGCCCGCTGGCGCCGGGACGGGACGATCGAATACCTGGGGCGCAACGATGACCAGGTGAAAATCCGCGGCATGCGTATAGAACTGGGGGAAATCGAAAGCCGCCTGCACCAGCTTCCCGGCATTCAGGAAGCGGTGCTGCTGGCCCGTGAAGACGAGCCCGGACAACCACGGCTGGTCGCCTATTTCACCGAGCAGGCCCAGGTGCAGCCACTGGCTGTGGCGCAACTGCGCGAGCATTTGCTGGGCCAGTTGCCCGAGTACATGGTGCCGGTCGCGTTCGTCAGGCTCGACAGCTTGCCGTTGACCGCCAATGGCAAGCTCGATCGCAAGGCCTTGCCGTTACCGGAGCGCACGGCGCTGCTCACACGCGAGTACGAGGCGCCGCAAGGCGAGCTCGAATGCACGCTGGGGCAGATCTGGGCCGAAATTCTGCAGGTCGAACGGATAGGGCGTCAGGATCATTTCTTTGAGTTGGGCGGCCATTCGTTGCTGGCCATGCGCATGGTCGCGCAAGTGCGTCAACGGCTGGGTGTGGAGCTTGCGCTCGGCGAGTTGTTCGCCAATGCCGAGCTGGCGTCGGTGGCGCAGTCGCTTGCCCAGGCCGGACGCTCGACGCAGCCGCCGATCCTGCCGGTGCCACGCGAAGGCGCATTGCCGCTGTCGTTTTCCCAGCAGCGCTTCTGGTTTCTGGCGCAGATGGAAGGTGCCAACACCGCTTACAACATTCCGATCGGTCTGCGTCTGCGCGGTATGCTCGACGCCGATGCGCTACAGCGGGCACTGGCCCGGATTGTCGCCCGCCACGAAAGCCTGCGCAGCCGTTTCACGCCGTACAACGGCGAAGCCCAGGTGCTGATTACTCCGCCCGACAGCGGTGTGCTGCTGCGGGTCGAGGACCTGCGCCAGCACCCGCAGGCCGATGAAGCCTTGCAGGCGCTGATTCAGGGGGAAGCTTCCGGCCCGTTCGACTTGCAGGATGATCCGTTGATTCGCGGACGGCTGGTGCGTATGGCCGACGATCACCATGTGTTGCTGATCACCTTGCATCACATCATCTCCGACGGTTGGTCGATGGAGGTGCTGACCCGCGAGCTGATGGCGTTGTATCAGGCTTTCAGTCAGGGGTTGGCGGACCCTTTGCCGCCGCTGGCGTTGCAATACACCG
The DNA here is from genome assembly GCF_052046055.1 of Pseudomonas sp. 22082. Taxonomy (NCBI): domain Bacteria; kingdom Pseudomonadati; phylum Pseudomonadota; class Gammaproteobacteria; order Pseudomonadales; family Pseudomonadaceae; genus Pseudomonas; species Pseudomonas sp. 22082. The sequence goes on from NZ_JBQEQB010000039.1 coordinate 8,437, forward strand.
ACTATGCCGTCTGGCAGCGACGCTGGCTGAGCGGGGAGGTTTTGCAGCGCCAGAGCGATTATTGGCAACGCACGCTGGCCGATGCGCCAGCCTTGCTGACGTTGCCTGCCGACCGACCGCGACCACCGCAACAGGATTACGCCGGCAGCAGCGTCGAAGTGTGCCTGGACGAGCGCTTGAGCGCCGGCCTCAAAGCCTTGAGCCAGCGCCATGGCGTGACGCTGTACATGACGATGCTGAGCGCGTGGGCGATGCTGCTCAGTCGTTTGGCCGGGCAATCGGACGTGGTGGTCGGCTCGCCGGTGGCCAACCGTTTCCGGGCCGAAATCGACGGATTGATCGGGTTGTTCGTCAATACCCTGGCGTTACGCATTGATACTTCCGGTGAGTTGAGCACCGAAGCGCTGCTGGCGCGGGTCAAGGCGCTGACCCTGCAGGCCCAGGCCCATCAGGACCTGCCCTTCGAGCAAGTGGTGGAAATCGCCCGACCGGCCCGCAGTCTGGCCCACAGCCCGCTGTTCCAGAGCATGTTCAACTGGCGCAACAGCGACGGGCCGGTATTGGCGCTGGGGGATCTGACCCTGGAAGCGGTGGCGGAGCCGAGTCACTTCGCCAAGTTCGACCTGACCCTGACCCTGGGTGAATCGCCCAACGGGATAAATGGCTGGATGGAGTACGCCACAGCGCTCTTCGATGAGGCGACGGCACGGCGTTATGTCGGTTATTTCCAGCGCTTGTTGCAGGCCATGGTCAACAACGACCAGGCAGTGCTGGAACACGCGCAGATAATCGAGGATCAGGAACGCACGCAGTTGCTCGACGAATTCAACGCCACCGCACGGGATTGTCCGCAAGTGCTTACCGTGCACCGGGTCTTCGAGATGCAGGCCGCCGAGCATCCGCAAGCCGTTGCCGCGGTGCACGGGACGCAGGTGTTGAGTTACGCAGAACTGAACCGCAGCGCCAACGGCCTGGCTCATCATCTCATCGCTCAAGGTGTGCAGCCCGGCGATCATGTGGCGATTCTGTTGCCACGCTCGCTGGAACTGTTGATCGCGCAGTTGGCGATCATCAAGTGTGCGGCGGCCTATGTGCCGCTGGACATCAACGCACCCGCCGAGCGTCAGGCATTCATGGTGCAGGATTGTCAGGCGGTCGCGCTGTTGACCGGCAGCGATCAGGCCATCGAGTACCCGGTGCGACGAATGGATCTGGATACCCTGGCGCTTGCCGGGAGCCCTTCGCACAACCCGGATCTGCCTCAGTCCTCGCAGGCGCTGGCGTACATCATGTACACCTCGGGCTCCACGGGCACGCCGAAGGGGGTCATGGTGCCGCATCGCGGCATTACCCGCCTTGTGATCGATTGCGGCTACGCCGATTTCAACCCGAGGGACCGGGTGGCATTCGCTTCGAACCCGGCGTTCGACGCGAGCACCATGGATATCTGGGGCGCCTTGCTCAACGGTGGCCAGGTGGCCGTGATCGATCATGGGATTTTGCTCGACCCACAGGCATTCGGCCGGGAGCTGAGCCGGTGCGGGGCCACGATCCTCTTCGTCACCACCGCGTTGTTCAATCAGTACGTGCAATTGATTCCCGAAGCGCTCAAAAGGCTGCGCATCCTGCTGTGCGGTGGGGAGCGTGGCGATCCGGCAGCGTTTCGAAAGCTGCTCGCCGAAGCACCGGACCTGCGCCTGGTGCATTGTTATGGCCCGACCGAAACCACGACGTACGCCACCACCTTCGAAGTGCGTGAGGTGGCGCCGGATGCGGACAGCGTTTCGATTGGCGGCCCCATCGGCAATACCCGCGTGTATGTGCTGGATAACCGGCAACAACCGGTGCCGTTCGGCGTCACCGGTGAGTTGTACATCGGTGGTCAGGGGGTTGCGCTGGGCTATCTGAATCGGCCTCAACTGAGTGCCGAGAAATTCCTCCGGGATCCGTTCAGCGACAACCCGCAAGCCTTGATGTATCGCACGGGCGACCTGGTCCGCTGGCAGGCGCCGGGGCGACTGGAATGTATCGGCCGCAATGATGACCAGGTGAAGATTCGTGGCTTCCGCATTGAGCTCGGAGAAATCGAAAACCGCCTCTTGAGCTGTCCGGGGGTCAAGGAAGCGGTGGTCCTGGCCCGACGCGACGGACAGGAGCCAACGCGGCTGGTGGCCTATTACACGGCGCACGATCCTGCATTGCAGAGCGCTACTCTGCGCGCACTGCTGCAAGCCAGGTTACCGGAGTACATGGTGCCGAGCGCCTGGGTGGCGATGGCGAGCCTGCCGCTGAACAACAACGGCAAGGTCGATCGCAAAGCCTTGCCGGCGCCGACACACCAAGCGCTGGTCATGCGTGACTATGAAGCGCCGGCCAATCCTCTTGAGGAATCACTGGCCGGGCTCTGGGCGCAAGTGTTGCAAGTCGACCGGGTAGGCCGCCATGACAACTTCTTCGAACTGGGCGGGCATTCGCTGCTGGCGGTGCGGCTCGTCGATCTGATGCAGAAGGCCAACAGGCCGATTTCGTTGGCCGAGCTGTTCCAGCATCCAACTGTCGAGTCTGCTGCCACGCTGTTATGCCAGCGCGATGACGCTGCGCAGCGCCATGACGGCGTGGTCGTGGTGCGGGCAAGCGAGCGGGGCACGCCGTTGTTCCTGGTGCATGAGTTCAGTGGTCGGGACCTGTATTTCCCGGCGCTGGGCCTGCACATCGGCGGCGAGTTCCCGATTTACGGCTTGCCGGGTATCGATCCCGGTATGGCGCAACTGCGCACCATGGAATGCCTGGCAACCCGGCTGGTCGAGGTGATCCGCGCCAGACAACCCCACGGCCCCTATCGGCTTGCCGGCTGGTCGTTCGGTGGCGTGCTGGCTTATGAAATCGCGGCGCAACTGCTCGGGATGGACGAGTCAGTGGCGTTTGTCGGGCTGATCGACTCCTACGTGCCACGTCTGGCCGATCCGGATAAGGCGCTGTGGAACGATGCACATGTACACAAGCGCCAATTGCTTCTGCATTGCACGGCGCATTGGGCCGGACGCGAGACGCAGGGGCAGCAGGCACTGGCGCGTTTGGCCGTGTTGCAGACCGAACTTGAGCAGTGGGCGTTCGCCGATTTGTTCAACCATTGTCACGAACAGCAGTTGCTCAGACCCGAGCTGGCGGCTGTCTCGTCGGCGGATGCCTGGCATTACCTCGACCGGGAAGTGGCCCACGGGCATGCGTTGGCGCATTACCGGATCAACCCGATCGGCCTGCCGTTGCATCTGCTGCGTGCCACGGAGCGTTCGGCGCAAATGTCACGACTCAGCGCCACGCGCGGTTGGGCTGAAGAATTGCCAGGTGCCGAGTTGCACTGCATCGACGTACCGGGCGATCACCAGAGCATGATGAAAGCACCGCACGTTCAGGCTCTGGGGCAGGCCCTGACTAAGGCGCTGGAAACGGCAACTGCGCCCGCGCCAACGGCGTATCAGCCGATCCTGACCATTCAGACCGGTCACACCGGGCATGCACCTATTTTCTGCGTGCCGGGTGCCGGCGACAGTGTTACCGGGTTCCTCCACCTGACCGAGGCGCTGGGGCCGGAGTGGCCGATTCATGGGCTGCAACCCCGAGGCCTCGACGGCGCGACGGTGCCGCACAGCCGGGTCGAAAGCGCCGCCACGTTCTACCTGCGGGCGCTTGAGCAGTTGTATCCGCAAGGGCCGGTGCATCTGATCGGGCATTCATTCGGTGGCTGGGTGGCTTACGCCATGGCGGCGCAGTTGCAGGCGGCGGGGCGCGAAGTGGCATCCCTGACGCTGATCGACAGTGAATCGCCGGGCGGCAACAGTGTGGTGGGCAAGCCTTACACCACGACGGCGGCGTTGTTGCGGCTGATCGAGTCGCTGCAACTGTCCAGCGGCAAGTCTCTGGGCATCGATGCGCTGACCTTCGCCGAAGCCGACGACAGCACGCAAATGCGCTTGCTGCACGAGGGGATGGTGCGCGCGGGTGTGCTGTCGGAACGCGCGTCACTCGATGCGATGCAGGGCCCGGTGCGCACGTTCGCCACCGCACTGCGTACGGTCTATCGGCCGGCGCTGGCCTACACCGGTCCGGTGCGTCTGGCGCTGGTGGACGACCCGACGCTGGACGCCTCGGGCAACCAGCGCGAACAGGCGGCGATGCTCGAAGGCTGGCAGCGTGAGGCCAGGGATCTGGCGGTGTGGTACGGCCCGGGCAACCACTTCACGATCCTCAAGGCGCCCAACGTCTTCAGTCTTGCAGCGTGGTGGCATGACGGGCTGACGGTGGCGGCGGGGCAAGTGTTGTCCTGATTGAAGTTTTTATCCTGGAACCCGGCCGCTGGCCGGGCTCAACCCTGAACGGAATTGTGGTCATTTATGGAACAGTCGAAGGTGCGCAAAGTCGGTCTGGGAATCGCGTTGACGCTGGTGGCCGGGTTGGTGTTCTACACGGTGCAGGCGCCGGCCGAGGCACCGCAATACCTGACCGCCACGGTCGAACGCGCTGACATTGAAAACGCAGTGCTGGCCACCGGTTTGCTGGAGGGCATCAAGCAGGTGGACGTCGGCGCCCAGGTTTCGGGGCAGTTGAAGTCGCTGAAGGTCAAGGTCGGCGACAAGGTCAAGAAGGGCCAGTGGCTGGCGGAAATCGATCCGTTGGTGCTGCAGAACACCCTGCGTCAGGCACAGGTCGATGAGGAGAATCTGCAAGCCCAGCGCCGGGCGACTCAGGCTCAACTGCGCCAGACCAAGGCCATCTACGAGCGCTATCAGAACCTGCAGGAGGACGCCTCGATCTCGCGGCAGGATTTCGAAACCGCGCAATCGAACTACGAGGTGCAGCAGGCCAATCTGTTGTCGCTGGATGCACAGATCAAGAGCGCACACATCCAGATCGACACCGCCAAGGTCAATCTGGCCTACACGCGGATCGTCGCGCCCATCGACGGCGATGTGGTGGGCATCGTGACCCAGGAAGGCCAGACCGTGATCGCCAACCAGCTGGCACCGATCCTGCTCAAACTGGCGGACCTGGACACCATGACCGTAAAGGCTCAGGTGTCGGAGGCCGATGTCATTCACATTGCACCGGGGCAGGAGGTGTACTTCACCATTCTTGGTGAGGACAAACGTTATTACGGCAAACTGCGCGGCACTGAGCCTGCGCCGCAGAACTTCCTCGAAACCCCGCCCGCCGGCACGCCGAAGCAGAACACTGCGGTGTTCTATAACGCGCTGTTCGAGGTGCCGAATCCCGATCACCGTTTGCGTATTTCCATGACCGCTCAGGTGCGGGTGGTGCTCGACACCGCCAAATCGGTGCTGACGATTCCGGTCGCCGCGCTGGGCCCACGCAACAGCGATGGCAGCTTCCCGGTGCGGGTGCTGGACGCCAAGGGCCAGGCGCAGTCGCGCAATGTGCAGACCGGGATCAACAACAATGTCAAGGTGCAGGTCAACGAAGGCCTGGCCGAAGGCGACCGGGTGGTGATCGGTGATCCGGTGACGAAAGTGGCAGGGGCATGAGCATGAGCGAACCTCTGCTGCAACTGACCGGCATCAGCCGCAGCTTCACGGCTGGCGATCGCGAATTCCTCGCGCTGAAGAACATCAACCTGACGATCAATGCCGGGGAAATGGTCGCGATCATCGGCGCCTCGGGCTCCGGCAAATCGACCCTGATGAACATCCTCGGCTGCCTCGATTACGCCACAGCCGGCAGCTACAGGATCAACGGCCGGGAAACCCGCGATCTGGACAGCCAGGCGCTGGCCGAACTGCGTCGCGACTATTTCGGCTTCATCTTCCAGCGCTACCACTTGCTGCCGCACTTGAGTGCGATGCACAACGTCGAGATGCCGGCAATCTACGCCGGCACGCCAGAACCACAACGCCATGCGCGAGCCCGTGAATTGTTGGCGCGCCTAGGGCTGGAGGGGCACCTGACCCATCGCCCGAGCCAACTCTCGGGTGGTCAGCAGCAGCGGGTGAGTATCGCCCGGGCCTTGATGAACGGCGGCGAAGTGATCCTCGCGGACGAGCCGACCGGCGCCCTCGACACCACCAGTGGCAAGGAGGTGATGCGCATCCTGCTGGAGCTGCACGCGGCCGGGCACACGGTGATTCTGGTGACCCATGACCCCAAGGTCGCGGCCAATGCCGAGCGCATCATTGAGGTCAGTGACGGCGAAATTCTCAGCGACCGCCGCAACGAGCGCGACAGCACGGCATTGAGCAATGAGGACGCGGTCCCCAAATCCACGGGGGCGCGGCGTCTGGTGGCCAGCCTCGGGTTGTTCAAGGAGGCCTTCAACATGGCCTGGGTCGCGCTGATCTCGCATCGCATGCGCACCCTGCTGACCATGCTTGGGATCGTCATCGGCATCACCTCGGTGGTGTCGATTTCGGCCATCGGGGAAGGGGCCAAGCGCTATGTGCTCAAGGACATTCAGGCCATCGGCAGCAACACCATCGATATCTATTCCGGCACCAGTTTCGGCGACAGCCGTTCGGCGGCCATCGAAACCCTGGTGCCGGCGGATGTGACGGCGCTCAACCAGCTGTATTACGTCGACAGCGCCACGCCGGTGGTCGGGCGCAATCTGTTGCTGCGCTATCGCAACATCGATCTCGATGCCCAGGTCAACGGCGTCAGCGATCTGTACTTCCAGGTGCGCGGAATCAAGATGGAGTCGGGCATTGCGTTCAGTGAAAACGATGCCCGACGCCAGGCTCAGGTGGTGGTGATCGATCACAACACCCGCCAACGGTTATTCGGCGAGGGAGTCGATCCGCTGGGGCAGGTGATCCTGATCGGCAACCTGCCGTGCACCGTGATCGGTGTGGCGGCAGAAAAGAAGAACATCTTCTCGTCGAGCAAGTCGCTCAACGTCTGGGTGCCTTACGAAACCGCAGCCGGTCGACTGTTGGGCCAGCGCTACCTGGACAGCATCAGCGTGCGGATCAAGGACGGCCAACCGAGCAAGGTCGTGGAAGACAACGTCAACAAACTGATGCTGCAGCGCCACGGCACCAAGGATTTCTTCACCAACAACCTCGACAGCGTCATGCAGACGGTGCAGAAAACCAGCCGCTCACTGGCGCTGTTGCTGTCGCTGATTGCAGTGATTTCGCTGGTGGTCGGCGGCATCGGGGTGATGAACATCATGCTGGTGTCGGTCACCGAACGGACCCGCGAGATCGGTATCCGAATGGCGGTCGGGGCGCGGCAGTCGGACATTCGTCAGCAGTTTCTGGTGGAGGCGGTGATGGTCTGTCTGCTGGGCGGGGCGATTGGAATCTCGTTGAGTTACGCCATCGGCCACCTGTTTTCGCTGTTCATCAAGGAATGGGAAATGGTGTTCTCGTTGAGCTCGGTGTTGACGGCGGTGATCTGCTCGACGCTGATCGGCATCGTGTTCGGCTTTGTGCCGGCGCGCAATGCATCGCGGCTCGACCCGATCGAGGCGTTGGCGCGGGACTGACCGGCGGGCATGAAAAAACCGCCGTCCCTGGTTGGACGGCGGTTTTTTTACAGGTGCGTGATCGATCAGGCCGCGTTGGACGGGTCGCAGGCGGCCGGACAGTCTTCAGGTGAATACATCCAGCGCATCAGCGAATGGCGGCCGCTGATCCCCAGCTTGATGGCGGCGCGCTTGAGGTAGCTCTCGACGGTATTGACCTTCAGTTGCAACTGCTCGGCCAGTTCAGGCGCGGTGCGGCCGGCCAGCAGACCGACGCACACTTCCAGTTCACGGTTGGACAGGCTCAGGCCCAGTTGCTGCACGCGCTCGCAAAAACGCAGGCGCAGGGTCTCCAGGCCTTGAAGCGATGCTTCGGTCGCTGCGGCTTGCACTTCGGGATCCGCACTCGCCGGTTGCAGCGCGTGGATGTGCTTTTCCACCATCGGCAGCAACACCGGGGAGATGTCCTGCAACAGACTGCGCTCCCGGGCGGAAAACCGCTTCGACGGGCCGCAGCGGTACACCGAAATCACATAACGATAACCGTCCTTGCGCCGGGTCAGGTGCAACTGCGAAGCATCGGTGACCGTGGAGGGTTCGGGGGCGGGCACGTCACTGTTGCCGGGATCGGTGCTCAGTTCGGAGTACACCGTCTCGGCCGTCAGTGCCGCCTCTTTGGGGCATTCCGGCTCGGTGCGCGGTTGCGTACGTGCGACCGGCTCCACGCGCATCTGCCGGATATGCGTGGCGTCCACGGCCAGTTGGGTGAGGATCAGGTCGTGCAGCATTCGCGGAAAATGCCGGCTGCCGGTGCTGGCGATGACTTTGCCGATGTGAGGGAACAGGTGTGAGTTCATGTGTTTCATCCATGAGTAGCAATGGGGGAATTGCGCTTTCCCGAGTCTCCGGCGGATGTCCTTGGCCGGCGACCACAAATCGGGAAATTTGGATCCTATCCTAGTACAACGTTTGAGCGACCGTTTAATGAAGGGGTTATTAGCTCATAACCAACATTCAGTGGCCGCCACCCGGTCGGCTTCCATTCGTCGAATGCGTAGAACGACGCAGAAGCAGCACGGCTCTACCGGGTGTCATCTTAGCGAGACATTCGAAATGTACGATCAGCGCAAGAAAGAGTCACTGTCGGCATGGCGCAAGCTGGCGACACAATCGCAAGAGCCGTTCGATCCGCAGGACCAATATGACGACTTGCTCAAGGGGGCCGACGACATGCTGGAACAGGGGCTCATCAGCAACGCCGAATGGCGTCAGTTGGTGCGCGATGCGGGCAACGTGTTTACCCGCAACGAGGCGGGGGCAAGCGGATGAAGCGCAAACCAGGTGCCGGCCGACGAGTCAAAGACGCCCCGTGGCCTGCAAGAGACGCGCGAACGCCGTCTTGTCGATGGGCCGGCTCATGAAATATCCCTGCACTTCGTTGCATTGATCCTTGCCGAGAATGGCCAGTTGCTCTTCGGTCTCGACGCCTTCGGCCGTGACGTTCAGGCCCATGGCCTTGCCCAGCCCGATGATGGCTTGCACCACCGCACGATCATTGCTGCCGGTGCTGATGGACGCGATGAAGCGCTTGTCGATCTTGATGCCATCGAACGGATAGGCACGCAAGTAGCCCAGCGAGGAGTAGCCGGTGCCGAAATCATCCATGTTCAACCGCACGCCCAGTTCTTTGAGTGCGTTCATGGTCGTCAGCGCACCGTCGGTGTCGTTGAGCATGACGTTTTCGGTGATCTCCAGTTCCAGGCGACTGGCTGGAAAACGGGTTTCGACCAGCACTTCGCGCACGTCCTGGACGACGTCGCTCAGTGCAAACTGGGCAGGGGAGAGGTTCACCGACAAGAGGATTTCTTCAGGCCATGTCAGGGCGGTCTGGCAGGCTTCGCGCAGTACCCAGCGACCGAGGGGGACGATCAGGTCCGTCTGCTCCGCCAAGGGAATGAACAGATCGGGACCGAGCAGCCCTTTCGTCGGATGCTGCCAGCGCACCAGGGCTTCAACCGAAACGATTTGCTTGCCGTCCACCTTGTAACGCGGCTGATAGTGCAGCACCAGCTCGTTGTCTTTCAGCGCCTTGCGCAAGTCGTCTTCCAGTTGCCGGCGCGTCTGGATCTGGTCGCTCATGTGCGCTTCGAAATAGCACCAGGTGTTCTTGCCTTCCGACTTGGCCTGGTAGAGCGCGATGTCGGCGCAGCGAATCAGCTCTGCGGCTTCGAAGCCGTGGCGCCGGCTCAGGGTGATGCCGATGCTGGCACCGATGTGCAACGGATGATGCTCGAACATCACCGGCTCATGCAGACTGCCGATCAGGCGTGTGCAGAACCTGTCGATTTCCTGATGCGAGTCCATGCCACTGAGTACGACGACGAACTCGTCGCCTCCGAGCCGCGCAACAATGTCGTGATCCCGTGTGCATTCGCGCAGGCGTCTGGCGACTTCCTGCAGGACCGCATCACCGGCAGGATGGCCCAGTGAGTCATTGATCGGCTTGAAGTTGTCCAGATCGATCATCAGCAATGACAGGGGCGCGGCATGCTCCTTGAGTTGCAGGGCTTCTTCCAGGTAGCGCGCCAGCTTGTTGCGGTTGGGCAACCCCGTCAGCGCGTCGTGCATGGACAGGTGCTGGATCTGTGCATGGGCGGCGACTTCATCGGTGATGTCGCTGGCGGTGCCGCGATAACCGACGATGCAATGGTTTTCGACGATCGGCCGGGCGGACAGCCGGCAATAGCGTTGTTGCCCTGTTTCATCGCGATAGGTACAGCGCAGGTCACTGGCGTTGACCTCTTCGTTCAGTTTCTTGAGCCACAGCTCCAGCGGCGTGGTATCGCAAAACAGTAACTGCATGATGTCCTGTCCCAGCCACTGCTCACGTGGATAGCCGGTCACGGTACTGAAGCGCGCCGAGAGATACGTGAGAGACAGATGCCGGTCGATTTCCCAGATCCAGTCGGAGGCCGCTTCAGCCACGGCGCGAAAACGCTCCTCGCTGGCCTCGAGGGCCTGATTGGCCGCTTGCATTGCCTGGTGTGAGGTCTGCATTGCTTCCAGGCTGTTGTCCACGTACTTCGACGAACGCAAGGCATGCCGGAAAAAGTAACCGGTCAACAGCATGAGAATGAGCAAAATGCTGCCAAGCGTGGGCAGCAATGACCACAACAACCGTTGCCCCGGCCGCTCCAGGTCAGCGACCAGGCTGTAACCGGTACTGTCCAGCGGCACTCTGGGCTGGCCTGCTTCGATGGTTTCATCCAGGGCAAGAGTCAGGTTGTTCAGGCCGAAGCCGCTGCCGATCTTTCGCAGTTTGGCTGGCGTCAGCTTGTCGACGAATACCAGCACAGAGGTGTTACGGGGTTCTTCGGTGGGGCGCTCGTCATTGGGAATGATGGCCGCCGCCGTCACCAGCGCCGGCCAGTCTTCAAACAACGAATAGGTATTGACCGGCCTGGTGAGGTCGCTTTGCAGTTGTACCTGGTCGACCAGCGCAGTGGCGGACGCCTGGAGAAAACTGGAGATATTTGCTTCGATCAACTGGCCGCGCACCACCGCATATTTGGTCTGTTCCCGGTTCAGGACAAATACGCCGTCATAGCCATCGCTGGTGAACAGGGTTTTGCCCAGGTTCTGTTCAACGTAGGCCCAGTCTGTGTCGACCTGACCGCTCAGATGCTCATAGGCCGTCGTCCAGTAGGCGTAACTGGTGATGTAGTTTTTTGATGCGAGGATGCGGTTTTCCAGTGCTCGGGTCGTATAGAACAGGTTGTCGTTCACATCGTCATCATCGAGCCGCGCCGCAATACTTAACAGGGCACCGACTGCCGTGATGACTCCGGCAACGAACAGCGCGCCTACGGCAAACGCCAGACGCCGGGTGGCGGTACGTTGCGGCGAGGGGAGCGGGGCCGCATGAGTTGAATAGTCCATTCGCTCATCCTTGATCCGTTATTACGGCATCTAGAACACGTGGATCGACGCAATGTTCAGTCTTGTCTGCGCCACCGCTTGAAGGTTAGCAGGCACCTCGGACTTTCATCGGCAATGCGCGTCCACCAGTTCGATCCAGTGCCTGACGGGCGTGCGGCCGGCGCCGTCGAGGTGTATCTGGCAGCCGATGTTGGCGGTGGCGATGATCTCGGGATGACCACTCTCCAGTGCAGCGAGTTTGTTGTCGCGCAGTGACCTGGCCAGCGCCGGTTGGGTGATCGAGTAAGTACCCGCCGAGCCGCAGCACAGATGAGCGTCGGGGACGGCAGTCAGGTCGAAGCCCAGTCGTGTCAGCACCGACTCCACCGCACCGCCGAGTTTCTGTGCGTGTTGCAAGGTGCAGGGACAATGGAAAGCCACACGTTGATTGGCGTGGATGCCGAAGGATTCGAGCGGCTCTTCGCGCAGCACCTCAACCAGATCTTTTGCCAGCGCGCTGACGGCTTTGGCCTTTTCGGCATAAGTTGGATCGGCGCGAAGCAAATGCCCGTAATCCTTGATGAACGCACCGCAACCGCTGGCGGTCTGCACGATCACCTCGGCACCCTGTTCGATGGCCGGCCACCACGCATCAATGTTGTGGCGGGCGCGCTCAAGGCCGGTGATCTGGGCGTCGAGGTGATAGTCCACCGCGCCGCAACAGCCAGCCTCGCGAGCAGGAATCACGCTGATGCCCAGACGATCCAGTACCCGCGCCGCTGCGGCATTGGTATTGGGTGACAAACCTGGCTGCACGCAACCCTCGAGCATCAGCACGTGCCGCGCATGACGGATGGCGGGTCGTGGAGCAGGCAGCGCCACGTTGCGTGGCAGTTTGTCTTGCAGGGTATGGGGCAATAGCGCCCGAAACATCTGGCCGGCGTTGATCAGCCCTTTGAACAACCGTGGATCGGGCACGACGCGTCGAAGTCCTTCACGCAACAGACGCTGCCCGAGCGGCCGCGGGACGGCGGCGTCCACCACCGCCCGGCCGATGTCGAGCAGGTTGTGATAGTCCACGCCGGAAGGGCAGGTGGTTTCACAGTTGCGACACGACAGGCAACGATCCAGATGCTGCTGGGTTTTTGCCGTGACTTCGTTGCCTTCGAGCACTTGCTTGATCAAGTAGATGCGTCCGCGCGGGCCGTCCAGTTCATCGCCGAGCAATTGATAAGTCGGGCAGGTCGCGTTGCAGAATCCGCAATGAACGCACGTGCGCAGGATGCTTTCGGCCTCTTCGGCGCGGGGCAGTTGCCGGGATTGCGGGCTGAGGGTGGTCTGCATGGCTCAAAGCTCCGCGTACAGACGCCCGGGATTGAAAATGCCCCGGGGGTCGAGTTGTCGTTTGAGTTGGCGGTGATAGTGCAGCAGGGCGGGCGCCAGTGGCTGGAACGGCTCGTCGATCAGGCCGTGGCTGTAACAGGTTGCATGCCCGCCGACTTCGTCGACCACTTTGCGAATGACCGCAGCTTCGGCCGTCGATTTGAGCCAGCGTTGCGCGCCGCCCCAGTCGAGCCACTGCTGGCCGGGCAGGTTCAGCGGCGGCGTGTTCAGCGGCACGGACAGGCGCCAGAGCGGTTGGTCTTCGTCGAAGAAGCCCAGGCGTTGTTCGTTGAGATCGGCCCAGAACGAACTGTTGAGCGGCTCGCCGCCAAGACGATCATGGGCGGTCGCCACCGAACCTTCGCCACCCTCAAGACGCAAATGCAGTTGCCGGCCATCGTGACACGCGGCGCTGATCGGCAACGGTTGCTGGCCCCATTCGGCCAGACGCAGCAACGCCTGTTCGCTGGGCATTTCCAGACTGAGGCTCAGGCACGCTCGCGGTTTGGGCAGCACCTTGAGCGAGACTTCGGTGATCACCCCAAGCGATCCGTAACTGCCGGCCATCAGGCGCGACAGGTCATAACCGGCGACGTTCTTCATGACTTCGCCGCCGAAGCGCAGGTGTTTGCCATGACCGGTGATGATTCGCGTGCCCAGCACGAAATCGCGCACCGATCCCGACCAGGGCCGACGCGGCCCGGACAGGCCACTGGCGACCATGCCGCCGACCGTGGCATCGTCGGCGAAGGCCGGTGGTTCGCACGCCAGCATCTGTTGCGAAGCGTCCAGCACGGCCAGCAGTTCCACTAGTGGAGTGCCGCAGCGTGCGGTGATCACCAGTTCGGTCGGGTCGTAGCTGACGATGCCGCGATGGGCGCGAGTGTCGAGAATCTCGCCACCGACGATGCGCCCGAGAAACGCCTTGCTGTTGGCCCCTTGAATGCGCAGCGGCGTGGCGTTTTCCAGTGCCCGGTTGACCTGTTCGAGCAGCGCGGCGCTGTCATCGAAATCCATCGCTTCACCCATCAGAACCGCTCCAGTTCGGGGAAGGGCAACTGCCCGTGATGCACGTGCAGGGCACCGAATTCGGCGCAGCGGTGCAGGGTCGGAATGTTTTTGCCGGGGTTGAGCAGGCCGCCGGGATCGAACGCGGCTTTGACGGCGTGGAACAGGGTCAGCTCATCGCCGTTGAACTGCGCGCACATCTGGTTGATTTTTTCCCGGCCCACACCGTGTTCTCCGGTGATGCTGCCGCCGACCTTGACGCACAGTTCGAGGATCTTGCCGCCCAGCGTTTCAGCACGCTCCAGCTCCCCGGGCTGGTTGGCGTCGAACAGAATCAGTGGATGCATGTTGCCGTCGCCGGCATGGAATACGTTGGCCACTCGCAGGCCGTATTCGGCTGAAAGCTGTCCAATCGCATGCAATACGCCGGGCAACTCGCGGCGCGGGATGGTGCCATCCATGCAGTAATAGTCCGGCGACAACCGGCCCACGGCGGGGAAGGCGTTTTTGCGTCCGGCCCAGAATCGCACGCGTTCGGCTTCGTCCCGGGCCTGACGCAGTTCGGTGGCGCCGGCGTGCTCGAGCACTTGTCGGACCCGCGCGCAGTCATCGTGAACATCGGCCTCAACGCCATCGAGTTCGCAGAGCAGAATCGCCTCGGCATCCACCGGATAACCGGCGTGGATGAAGTCTTCAGCAGCGCGGATCGCCAGATTGTCCATCATCTCCAGGCCACCGGGAATGATGCCGGCCGCGATGATATCCGCCACGGCGCGGCCAGCCTTTTCCACGGAATCGAACGCCGCCAGCAGCACTTTGGCCGTCTGCGGTTTGGGCAAGAGTTTGACCGTGACTTCGGTGATGACCCCGAGCAGGCCTTCGGAACCGGTGAACAGCGCCAACAGGTCGAAACCGGGGGAATCCAGTGCGTCCGCCCCCAGCGTCAGGCGTTCGCCATCGACGGTGAGGATCTCGACCTTGAGCAGGTTGTGCACGGTCAAGCCGTACTTGAGGCAATGCACACCACCGGCATTTTCCGCCACGTTGCCGCCGATCGAGCAGGCGATTTGCGAGGAAGGATCAGGTGCGTAATACAGCCCGAACGGCGCGGCGGCCTGGGAAATCGCCAGGTTGCGCACGCCGGGTTGAACCCGCGCAGTGCGGGCCTTTGGGTCGATCTGGAGGATGTTGTTGAAGCGCGCCATCACCAGCAGCACGCCTTTTTCCAGCGGCAATGCACCGCCGGACAAACCGGTCCCCGCGCCCCGGGCCACCACCGGCACCCGTCGTTCATGGCAGATCTGCAACACGCCCTGAACTTCATCGATGTGCCGTGGCAGTACCACCAGCAGCGGCGTGGTGCGGTAGGCCGAGAGGCCATCGCACTCGTACGGTTTCAATTCCTCGCGCTGATGCAGCACGTCCAGGTCTGGCCATTGGTGCTGCAGGGCTTGCAGAAGCGCGACTTTGTCGACGTCGGGCAAGGCGCCGTCGACCTGTTCGTCGTAGAGAATGTTCATGCGGGTGGACGACCCTCCGTTGTTGTTCGAGGTCGGGTGTCGTACTTTCATCGCTGGGCCGCTGACACCTGGAAATAAAGCGTAGCGGTCCGTGGGGCGGTGGGAGCGATTTATCAGACACAACGCCTGATGCCGGAGGCTACAGGCGCTGTATCGGATAAGGCCAATGTCAATCCAGATCGCTCGCCTGATGTCGCTCCGGGACCTGGCTCGCTTCATCGCCCCACGTCCGGTTGACACGCTGGCCGCGAATCACCGCAGGTCGTTCGGCAATCTCTTGCGCCCAGCGCTGCACGTGGGTGTATTCATGGGCGCTAAGAAACTCGGCGGCGGAGTACACATTGTCGCGCACCAGTTGCCCGTACCACGGCCAGACCGCGATGTCGGCGATGGTGTAGTCGTTGCCGGCAAGGTAAGGGCTTTCGCTCAGGCGGCGATCGAGTACATCCAGCTGACGCTTGGCTTCCATGGTGAATCGATTGATCGGGTATTCGAGTTTTTCCGGCGCATACGCATAGAAATGTCCAAAGCCACCGCCCAGATACGGCGCAGCACCCATTTGCCAGAACAGCCAGTTCAGGGTTTCGGTGCGACCCGCCGGATCGGAGGGCAGGAAGGCGCCGAATTTCTCCGCCAGATACAACAGGATCGAGCCGGATTCGAACACGCGAATGCCCGGCTCCACGCTGCGGTCCAATAAAGCCGGAATTTTCGAGTTGGGGTTGATCTCGACAAATCCGCTGGAGAACTGGTCTCCTTCGTTGATGCGGATCAGCCAGGCATCGTATTCAGCGTCGGTGCAGCCGAGCGCCAGTAATTCTTCGAGCAGAATGGTCACCTTTACGCCATTGGGCGTGGCCAGCGAGTAGAGCTGCAGCGGGTGCTTGCCGATCGGCAGCGTTTTTTCATGCGTCGGCCCGGCAATCGGGCGATTGATATTGGCGAATTGGCCGCCGGAAGGCGCGCTGTGTTTCCAGACCTTGGGTGGCACGTAAGACGTATTGCTCATGAAACGGACCTCATCGGTTAATGGCCGGAATGTTGTGAGCCCGAATGGGAACCGCGGGCTCATGACGAACAGCACACCACACAACGGCGTTTGAATGCCACCGGCGGGCGGATGAAAATTCGCGGGAATCGAGCGTGATATCAACCCAAAGAAAAGCCCGGCAGATGCCGGGCTTTCTGGGTTTCGGGAGCATCACGCCGCCACGTTGCCGGCCATCATTTCCTTTTTGTAGCTGGCTTTCATCGCTTCCATTTGTTCGCCCAGTTCATCGAGCTTCGCTTTACCGAGGAGTTTTTTTGCCTGCGGAAACATCTCGGTTTCTTCCTCTTCGATGTGATGCTCCAGAAGCTCCTTGACCACTTTGACCCGACCAGCGAACTCGGGCGTACCCGGATCAGTCAGTTTGAGGTCTGGCAGCACCAGCGAGTCCACGGTGCGGTGCTCTTCCTTGGCTTCGAAGTACATGATGTCCTGTTCCTTGGTGCCGGCTTCCTTGAAGGCCGGATAAAGGATTTCCTCTTCGAGTCGGGTGTGGATCGAGATCTCCATTTCCAGTTTGCCCAGTAGCTCGACACGTTTTTTCAGGGCCCGGTCCGTCGATTCGCTGAGTTGGCTCAGGATCCCTTTGACTTTCTCGTGGTCGGCTTTCAGAAGGTCGATCGCGTTCATGTTGGTTGCCTCTGCTATTCAGGGTTAGAACACAGTCCGATGTCTCTCGGCGCCGTGGATTCCCGAAGAACAACGCATTTGCCATGCCAGTCGCGCGTCTCGGCCAAAGGCGTCTGGATCAGGGGTTGTGCGATAGCAGGGCTGAGGGGGTTCGTGCAGCCTGCATGAACGACGTGCAATCGGCATTGCAGAACACGACCCGAAGGGTTGCTGGGACGGCTTTCCGGATCAGAAGACAGAAGACACGAAAGCGATCACGACGCATGTTGTTTGCCGGCGCTGGCGCTGTGGCAAGTACTTTTGCGCAATTGTGCCGGACTCACGCCAAGTCGTTGTTTGAAGGCGCTTGCCAGGTGCGCCTGGGAATTGAATCCACAGGCCAGGGCGACCTGCGACAAGGCCGTTTTCCCGTCGCATATCATCGCCCGAGCCTTGGCCAGGCGCCGGTCGATCAAATAGCTATGGGGGCTTTTGCCCGTGGCTTGTTTGAAGGCGCGAGTGAAATAGCCTTCGGACAATTCGAGCAGGTGTGCCATCGACAGTACATCGAGCGGGCCATTGAGACCTGCGTCAATGAACTCATCCAGCCTTCGCATTCGGCTGTCGGTGATCGAGCCGCGGTGCACTGGCACGTCCTGAACTGCGGCGCGCTCAGCCAGCGCAAGCGCCCAGGTTTCCCAGTCATCGTCCCATTTGGGCTGCAACAGCGCGCTGCGCATTCGCTGGGCGAGGAGAATGGCCTGCGGGTCGATGCGGTTGTTGAATGGCCGATCTCCGGCCAACGCATCCCCTTTGGTGCGGATGACCCGCAGGTATTCACCGCCCATGGGGGACTCGGACAACACATCACAGCCGACCGGGACAAACGCCAGGCCATTGGGCATCGCGTCGAAGGGACGTACCCGGTCAGTACCGATGGCATGCAGGCCGCGTTGGCTGTCGAAGGCAAAGCCAATCGCTGACTGGGTCGCCACGTAGCGTGCCGAGTAGGCTGCGCCGGGCAGCAATTCGATCGTCCACGAACCTGCCTCGATGCGACGGACCGGTTCTGCAATGGTTGGAGTGTTCTGACGGTTTCGATGACTCATGAGCGTCATAGTAGTGAAGGGATGGCATAAAAGTCAGGTTCGTTTTTTGAAAGCCGACGCGACGCCTGCGTGCCTAGACTGGGGCAAAGCCAAGGAGACGCTCATGCATACAATCACGCGCGATGACCTCGAACACGCTGCCCGCCAGGTTTACCAGGTGATGCCAGCTACCGCCCAGTATCGCTGGCCTCTGCTGGCCGAGCGATTGGGATGCACCGTTTGGGTCAAGCACGAAAACCACACGCCGACCGGTGCCTTCAAGGTGCGCGGTGGCATTACCTTCATGAACTGGCTGCGCCGTGAGCACCCGAGCGTCAAAGGCATCGTTTCTGCGACGCGTGGCAATCATGGCCAAAGTCTTGCGCTGGCAGCCAGTGCCGTGGGGCTGAGGGCACTGATCGTTGTGCCAAAGGGCAACTCAATGGAAAAGAACAACGCCATGCGCGGGTTCGGCGGTGAGGTGGTCGAGTACGGGCGTGATTTCGATGAGGCTCGTGAGGAGGCGGCTCGTCTGGCGCAGGAACATGAACTGTACCTGGTGCCGCCATTTCATGCCGAACTGGTCAAGGGCGTTGCGACGTATGCGCTTGAGCTGTTCAGTGCAGCGCCAGAGCTGGACACCGTCTATGTGCCAATCGGCTGTGGTTCGGGAATCTGTGGTGTGATTGCTGCCCGGGACGTGTTGGGCCTGAATACCGAGATAGTAGGGGTGGTGTCGACGGAAGCAATGGCCGCCAAACTGTCTTTCGAAGCGAAAACGATCTGTGAAACCGCGTCGGCCAACACCTTTGCCGACGGCCTTGCTGTGCGCAGACCTATTGCGGAGGCGTTCGACATCTATAGGAAGGGTGCGGCGCGGATTGTCTCGGTGAGCGAAGATGAAATCGCCGAGGCCATGCGCGTGTATTACACCGATACCCATAACCTTTCTGAAGGGGCGGGCGCGTCCGCGTTGGCGGCCTTGATGCAGGAGCATGAAGGGCGGGAGGGGA
>NZ_JBQEQB010000039.1:30000-32933 GCF_052046055.1 Pseudomonas sp. 22082
TATAACCAGATTGCTTGGGGTTATATGGTCAAGTGAAGAAGCGCATACGGTGGATGCCTTGGCAGTCAGAGGCGATGAAAGACGTGGTAGCCTGCGAAAAGCTTCGGGGAGTCGGCAAACAGACTTTGATCCGGAGATGTCTGAATGGGGGAACCCAGCCATCACAAGATGGTTATCTTGTACTGAATACATAGGTGCAAGAGGCGAACCAGGGGAACTGAAACATCTAAGTACCCTGAGGAAAAGAAATCAACCGAGATTCCCTTAGTAGTGGCGAGCGAACGGGGACTAGCCCTTAAGTGGCTTTGAGATTAGCGGAACGCTCTGGAAAGTGCGGCCATAGTGGGTGATAGCCCTGTACGCGAAAGTCTCTTAGTCATGAAATCGAGTAGGACGGAGCACGAGAAACTTTGTCTGAATATGGGGGGACCATCCTCCAAGGCTAAATACTACTGACTGACCGATAGTGAACTAGTACCGTGAGGGAAAGGCGAAAAGAACCCCGGAGAGGGGAGTGAAATAGATCCTGAAACCGTATGCGTACAAGCAGTGGGAGCAGACTTTGTTCTGTGACTGCGTACCTTTTGTATAATGGGTCAGCGACTTATTTTCAGTGGCGAGCTTAACCGAATAGGGGAGGCGTAGCGAAAGCGAGTCTTAATAGGGCGTCTAGTCGCTGGGAATAGACCCGAAACCGGGCGATCTATCCATGGGCAGGTTGAAGGTTAGGTAACACTGACTGGAGGACCGAACCGACTACCGTTGAAAAGTTAGCGGATGACCTGTGGATCGGAGTGAAAGGCTAATCAAGCTCGGAGATAGCTGGTTCTCCTCGAAAGCTATTTAGGTAGCGCCTCATGTATCACTGTAGGGGGTAGAGCACTGTTTCGGCTAGGGGGTCATCCCGACTTACCAAACCGATGCAAACTCCGAATACCTACAAGTGCCGAGCATGGGAGACACACGGCGGGTGCTAACGTCCGTCGTGAAAAGGGAAACAACCCAGACCGTCAGCTAAGGTCCCAAAGTTATGGTTAAGTGGGAAACGATGTGGGAAGGCTTAGACAGCTAGGAGGTTGGCTTAGAAGCAGCCACCCTTTAAAGAAAGCGTAATAGCTCACTAGTCGAGTCGGCCTGCGCGGAAGATGTAACGGGGCTCAAACCATACACCGAAGCTACGGGTATCACGCAAGTGATGCGGTAGAGGAGCGTTCTGTAAGCCTGTGAAGGTGAGTTGAGAAGCTTGCTGGAGGTATCAGAAGTGCGAATGCTGACATGAGTAACGACAATGGGTGTGAAAAACACCCACGCCGAAAGACCAAGGTTTCCTGCGCAACGTTAATCGACGCAGGGTTAGTCGGTCCCTAAGGCGAGGCTGAAAAGCGTAGTCGATGGAAAACAGGTTAATATTCCTGTACTTCTGGTTATTGCGATGGAGGGACGGAGAAGGCTAGGCCAGCTTGGCGTTGGTTGTCCAAGTTTAAGGTGGTAGGCTGAAATCTTAGGTAAATCCGGGGTTTCAAGGCCGAGAGCTGATGACGAGTTGCCTTTAGGCGACGAAGTGGTTGATGCCATGCTTCCAAGAAAAGCTTCTAAGCTTCAGATAACCAGGAACCGTACCCCAAACCGACACAGGTGGTTGGGTAGAGAATACCAAGGCGCTTGAGAGAACTCGGGTGAAGGAACTAGGCAAAATGGCACCGTAACTTCGGGAGAAGGTGCGCCGGTGAGGGTGAAGCACTTGCTGCGTAAGCCCACGCCGGTCGAAGATACCAGGCCGCTGCGACTGTTTATTAAAAACACAGCACTCTGCAAACACGAAAGTGGACGTATAGGGTGTGACGCCTGCCCGGTGCCGGAAGGTTAATTGATGGGGTTAGCTAACGCGAAGCTCTTGATCGAAGCCCCGGTAAACGGCGGCCGTAACTATAACGGTCCTAAGGTAGCGAAATTCCTTGTCGGGTAAGTTCCGACCTGCACGAATGGCGTAACGATGGCGGCGCTGTCTCCACCCGAGACTCAGTGAAATTGAAATCGCTGTGAAGATGCAGTGTATCCGCGGCTAGACGGAAAGACCCCGTGAACCTTTACTATAGCTTTGCACTGGACTTTGAATTTGCTTGTGTAGGATAGGTGGGAGGCTTTGAAGCGTGGACGCCAGTTCGCGTGGAGCCATCCTTGAAATACCACCCTGGCAACTTTGAGGTTCTAACTCAGGTCCGTTATCCGGATCGAGGACAGTGTATGGTGGGTAGTTTGACTGGGGCGGTCTCCTCCTAAAGAGTAACGGAGGAGTACGAAGGTGCGCTCAGACCGGTCGGAAATCGGTCGTAGAGTATAAAGGCAAAAGCGCGCTTGACTGCGAGACAGACACGTCGAGCAGGTACGAAAGTAGGTCTTAGTGATCCGGTGGTTCTGTATGGAAGGGCCATCGCTCAACGGATAAAAGGTACTCCGGGGATAACAGGCTGATACCGCCCAAGAGTTCATATCGACGGCGGTGTTTGGCACCTCGATGTCGGCTCATCACATCCTGGGGCTGAAGCCGGTCCCAAGGGTATGGCTGTTCGCCATTTAAAGTGGTACGCGAGCTGGGTTTAGAACGTCGTGAGACAGTTCGGTCCCTATCTGCCGTGGACGTTTGAGATTTGAGAGGGGCTGCTCCTAGTACGAGAGGACCGGAGTGGACGAACCTCTGGTGTTCCGGTTGTCACGCCAGTGGCATTGCCGGGTAGCTATGTTCGGGAAAGATAACCGCTGAAAGCATCTAAGCGGGAAACTTGCCTCAAGATGAGATCTCACTGGAACCTTGAGTTCCCTGAAGGGCCGTCGAAGACTACGACGTTGATAGGTTGGGTGTGTAAGCGCTGTGAGGCGTTGAGCTAACCAATACTAATTGCCCGTGAGGCTTGACCATATAACACCCAAGCAAT
>NZ_JBQEQB010000040.1:0-13484 GCF_052046055.1 Pseudomonas sp. 22082
TTGTTGCTGCGCTATGAGCGAGCGCATCTGGTTGCGGTCGATTATCAGGTTTGGCGCGATGCGGTCTGGCGCACCGAGCAAACGCTGGCCAGCTACCGCTTTGATGCCCGCCATCGATTGATCGAGGCGTCGAACGCGGTCGGCGAGACTGAGCGTTACGACTACGACGACCAGCACGTCATCCTGCAACGGCAGCTGGCCGGCGGCGCGAGCTTCTTCTGGGAGTGGGAGCGTGCCGGCAAGGCAGCGCGTTGCGTGCGGCACTGGGCGTCGTTTTCGCAGATGGATACGCGTTACGTCTGGGATGACGCCGGCAGTGTCACGGTGCAGTACGTCGACGGCACTGAAGAAACCTACGTCCACGACGATACGGCGCGGCTGGTGCGTCAGGTCGCCGCCGATGGTGGCGAACAGCTCAAGGCCTACGACGCGCAGGGCCGGCTGATTGCCGAGCAGGATGCGCTGGGCGCGGTCACCGAATACCGCTATGACGACGCCGGGCGGCTGATCGCGCTGATTCCGCCGGACGATGCGCCGACGACCTACGAGTACCGCAACGGTTTCCTGCACAGCCGTTCGCGTGGCGATGCGGTGTGGACGTACCGGCGCAATGCCCAGGGTGATATCACCGAAGCGGTCGACCCGGATGGCCACGTCACCCATTACCACTACGACGCGCAGGGGCGGTTGCTGTCGGTCCGTTATCCGGACAGTGGTCGCCATGTGTTCATGTGGAACGACCTGGGCCAGTTGGTCGAGGAGAGTCTGCCGGACGGCGGGGTTCGCAAGTTTTCCTACGATGCCTTGGGGCGGCGGATTACGGCGCAGGACGAACATGGCGCGGTCACCCGTCATGCCTGGGACGCCGTTGGCCGGCTGATCCAGACCACCTCGCCGAATGGCGCCACCCGCGCCTGGTCCTACAGCGCCTACGGCCAGATCACCGCCGAACGCGATGAACTGGGGCGCATCACCCGCTACGAATATGACGACGACCTGCATTTGGTCAGCCGGCGGATCAACCCCGACGGCACGCGGCTGCAGTACCGCTACGACCATGCGCAGCTGCTGCTGACGGAAATCGAGAACGAGTCCGGCGAAAAGTACCGGCTGGACTACACGCCTACCGGACTGATCCGACAGGAAACCGGCTTCGATGGCCGGCGTACGGCGTATGTCTACGACCGCAACGGCCACCTGCTGGAAAAGACCGAGTACGGCGACGACGGCTCGACGCTGGTCACCACTTACCAGCGCGACAGCGCCGGGCGATTGCTGCTCAAGACCTTGCCGGACGGGGTCGAGGTCAGCTACCGCTATGACCGCCTCGGTCGGCTGGTCGGCGTGGATGACGGCCAGGATCACCCGCTGGCCTTCGAATACGACCTGCAGGACCGGCTGGTGCGCGAGCATCAGGGCTGGGGCACCTTGCGTTACACCTACGACGCCTGCGGCCAACTCACTCGCATGCGTCTGCCGGACAACAGCAAGCTCGACTACCACTACGCCAAGGGCGGCGCGCTGACCGCGATCGACCTCAACGGCGCCTTGCTGACCCGCCACGTCTACCAGCACGGCCGCGAACAGCAACGTCAACAAGGCCTGCTGCTCAGCGAATATGCCTACGACGAACAGGGCCGGTTGCGGGTTCATTCTGTTCATCAACATGACCGCGCGCTGTACCTGCGCCACTACAGTTACGCGGTCAATGGCAACCTCGCATCTATCGCCGACAGCCGTCACGGTCAACGTAGCTATTACTACGACGCCCTCGACCGTCTGGCCAGCGTGCGCCACACCCGCGACGACCTGCCGGAAAACTTCGCCCACGACCCGGCCGGCAACCTGCTGATGCAGGACCGTCCGGGGCCGGCACAGATCAAGGGCAATCGCCTGCTGATGCAGGGCGACCGTCATTACGACTACGACGCCTTCGGCAACCTGATCCGCGAACGCCGCGGCCGCGCGCAACAACTTGTCACCGAATACCGCTACGACAGCCAGCACCGCCTGATCGGCCTGACCCGCCCCGACGGCACCAGCGCCAGCTACCAGTACGACGCCTTCGGCCGGCGCATCCGCAAGACCGTCAATGGCCAGACCACCGAGTTTTTCTGGCAAGGCGACCACCTGATCGCCGAAAGCAGTAAAGAACAACACCGCAGCTTCATCTACGAACCCGGCACCTTCCGCCCATTGGTCATGCTCGACGGCAAAGGCCCGAAACGCGCCTGCCCGTTCTACTACCAACTCGACCACCTCGGCACCCCGCAGGAACTGACCGACTACAGCGGCGACATCGTCTGGTCGGCCAAATACAGCGCCTACGGCAAGGTCACCTCACTGGAACTGGCGACCGAGGACTACCTGAACCAGCCACTGCGCTTTCAGGGGCAGTACTTCGATGACGAAAGCGGGCTGCATTACAACCGGCACCGGTATTACGACTCGGACGTGGGACGGTATCTGACGCCGGATCCGGTGAAGCTGGCGGGTGGACTGAACCAGTACCAGTACGTGCCGAATCCGACGGGGTGGGTGGATCCGTTGGGGTTGACCTCCAATTGTCCGCCGCCGAACAAGCCGGGCTGTCCGGTGCCGGATGGGGTGGGTGGTTCAGTTGTTGATGAGGGTGAGCCAGCGCTGCCGAAGATGACGGCGCAGGAGCGGCGGGCGAGGATTGATGAGTTAGCAGAAAATATTGCATTAAAAGAGTTGAAACAAATGGAGAGCGCTAACAAAAAATCTCACTTTTTACAAAAACATGGCGCCCAAACCACTCTTGCTTCGCAGCAAGAACGTCTGCTATATGCTAAAAACCCTACTACGGGTAAAGTTGAGATGAAACTAAATAAAAAAACTAAGCTTATGGAGCCAAGCATTCCGCGAGCTGCAACTAAATTTATGAGTCATAGGGATCAATTGAATGCAATTAATCGTGCTAAATTAATTTTCCGACGGACTGGGAGTCTATCGCTCTCATCGCTCCCAGTGGAAATGGGAAGAAAGGTAGGAGAGGGGTATAGGGGGAAGCAAGTGGAATATATAGAGCCAACAAGAACTGTTGTTATACTCGATAGTCATGGTGAGGCTATAACAGCTTATGTGGATTGATATCAAATGAAACCTAATCCAAAACTTTCAATTTTGCCTGGCTTTCTATTTGTTTTTGACATTGACTATCCTCATGAAGGGGCCGTTGAAGAACTAATATGTCTGGCTGATGTAAATGACTCTTCTGATATGATTAGGGTTTTTGATGCTGTTCTGAAACCGGAATTTGTTGGGTACTCTGAATCGGATAGATGTTGGATAATTGATACGATTTCCTATTATTTGGAAAGGGGAGAAACATTTGTTGAGGTTTTGGAAAGGAGGAGTTTTTTATTTTCTGACGAGATAGTCGATGGGCGTGGCTTTATGCGCGTGTTGCTAGAATGTCTTTCCTTATATCAGGCTGAGATAGGTAAAGTTAAAGATTTATAGAATTACATTCTAGGCTTGAGGTTTTTATATATTTTGGGTTTTTGGTGGATTGGCTGTTTTATTTGGTTTTTATAATGATGGTGAGAATTGTGGGAGCTAATGTATTTAACCAAAGCCAGTTCGCCACGCTTCCAGCCGTGGTGAAGTGATGTTGAAAGATCCATATTTAAATGAAGAGTTTGAACCGGATTTGATGTGGTTTATAGGCGTTTTCGACGTTTATGATCGGGAGGAAACTCGAGGTGCGGAACTCGAGGTTTACAATCCTAATGATTCTGTTGATAGAGAGCTTCTTATCAGGAAGTATTGTCTTAATCTGCCATACCTTTCCTATAGGCATAAGCTAGTGCTAGTTGAAAGTTTGAAATTGCTGCTCTTGGAAAAAAATTATCACTTTCAAGAACTATTCGAGATCGATGAATACGAAGCAACAAGTTGGCCACGAGGGGAATGGTACTCTCTAGAGGATCCACGCGGTTTCTTCCAAGATCTCTACAGGCTTGCGAAGGAAATTTGGCGTGAGGATCTTGCGAATGCCGCTGGTGAGGATCGGTCCACATGGTAGTTATCGAGCCTTTACATCAGCGATGACCTGAAACGAGCGCCTCGTTAAAAGGTAGCGCGCTTATGCTGTCGATAACATGCACGCTATACCCCGGAACATTCTTCGCATGATGCTTCGCCTGCGAAGCCATCTCTGCCAACTGACTCGCATCCAGTTGCGCACACGCTTCAGGATGCAAATGCACCACGCCAATGGACAATGACAGCAACGGAAACTCCTGACGAATCCCTTGGCGATTCGGCGCAACAAAACACCCAGCTTCCAGGTGTTCGGGGCGGTAGAAACGTCGGCATTGGCTCTGGAAATCATCCAGCAACTGGTTGAGCCGTTTGCGCCAATCCTCCGGGCCGAGCACCAACAGAAAATCGTCCCCTCCAATATGCCCGACAAAGTCGCGAGACGGGTCGACGCGTTCGTTGAGGCATTGCGCCAGACACAGCAGCACTTCATCCCCACGTCCATACCCGTAGATATCGTTAAAGGGTTTGAAGCTGTCGATGTCGACATAGCAGATAACCGACTCGCGCCCCTGTTGCAGCAACCTCGTCAAACATTGCTGAATCGGCACATTTCCCGGCAGCAAGGTCAGCGGGTTGGCATAGCGGGCCTGCTGGATTTTCAGTTCGGTAATCAGTTTGAGCACATCAATCACCCGCCCCAGGCCCAGGTAGCTGCCGTTGAGGGTGATGATGAAATCCTCTTCGATGCGTTGCCGGGCGCGGCTGGTGATCAGGCGGCTGACCTGTTGCAGCGACTGGCTCATTTCCACGGCGAGGAAGTCGTCGTTCATCAGGCGGCTGATCGGTTTGCGGGCGAACAGGTCGGTGGCGAACGGTTTGAGCAGCGCATCGGACAACGAGTGACGATGAACGATGCCGCACGGCTGACCCTGTTCATCGAGCACCGCCAGCGAGTTCAGGTTGGCCTGGCGGCGGAAAGCCTCCAGTACGGTGGCGGTCGGTGTGTCGCGATTCACGGCGGGTTGATCGTTGAGCAGGGCGCTGAGATCGCTGCCTTCATCGTTCAGCGCAACGGCGCTGCTGTCGTGCTTGGGCATCAAGGCCCGGGCATCGCGCGGCGGGTGTTCCTGAGGGCGTCCGAGCAGGTAGCCCTGCACCAGATCCACCCCCATCTCGGTCAGCACTGCCAGTTCTTCCGGCAGCTCGATGCCTTCGGCGATTACCTGCGCACGCGAGGCCTTGGCAATTTGCAGAATCGATCCGACGAACTCTCGCTTCAAGGCGTCCTGATGAATGCCGTCGATGAAGTGCCGGTCGATCTTCACGTAATCCGGCCGCAGCTCGGACCACAGGCGCAGGCTCGAATAACCGGCCCCAAGATCATCGAGGGCAATTGAAAATCCCATCGCCCGATAGTGATGCAGTGCGGTTTGCAGCAACTGGAAATCATCGATCGGCGTCTGTTCGGTGAGTTCGATCACCACCTGGCTCGGCGGAATACCAAAATCCTGAAGCAACTGCAGCGTGCGCCCCGGCTGGTGCGCGGCTTCAAGCAAGGATTCCGGAGAGACGTTGAGAAACAGCTTGCCCGGCAATTGCTTTTCGTTGAAACGACGACAGGCACTCTGGCGGCAGGCGATTTCCAGTTCGCTCAAGCGCCCGGCCTGACGGGCCACGGCGAACAGGGCGATGGGGGAGTGCAGCGGGCTGTTGGACGGGCCACGGGTCAGGGCTTCGTAGCCGAGAATGCGCCGTTCGGAGAGGCAAATGATCGGCTGGAACAGGCTGTGTAATCCGCTTTGAGTCAGGATCGAGCTCAAGGCACTCAGCTGTTCGGTCGTGGTCATGGCAATCTCTGGCGATAAAAAAGGACTGGGAGCGTTCTCGATGAAGAGAACAGCGCCCAGTCCTTTATTGCACGACAGAATGATGACTGTTTGATGACGATCCGGGGATCGTCAGCATTAAATTGCCATCACCTTACTTCTTTGCGACCTGGTTGCTCAGCTTCAAGTAATCCAGCAGCACTCGCCCGGTCTCGCTCAGGTAGGCGTCGTCTTCCGGTTTGACCTTGTCCGGCTCGGCGGCGGCCAGGGCGTCGTCGTCTTCTTTCTTCAGCTCTTTGAGCGGTTCTTCGCCTTTGGCCTTGCGACGGATGTTCTCCATCGCCAGTTGCTTGGCGTCGATGTCGGCGTGCTGGGCACGGCGTTCGGCTTCATTGAGGCTGACGGTTTTTTCTTCCAGCAGCTTCTGCGCCAGGGCCAGCTTGTCGCGGATGAACACGAACTCCGCGTCCTTGGCGGAACGGCTGTCATGCTCGGACTTGAGCTGGGCCAGGTACGGCTTGAACGGATCGCTCGCCGGTTTGATCGCTGCGCGGATGGTGTCCCACGGCATGGCTTCCGGCAGGGCGCTTTCGCCGATTTCCTTGGTGTCGATGATCGACGGGTAATCGATGTCCGGCAGTACGCCCTGATGCTGGGTGCTCTGGCCGGAAACCCGGTAGAACTTGGCCAGGGTCAGTTTCAGCTCGCCATGATTCAGCGGCTGGATGGTCTGCACGGTGCCTTTGCCGAAGGTCTGGCCCCCGATGATCAGCGCGCGGTGATAGTCCTGCATGGCGCCGGCGAAAATCTCCGAAGCCGAGGCGGACAGGCGGTTGACCAGCAGCGCCATCGGGCCTTTGTAGAAGGCGCCCGGGTTTTCATCTTCAAGTACATCGACCCGGCCATCGGCGTTACGCACGAGCACGGTAGGGCCCTTGTCGATGAACAGGCTGGTCAGCTCGGTGGCTTCCTGCAGGGAACCGCCGCCGTTGTTGCGCAGGTCGATGACCACGCCGTCGACTTTCTCTTTCTGCAGTTCGGTCAGCAGCTTCTTGACGTCACGGGTGGTGCTCTTGTAGTCCGGATCGCCGGCACGGAAGGCCTTGAAGTCGAGATAGAACGCCGGAATCTCGATCACGCCGAGCTTGTAGTCCTTGCCGTCCTGTTTCAGGTTCAGCACGGACTTCTTCACGGCCTGGTCTTCGAGCTTCACCGCTTCACGGGTGATCGGCACGATCTTGCTGGTCTGATCGTTCGGCGCATTGCTGGCCGGGATGACTTCCAGACGCACCACGGTGCCTTTCGGGCCACGGATCAGCTTGACCACTTCGTCCAGACGCCAGCCGACCACGTCAACCATCTCTTTGTTGCCCTGGGCAACGCCGATGATCTTGTCGGCCGGAGCAACCTGCTTGGTCTTGTCGGCCGGGCCTGCCGGCACCAGACGCACGACTTTCACCTGGTCATTGTCGCTCTGCAACACGGCGCCGATGCCCTCGAGGGACAGGCTCATGTTGATGTCGAAGTTCTCCGCGTTATCCGGCGACAGATAGTTGGTGTGCGGATCGTAAGACATGGCGAAGGTGTTGATGTACGCCTGGAAGATGTCTTCGGCGCGGGTCTGGTCCAGACGCGCCAGTTGATTCTTGTAGCGCTTGGTCAGGGTTTCCTGGATCTGCTTCGGCTCTTTGCCGGCGATCTTCTGCCGCAGCACTTCGTCCTTGACGCGTTTGCGCCACAGGTCATCGAGCTCGGCGGTGGACTTGAGCCACGGAGCATCCTTGCGATCGATCAGCAAGGTTTCCCTGGTGGTGAAGTCCATCTTGTCGACGCCTTTGTTCAGCTCGGCAAGGGCGAAGTCCAGACGCGCCTTCACGCGGTCCAGGTAGCGCTTGTAGATGGTGAACCCGGCGTTGAGGTCGCCGCTCTTGAGGAAGTCGTCGAACTGGGTCTTCCACTTGTCGAATTCGGCGATGTCGCTGGCCATGAAATAGCTGCGCGACGGGTCGAGCAGCTTGATGTAGCTGTCGTAGATGATCACCGAGCGCGCATCGTCGAGCGGCGGCTTGCTGTAGTGATGACGCTTGAGCAACTCGACGACGTTCAGACTGGCGATCACTTCGTCGCGATCAGGCTGTAACTTGTCCCAGCTGTTGGCTGCGAATGTGGTGCCCGACACCGGCAACAGACCGATACCGATGAAAAGAGCGAGGGCGGTGCTGGGGAGCAGATGCTTCATGCTGATTCGACGCGGGGACAATTGATAACGCATATTAGGCCGTCTTTGAAGTCGCCGGTACCGCTACGCTCTGTACGATAACTGCTGTTCAGCGTTCGTTCAGACCCCAGGGCCGGTCGCATAATGCAAAAAGCCCGGCGCTACAGCTTCGGGCTCAGTCCAGACTCACTATGGAGGCACTGTGAAGGCATTGCAAGGCGTTGAAGGTCAAGTGGCATGGGTTGATGAACCAAGTCCTACATGCGATGTAGGACAAGTTCGCATCCGGGTGGCGGCAGCGGGCCTCAATCGCGCGGATTTATTACAGAAAGCCGGACTTTATCCACCCCCTCCAGGTGCCAGCCAGGTGCTGGGTCTTGAGTGTTCCGGGGTGATCAGCGAGGTCGGCGCAGGCTCGTCCTGGCAGGTCGGTGACCGGGTCTGCGCCTTGCTGGCCGGGGGCGGGATGGCCGAAGAAGTGGTCGTCGACGGACGGCATGTGCTGCCGGTTCCGGAAAGCGTGTCGCTGATTGAAGCGGCGGCGTTGCCCGAGGTGTACGCGACCGTCTGGCTGAATGTGTTTCAACTCGCTGCGCTCAAACCGGGTGAGAAAGTTCTTCTGCACGCCGGAGCCAGTGGTATCGGCTCAGCCGCGATTCAACTGTGCAAGGCTTTCGGCAATCCCTGCTGGGTCAGCGTCGGCTCGGCTGAGCGGTTGGTCTATTGCGAATCGTTGGGTGCCCAGGGCGGGGTGGTTCGCACCGACGACCTGGAAAGTCTGCGGGATTTCGGGCCGTTCGATGTGATCCTGGATCCGGTGGGCGGCAACTATTCGGCGTTGAACCTCAAGCTGATGGCGCAGGACGGACGCTGGGTGCTGATTGGTCTGATGGGCGGCCGCGAGGCAAAACTGGATCTGGCCCAGGTGCTGGCCAAGCGCGTGCAACTGCTGGGTTCGACCCTGCGCAGCCGTGACGATCAGTTCAAGGCCGATCTGTTCAGCGATCTGAGCCAGCACGTGTGGCCGCTGTTTTCCGAAGGGCGCCTGAAGCCGCAACTGGCCAAGGCGTTCCCGATCAAGGATGCCGAGGCTGCGTTTGCGGAGCTTGCGAGCAACACCGTAGCAGGGAAGCTGGTGCTGGTGATCGACGAAAGCCTGAGCTGATCATCGATGCTTGTGGGAGCAGGTCTGCTCCCACAAGACAATTGCTTACTTCCAGAGGTGGATCGGCCAGCCGGATTTCTCGGCCTCTGCCAGCAACACCGGATCCGGGTTGACCACATGTGGGTAATCCACTTTCAACAGCAGCGGCAGATCATTGCGTGAGTCGGAATAGAAACTCGCGCCCTCAAGGTTTTCCTCTTCGGCATCCAGCCATTCCAGCAGACGGGTGATCTTGCCTTCGCGGTAGGTCAGGGTGCCCACGGTGTGGCCGCTGTAGACGCCGTGCGCCACTTCCAGCTCGATTGCCAGGACCTCGTCGATGCCCAGCCGCTCGGCGATGGGTTTGACCAGGTGCGTGCCCGAGGCCGAGATCACCAGAATCCGGTCGCCGGCCTTACGGTGAGCGGCGATGGTCTTGGTGGCGTCGCTGAAGATGATCGGCTCGATGAAGTCTTCAACCCACGGCCCGACCAGATGCTCGACTTCCTCAGGGGTACGTCCGATCATCGGTTCAAGGCTGAAGTCCATGTAGTCTTCCATGCGCAACTTGCCATGGCTGTAGGCGTCCATCAGCTCGTTGTTCCTGCGCATGAACGACTCGGGATCGACCCAGCCCAGGCGCCCCATCTGCTCGCACCAGAGGGTGGCGCAGTCGCCGTGGATCAGGGTGTCGTCCAGATCAAAAATTGCCAGGGCCATCAGTTCAGTTCCCTCTTGGGTTTCAGCAAAGTCATCAGGCTACCTCACACAGGGCGGTGGAATCGATGAAAAGTGACAGGCGCTGACCGTCGGGATGCAGATCCGCCGCCGAACGGTTGAGCACATCCACCACCAGTTCCACGCCTCGGGCTTCAACGCGGTAGCGGATCACGTTGCCCAGCAGGCTGTGGCTGCGGATTTGCGCATCGGGTTCTCCGTTGAGGCTCAGCTCGATGGCCTCCGGGCGAATCGCGATGCGGTGGCTGATCGGCCGCTGCAACAGCTTCGACGCACTCTCGGCATCCAGCAGGTTGTAGTTGCCGATGAAGCCGGCGGCGAACACGTCGACCGGCGCGGTGTAGAGGGTTTCGGCATCGCCGCTTTGTACGATCTTTCCCTGATTCATCAGGAAAATCCGGTCAGACATGGTCAGGGCTTCTTCCTGATCGTGTGTGACGAAAATCGTGGTCAGGCCGAGTTCGCGCTGGATCTGACGGATCTGTTCGCGCAGGTGTTTGCGAATCCTTGCATCGAGGGCCGACAGCGGTTCATCCAGCAGCAACAGACGCGGACGGGTCACCAGTGAGCGGGCGAGGGCGACACGCTGGCATTGACCGCCGGACAACTGATGCGGATAGCGACTGGCGAAATCGTTGAGTTCAACCAGTTTCAACACCTCGGCAACTCGCTTGTGGCTGTCGTCGGTGTTGACCTTTTGCATGCGCAAGCCGAAGGCGACGTTTTGTTCGACGGTCATGTTTGGGAACAGCGCGTAGCTCTGGAACACCATGCCGATCCCGCGTTTCTGCGGGGTGAGCGGCACGATGTCGACGCCATCGAGCAGAATCTGGCCGCCATCCACCGGCGTCAGCCCGGCGATGCAACGCAGCAGGGTGGATTTGCCGCAGCCGGACGGGCCGAGCAGGGTGACGAATTCACCCTTCTGGATTTCGCAGTTGATGTCGCTGAACACCGTGGTGCCGGCGTAGTTTTTTTGCAGGTGTTGGACGCTGACATAGCTCATTCGCTTTTGTCCTTGTTCAAGATGTTGGCGACCCAGGTCAGGACCAGCACGAAAAAGAAGTAGGAGATCACCAGCGCGCTGGTGAAGTGGCCGCTGCTGTTGCGCATGTTGTTGAGGTAGACCTGCAGGGTCTCGTAGCGGGTGCCGACCAGGATGTTGGCGAACACGAACTCACCGAACAGGAACGAGAACGACAGCAGCAACGCGACCATCAGACCTTTGCGCAGGTTCGGCAGCACCACCAGGAAGGCTGCCTGAAAGGTGCTGGCCCCGAGCAGTTGGGCAGCGTCCATCAGGTCGCGCAGGTTGATCGCTTGCAGGTTGTTGGTGATCGCCCGGTACATGAACGGCAGCGCCACGGTGAAGTAGCAACCGATCAGGATCCACGGCGTGCCGACCATCGCAAACGGCCCGGAACCGTAGAGCTGCAACAGCCCCACCGACGACACCACCGGCGGCACCGCGAAGGGCAGCAGGATCAGGATGTTCATCAGTGCATCGAGTTTCGGGAAGTGGTAATGCACCACGAACAGCAGCGGCAGGATCAGCACCACCGACAGGATCAGCGCGCCGACGCACACCAGCAGCGACTGGCCGAAGGCGTGCAGAAAGCGCGGATCGCTCCACAACTGGATGTACCACTTGAAGGTGAAACCGCTGGGCAGGATGGTGGCCGACCAACTGCTGGCGATCGAATAGACCAGCGTGCCCACCAGCGGCAGCAGCAGGATGGCGAACAACAGATAGACCACGGCGCGGTGGTAGACGCCGGCCGGTCCGGATTCAGCGCGAGACATGGTAGCTCCTCTTCAGCAGCAGTTGATGCACGACGGTCACCAGGGTCATCAGCGCCACCAGCACCACGGCCAGGGCACTGGCCAGGTTCGGATCGAGGGAAATGTCACCGGAGACCATCGCCGCAATCCGGATCGGCAGTACGTTGAAGTTGCCGGTGGTCAGCGCGTAGACCGTGGCGTAGGCGCCGAGGGCGTTGGCCAGCAGGATCACGAAGGTGCCGAGCAGGGCCGGGGTCAGTACCGGCAGACCGATGTGGCGCCAGAACTGCCAGCTGTCGGCGCCGAGCAGTGCGGCGGATTCGCGCCAGTCTTCACGCAGGGCGTCGAATGCCGGGTACAGCAGCAAGACGCCGAGTGGAATCTGGAAGTAGGTGTAGAGGATGATCAGCCCGGTTTTCGAATACAGGTTGAAGTCCTCGATGATCCCGGCCTGCTTCAACATGATGGTGATGCTGCCGTTGAAGCCGAGCAGGATGATGAATGCAAACGCCAGCGGTACGCCGGCGAAGTTGCTGGTCATGTTGGCGAAGGCGTTGACGAAGTTGCGCAGTTTCGAATCGACCCGGCGCAGAGAATACGCACCCAGCACCGCGATGATGATCCCGAACACACTCGACCAGAAACTGATTTCGAGGCTGTACCGGATCGCCTGCAAATAGAACTTCGAATTGAAGATCTTACTGAAGTTGGCGAAGCCCCAGCCGAACTCTTCCGATTGCAGACTGTTGATCATCACCCAGATCAGCGGGGCGATTTCGAACACGATAAAGAACAGCGCGAAAGGCACCAGGCACAGGGCGGCCAGCCATTTGCCGCGAGTCATTGAGTTCACTTGAGCAACTCCCGGCACACAGGTTTGTCGTGGGGCACGCCGAGCAGTTCGCACACGGTGCCGCAGATGTCGGTCTGCTTGGGTGCAGCTTCGCTGTTCAGGCTGAACGCATCACCGATCACGAACAGCGGTACCTGGCGCTCTTCCGGCAGCAGGCCGTTGTGCGAGCGGTCGTTGTTCATGCCATGGTCGGCGGTCACCAGCACCTGGCAACCGGCGTCGAGCCAGTCTTGCAGGTAGTCGGCAAGGATGATGTCGGCGCTGCGTGCGCTGTTGCGGTATTGCGGGGTGTCGAGGCCGTGCTTGTGCCCGGCGTCGTCGATGTTCATCGGATGGATCAGCAGAAAATCCGGGGCGTGGCGCAGGCGCAGGTTTTCGGCGTCGGCGAACAGGTGCGAATCCGGGTAGTGATCGTTCCAGTAGAAGTGGCCGTGCTGGATCGGTAGCGTCGGGTCATCGGTATGCCGATCCCGTGCCGCCACGAACGGCGAGCGGTTGTAGAGCTCGCTGACCCAGTGGTACGCCGCGGCAGCGGTTTTCAGGCCGGCATCGCGGGCGTAGTGATAGATGCTGCGCTGGTTGGACAGGCGCGAGACGTTGTTGTGGACGATGCCGCTGTCGATCGGCGGCACACCGGTGAGGATGCATTCGTAAAGTGGTCGGGACAGGGCCGGCAGCTCGCACTCCAACTGGTAGAGCGCGGCGCGTCCTGCGCCAACGTAAGCCTGCAGATGCCCCATGGCGTGACGCGCGACCTCGTAGTTGAGGCCGTCGAGCACGACAAGGATGACGGTGTGCTTCATAGGGGCAAAAACTCCGCGAAACAGAAAATTTCAGGTTCAACCCGGATCCCCCTGTGGGAGCGGGCTTGCTCGCGAAAGCGGAGTGTCAGTCGATAATTTTTTGACTGAT
>NZ_JBQEQB010000040.1:13493-26240 GCF_052046055.1 Pseudomonas sp. 22082
CCCGCTCCCACATTTGGATCTTCAACAGATCACAAAAGGGTGATCAGCCGCTTTATTTCATCTCGACGATGACTTCTTCGTTCCACTTCTGCGGCAGGGCCTTGGAGGTTTTTTCCCAGGCATCGGCGTCCTTGATCGGCGTGACCTTTTTGTACTGCTCGTTCGGCAGCAGCTTGGCCTTCACGTCTTCCGGCAGTTGCAGGTGCTCGGCGCGGATCGGGCGGGCGTTGCCACGGGCGAGGTTGGTCTGGCCGGCGTCGCTGAAGATGTATTCGCGGGTCAGCTTGGCGGCGTTCGGGTTCTTCGCGTATTTGTTGATGATGGTGGTGTAGCCGGAAATCACCGAACCGTCGGACGGGATCAGCACCACATAGTCATCCGGGTTGGCCATCTTGGCCTTGTAGCTCAAGCCGTTGAAGTCCCAGACCACGCCGACTTCGATCTCGCCTTTTTCCATGGTGGCGATGGTCGGGTTGGCCATCGACAGGCGCCCCTGCTTGGCGATGTCCGCGAACAGCAGCAGGGCCGGCTGGATGTTTTTCTCGTCGCCGCCGTTGGCCAGTGCGGCGGCGAGTACGCCGTTGGCAGCTTGCGCGGCAGTGCTCACGTCACCGATGGAAACCTTGTATTTGCCGCCCTTGAGGTCAGCCCATTTGGTCGGCACGTCGGAGCCGTGCAGCAGCTTCTTGTTGACGATGAAGGCGATGGTGCCGGTGTAGGCCAGTGCCCAGTTGCCGTCCTTGTCCTTGGCCCAGTCCGGCACCTGGTCCCAGGTGCTCGGCTTGTACGGTTGCACTACGCCCTGCTTGACCGCTATCGGGCCGAAAGCCGCGCCGACATCGCCGATGTCGGCAGTGGCGTTATCTTTTTCAGCGGCGAACTTGGCGATTTCCTGGGCCGAGCTCATGTCGGTGTCGATGTGTTTCAGGCCATATTTGTTGGCCAGGTCTTCCCAGGTGCCTTTCCAGTTGGCCCAGTCATCGGGCATGCCGACGCTGTTGACGGCACCTTCCGCTTTCGCAGCGGCCTCGAGGGTTTTCAGATCGTCAGCCGCCATGGCGGCGGTGCACATGGCAATGGTCGAGCCTAACAGTGTTGCCAGGAAAAGCTGTTTCATTCCGAAGCTCCTTGGTCGTGTTCAACGCTGCGATTGCGGTTTGTGTTGGTCTAGGTCAGCAATACCTGAGCCAATTTAAGGGGGCTCGATGACACTTTGATGTCGGCGATGGCTCGCCCAGCCTTTTCTATCTCCCGTATCAGCGAGTGCCCGGTAAGCGTAGACCACCCGCCAAGTCCCGGCGGGCAAGGGACTTGGCCGATGTATTGCAAGTTGTCAGGGCGACCGTTCGGTAGTTTTGTCATCTCTCGGTCATCTGCACTGCCTAGGCTTGCAACACAACCGGACGGCACGATTGCTGTGCGGTTTTGCCCCGAAACAGTGCTGGTCTAGTCCAGATAGGTA
Source organism: Pseudomonas sp. 22082 (assembly GCF_052046055.1). NCBI lineage: Bacteria > Pseudomonadati > Pseudomonadota > Gammaproteobacteria > Pseudomonadales > Pseudomonadaceae > Pseudomonas > Pseudomonas sp. 22082. The sequence continues at coordinate 14,956 of NZ_JBQEQB010000040.1, forward strand.
ACGTTGATGCGCGATGAGGCAACAAAAGCGGTGACAGCGATTGGCCAGATCCTTCAGGAGCAACTCGACCATGGGTTGCTGGCGGCGGGGAGCAAGTTGCCGGCCGAGCGCAAGCTCAGTGAGCTGTTCGGCACGACGCGAATTACGGTACGCGAAGCCTTGTTGCAGCTGGAGGCGCAAGGGCAGATTTATCGCGAGGAGCGGCGTGGCTGGTTCGTGTCGCCACCGCGTCTGGCTTACAACCTGATGCAGCGCAGTCACTTTCACGCGATGGTCAGTGCGCAGGGGCGGGTGCCGTCGACCGAGGTGATTTCGGCGCGGTTGCAGCCGGCTTCAGCGGCGGTCTGTGCGTGGTTGCAGTTGCCGGCGTTGTCGAGCGTGATTCAGATCTGCCGGTCGCGGCGGATCGATGGGCGGTTGGTGTTGTATGTGGAGCATTATCTGAATCCGCAGTTTTTTCCGGGGATTCTGGAGTTTGATTTGAATCAGTCGATTACCGAGCTGTATGCGCGGCATTACGATTTGCACTATGGGCGGGTGCGGTTCGAGATTGTGCCTACGTCGTTGTCGGTGGATGCGGCGGCGGCTTTACGGGTGTCGGTGGGGAGTCCGGGGTTGAGGATTGCTCGGGTTAATTATGATCAGTTTGGGCGGTTGATTGATTGTGATCTGGAGTTTTGGCGGCATGATGCGATTCACGTCGGTGTTGATGTTGTTTGACCTTGTTTGACCTTGGCGGCCGCTGGGCCGACCAGGTTTTGGGTTGACTGTGTACATATCCGTTTCTTCGGGTGCTGCCGCTGACGGTTTCGCCCTTACGGCGAGTCACTTTGGCAAACGCCCCAAAGTAACCAAAACGCTGGGCCCCGGCGTTCGGCCCCTCGCTTTGGCTCGGTGTTCCTTCGTTCCGGGATTCATCCGGGGGCATCGCCTACGGTTTGCTTCGCTGCACCTCCTCTCGATGCATGCGGCTTCGCCGCACGGTCGCTGCGCTCCCACCCCCGGATAAATCCCTCCACTCAGCCTTCCGATGGGGCCGGCACGTCAAAAGCGGTACTCGAGCTAACGCTCATCGTGGTGAGTGGTGGGCGCTGGCTTGCCAGCGATGAGGGCCTTGAAGTTGGCCCGATTCTTCGGGGCTATTCCTGAGTTTGGCCGCCACCGCCTGCGGTGATCACTTGCACATTCATCCTCGGCGTCGCCAAGTCCAGTCCGGCCTCATCCAGATGCCGTTTCAGCGACAGGTTGAATGCCCGTGAAACTTCCCATTGTTTGATCGGTGCTGTCTTGAATCTTGCTCGCAATATCGCGTTGCCGGATTCAAAGCTTTCCACGCCCTGAAATTCCAGTGGTGACCAGATGTTGCGGCGTTGCAGAGGGTCGGTGCGCATTTTCTGGCCGACGTCGCGCATCAGTTTGATGGCTTCGTCGATGCTCATGTTGAACGGCACGGCCACGCGGAAGATCGCGTAGCCGAATTCGCGGGAGTAGTTTTTGATGCTTTTGATTTCGCTGAACGGGATGGTGTGGACGATGCCGTCGATGTCCCGCAGGCGTACGGTGCGGATGGTCAGGCCTTCGACGGTGCCGAGGTGGCCGCCGACGTCGACGTAGTCGTCGATGGCCAGGGAGTCTTCGATGATGATGAACAGGCCGGTGATCAGGTCGGCCACCAGTGACTGGGCGCCGAAGCCGATCGCCAGGCCGATTACGCCGGCACCGGCCAGCAGGGGCGTGACGTTCATGCCCATGTTCGCCAGGGCGACGATCAGGGCGATGATGAAGATCGCCACGAACAGCACGTTACGGATCAGCGGCATCATGGTTTGCGCGCGGGCGTTGGCCAGGCCTTTGCGGGAGCGGGTGAGGGCGTGGTGCACGGCGGTGTCGCTGAGGATCCAGATCAGCCAGGCGAAGATCAGCGTGCCGATCAGGCTGAACAGTTTGACGCTGACGTCGTGGCCTTCGCCTTCGGTGAAGCCGATCAGCGACATGCCCCAGACCCGCAGGCCCAGTTCGATGAAGGCCAGCCACACCAGCAAATGGGCGAGGGTGTAGAAGAAACTTTTCAGGCGCTCGGAATACAGCGCGTGGCGCTTCGGCCCACGTTGAGGCTTGAGGGCATGGCGGCGGACGAGGCCGTTGATGACCATGCACAACACCAGCAGCACGGTGCAGATCAGCGACTGGCGCAGGGCGGTGCTGGTGTCGCCGGCGGAGACGAAGGTGGCGAACAGCGAAATGCCCACCAGCACCAGCGCCGGGACGTACCAGAAGGTGCCGAGGATTTCGATGGTGTCGCTGAGGGCGCGGCGGGTCAGGCGGCGGGACAGTGGCTGGTTGCGGATCAGGTGGGCGATCGGTCGGCGGAAGCGCAGGATGAACAGGCCGGTCGACAGCGCCGCGAGGACGTTGGCGACGGTGGCGGCGGTGTGGGCCAGGTGCACGCCGAGGCCGGCTATCAGTCGCGGATCGCTCAGGGCTTCCCCGAATGCGGCGAAGCTGCCGATCAGCCACAGCGGGCGGAAGGCCTGGTGGCGCAGGATGTACAGCGCGCGATGGCGGTGCGGGCCGTCGAGTACGGAAAAGGCAATCACGCAGATGGCCGAGAAGCAGGTGCCGACCACCAGCGCGTAGGCCAGCACCATCGCCAGGCTTTTGCCCAGTGACGAGGGCAATGCGTAGCTCAGGTAGACCGTGATGACCAGAGCGATCATCCATGGCCCGAGCTTGCGCAGGGCGAAGCGCAGCATGTCGAGGGCTCGGGGATGTTGCGGCAGTTCTTCGGTCAGACCGAAGCGCATGCGTACCCGATGACCAAGCCAGATCAGCGCGGCGGCGAGCAGGCTCCAGACCGCGAGGATCACGGCGAAGGCGAAGATGATCGGCAGCCATTCGCTGGCCGGCAGCATCAGGCCTCTGAGCTCGTCCTTGGCCATGTCGAATTCGGCAGACCAGCGATTGAGTGGGCTGTCGGCACCGGAGAACTGTTTTTCGAAAGTGGCGAGGGTGCCGCCGATCAGTCCCAGCACCCCTTCTTCCGGGGTGGCCTGGGCTTTTTTCGTGGCGTCGCGCAGTTTTTTCAGATCAGTCAGCAACTGGGCGCGTTGCTTGTCGTTTTCCAGCGACTTGATGACTTCGTCCAGGGACTGGCCGAGCGGTTCCTGAGCTTCGGGCTGAGCCTTGCCGGCGCCCGTGAGCAATCCCGGCAGACCGGCGGCGTCGGCAGGCGCCGGCGACACCAGGGTCATCAGGCAAACGAGAAAGAGGCAGGGCAGGGCAAAAAGACGAGCAAACACTAGGCGGTCAACCTCGCAAGGGGCGGATCGGGCGAGTGTACGAGCCCGCCAGATTCAATGCGAGCCGGGCGCGGATTTATTCGTTGAGTTTGGCGAGGATCTTGTAGACCACGGTGGCCAGGATCATCAGCATGCCGATCCACATGGCGAACACACCGGCGTTCTTGTCACGGAAGTTGAAACCGATGGCCAGCAGAATCATTCCGCCGAGGATGGGAATGAGCATGGAGTGAAACGCAGACATCGAGATCATGGCGACAGCCTTGTCGAAGGTGATTATTCAAGTCTAGGTGGGTTTTCGATGGACGGTGCTGATGTGTATCAGAAATGAGCCGGTTCTGATCCAGACGTGATGTCGATTGTTCGATTGCCATCGCCAGCAGGCTGGCTCCCACATTTGAAATGCATTCCATTGTGGGAGCCAGCCTGCTGGCGATGCTTTTTCAAGGATTACGGCAGTTCGCGACTGGCGTAGAACGCGCTCAGCACTTTGACTAGGTGAGCCAGGTCGTGGCTGCCGCACAGTTCGCGGATCGAGTGCATGGCGAACGTTGGCAGGCCGATGTCGACGGTGCGCACCCCCAGGTGGCTGGCGGTGATCGGGCCGATGGTCGAGCCGCAGCCCATGTCGCTGCGCACCACGAAGCTTTGCACCGGCACTTCTTCGGCCATGCACAGATGGCGGAAGAAGCCGGCGGTTTCGCTGTTGGTGGCGTAGCGCTGGTTGCTGTTGACCTTGATCACCGGGCCGGCGTTGAGTTTCGGGCCGTGGTTGGCGTCGTGCTTCTCGGCGTAGTTCGGGTGTACGCCGTGGGCGTTGTCGGCCGAGACCAGCAGGGATTTCTGGATGGTGCGTACGAACTCTTCACCTTCCGGCAGCAGGCGGCGCAGGGTCTGTTCCAGCATCGGGCCGTCGGCGCCGCAGGCCGAGCAGGAGCCGACTTCTTCGTGGTCGTTGCACACCAGCACGCAGGTTTCTTCAGTGTCGGCGGTCAGCAGGGCTTGCAGGCCGGCGTAACACGACAGCAGGTTGTCCAGGCGCGCGCCGGCGATGAAGTCGCCATGCAGGCCGATGACCGCAGCACTCTGGGTGTCGTAGAAACTCAGCTCGTAATCCAGCACCACGTCGGCGTTGAGGCCGTGTTCGCGAGCCAGTTGATCGGTGAGCACCGCGCGGAAATCCACGCGCTCGTCACCGGCGAACTGCGCGAGAATCGGCGGCAGCTCGGTCTGGGCGTTGATGGCCCAGCCCTGATTCGCTTCACGGTTGAGGTGGATAGCGAGGTTGGGAATGATCGCGATCGGAGCCTTGAAGTCGATCAGTTGGCTCTCGACCTTGCCGTCGCGGCGGAAGGTGACGCGGCCGGCCAGCGACAGGTCGCGGTCGAACCATGGCGCCAGCAGCGCGCCGCCGTAGACTTCAACGCCCAACTGCCAGAAACCCTGGCGCTGCAGTTCAGGTTGTGGCTTGACCCGCAGGCACGGGCTGTCGGTGTGGGCGCCGACCAGACGGATGCCGTCGTGCAGCGGCGAATTGCGGCCCATCTTGATCGCGACAATCGAGGAATCGTTACGGGTGACGTAGTAACGACCATTGGCTTCGGTGTGCCAGGTTTCGCGCTCGTCGAGGCGCACATAACCGGCGGCCTCCAGGCGTTGAACAAGGCTGGCGGTGGCGTGGAACGGGGTAGGGGAGGCCTTGAGGAAGTCGATCAGGCCTTGGTTCAACTCTTCGCGCATAAGAAGCTCCAGACAGCAATGGGCGGGAGTTTAACGCATCGGCCTGATGCTTGGGACATGACATGTGCCGCTCGCGTCAACGAGCGGCTGCCACGCGTTTTTTCAGGTAGTTCATGATCACTTTTTCGTCTTCAGGCTTGTCCGGACGGGGTAGCTGTTTTGGCCAGCGACTCTGTTCCAGAAGCTTTTTCTGACGGCTCTCGTCCCAGCGCAGAATCTCCCGCGAGGCGCATTCCCACCACTCATGACGACAGGCGCTGTAGTACGGGTGATCCGGCGCGGCGCTGCCATACAACAGATCCCGACCCACCTTGCGCATGGCGCCGCTCTGGTTGCGCAGTTTCCACTTGATCTTCAGGCGCTGCCAGGCGGACGGAAAGGGTTTGACCCGGGGCACGTCAGTGCACAGGTCCACCAGTCGCTGGCTGAATTTTTCGCCGTGCTGAGCGAAGAAGAATGCCTGCATCGCATGGAAGAAGCGTTTTTCCGCAAAGTAGTGGTAGACGTGTTTGCGCGCTTCCACCACCGACCGTTCACGCATCGCGTAGGACAGGGCGATCTGCTCGATGGTGTGAATCTCGAATCCGTCGGCCGTCCATTCATCGATCAGGCGGATCGATTCCTCGAACAGCGCCGAATCACGGTCGGTGACGCCACACAGGCCGCTGTTGTAGAGCTTGAAACCGTTCTGCGGGCAAACGCCATGGGCTCTGAGGTCGCGAGCGAGCTTCAGGTAATCCGGTCGCTCGAAGACATCTTTCCAGTCGTATTCGAAGCGATCCATCACCGACTGATTTGCATCGATGTGTTGGAACAGACTGTTCGGGTTGCTGGTGAACAGGGTGTCGGTGTCGACGAACAGGGTTTTCTCGGCCAGTTGCAGGCCGGCGGCGATCGCGCAGGCCTTGCGCCGATGGTGATAGCCGTTCTGCCCTTGCCAGCGGGTCAGGGTCGCTTCGTCGAGCAGCACGGTGTCGACCGGCCAGCCTTCGTAATCCTGCGGCCGGTCAGTGAGGATTCTGATCGCCGGGCGCTTGCCGTTTTTGGCCTGGGACAGGGCGGTCAGGATGCTGAACTTGGCTTCGCGCCGGTAGACATCCTGATTGCCGTAAATCAGGTAGAGCAGTTGATGACGGGTCTTCTTGACGGGTGTTGCCAGGGAATCAGTACAACTCATCCGGAACAAAATCCTATAAATCGGGCAGCTGTCGGTCCGACAGTGCTTAAAACGGTGCCGGGCATTCGAAACGCAAGCGTTCGCCGGACTGAGGATGGGTGAAGCTGAGCATGCTCGCGTGCAGGCACAGACGCGGCCAGGCGGCCAGGGCTTGTTCGTGGGCGTAAAGGCCATCACCGAGCAACGGATGACCGATGGACAACATGTGCACCCGCAACTGGTGCGAACGGCCGGTGATCGGTGTCAGTTCGACGCGGCACCAGTCGCCGCAGCGTTCCAGCACACGCCAGAAGGTCAGGGCGTGCTTGCCGTGTTCGTGATCGACCACGTGGCGCGGTTTGGTCGGCGGGTCGTAGCGCAACGGCAGATCAATGCTGCCGCTGTCCAGTTCCGGCTGACCCCAGCAGAGCGCAGTGTAGGCTTTCTCTGTTTCACGATCGTGAAACTGGCGCGACAGTTCGCGGTGGGTGTCGGCGTCGCGGGCCAGCAGAATGATCCCCGAGGTTTCCCAGTCCAGGCGATGGACGATGCGTGCTTCCGGGTAGCCGTTTTCCTGCAGACGGGTGATCAGGCAGTCCTTGTTGTCATCGGCCCGGCCGGGGACGGAGAGCAACAGGGTCGGTTTGTTCACCACCAGAACGGCGGCGTCCTGATGAATGATTTGGACGTTGGACAACGGCATTAAAACAGCCTCGTAACAAATGCCAACGGCGGCTCAGGGCCCCTCCGGTGTCGGAAGGGCCCTGAGCCGCCGTCGTTCCTGCCGGATCGACTCAGCGGTCTGGCAGGGTGATGTTGAGTTCCAGAATCGAGCAGCTGCCCTGGCTCTCCAGTGCCACGTGCACGTCGTCGTTGCCGATGTTGACGTACTTGCGGATCACTTCCACCAGTTCCTTCTGCAAGGAGGGCAGGTAGTCCGGGGTGCTGCGCTGGCCGCGTTCATGCGCCACGATGATCTGTAGACGCTCTTTCGCGACCGAGGCGGTACTTGGCTTTTTGTTGGCACGAAAGAAGTCAAAAAGGTTCATTACCTACCTCCAAACAGACGCTCGAAGAATCCCTTCTTCTCGACATTCAGGAACCGGTGTTCTTTTTCCTTGCCCAGCAGGCGATCAACGGTATCGCTGTAGGCCTGGCCGGCGTCGCTTTGATCATCGAGGATCACAGGTACGCCCTGGTTGGAGGCCTTGAGCACGGCCTGGGATTCCGGGATGACGCCCAGCAGGCGTACGGCGAGGATTTCCTTGACGTCTTCGACACCGAGCATTTCGCCTTTTTCGACGCGCTCCGGGTGGTAGCGGGTGATCAGCAGGTGTTCCTGGATCGGCTCTTCGCCGCGTTCGGCGCGACGGGACTTGCTGGCCAGCAGGCCGAGCATGCGGTCGGAGTCACGTACCGAGGAGACTTCCGGGTTGGTCACGACGATCGCTTCGTCAGCGAAGTACATGGCCAGGTGCGCGCCTTTCTCGATACCCGCCGGGGAGTCGCAGACGACGAAGTCGAATTGTTCCTTGAGCTCCATCAGGACTTTTTCCACGCCTTCGACGGTCAGCGCGTCTTTGTCGCGGGTCTGGCTGGCGGCCAGTACATAGAGGTTTTCCAGGCGCTTGTCTTTGATCAGGGCCTGTTGCAGGTTGGCTTCGCCGTTGACGACGTTGACGAAGTCATACACCACGCGGCGTTCGCAACCCATGATCAGGTCGAGGTTACGCAAGCCCACGTCGAAGTCGACGATCACTGTTTTGTGGCCGCGCAGAGCGAGGCCGGTACCGATAGCGGCGCTGGTGGTGGTCTTACCCACACCACCCTTGCCGGATGTAACCACGAGAATCTTGGCCAAGGTGTTTCACCCCTAAGGAAGAAGGACTGTTCAGCCCCTGAAAAACATCTCTAGAAAACTACTGCAGTCGGACAGCCTTGGCTGGAATTCGGCTTTTGGCCTTTTTCCTACTTCGTTTGAGCCGTTTTCGCTACGTTTTAGAGATGCTTGGAAAATGCGGCAGTATCCGTTAAAGCCGAATGATGTTCAACACGTCGCCCGACAGGCTGACCTGTACGCCCGAACCCCACATCGGATCGCGACGCAGGTCTTCGGAAACCTTGTAATGGCCTGCGATGGAGATCAGTTCAGCGCTCAATTGCTGACAGAAAATCCGCGCCTTGGTGTCGCCCTTGACCCCGGCCAGCGCACGACCGCGCATCGGGCCGTATACATGGATGTTGCCATCGGCGAGAAGTTCCGCCCCCGGGCTGACCGAGGAAACCACCACCAGATCGCCACCTTGCGCATATATCTGTTGGCCACCACGTACTGGCGTGGTGATGACGCGGGTCGGTTTGACGGCCGGCTCCGACGGCTTTTCCGGCTTCTTCGGTGCGACGGGTTCGGCGCTTTCCAGCGGTCGTTCGCGGGCGCCGGATGGCGGCAGCACCGGGATGTCGATGGCGATGGCGGCGGCGATGTCTTCGATGCGGCTGGCGCGGATTGCCAGGGTGCGCAGGCCGTGCTGGCGGCACACGCGCATCAGGCCCGGCAGGTCGACGGCGCCTTCGCTTGGCGGCAGTTTGTCCAGCGCCAGAACCAGCGGCGCGTTGCTGAAGAAATTCGGTGCCTGGGCGACTTTGGCGGCCAATTGCCGATCGAGGCTGTCCAGGTCGTTGCGGGACAGCTCCAGCACCGTAATGGCGAGCATGCTGCCCTTCAGCTGGAACACGGGATCTTGGTCTTTCGGTTCGGTTTGGCTCATGTCGGCATACAACGGCTTGTCACTAAAAGTGCCGAGACTTATAACGAGAACGCCCGCAGGCCGCAAGCCGGGTCGAACGATGTAGAATGCGCGGCCACTGTATTTACGGAAGCTTTAATGGATCGCCCGCGTTTTCGAAAAGCATTTCTTGCCCCACGCTTCTGGCCGCTCTGGTGCGGCCTCGGGCTGTTGTGGCTGACCGTGCAACTGCCGTATCCGGCGTTGCTGGCCATCGGTCGTTTTCTTGGTGCCTTGATGTATCGCTTCGCCGGCGACCGACGGCGCATTGCCAAGCGCAATCTGGAACTGTGTTTCCCGGAAAAGTCCGCCGCCGAACGCAAGCGCCTGCTCAAGGAAAACTTCGCTTCCACCGGCATCGCCTTCTTTGAAATGGCGATGAGCTGGTGGTGGTCGCGCCAGCGCCTGGCGAAACTGGCTCACGTCGAAGGTCTTGAGCATTTGCAGAAGGCCCAGCGCGAAGGCAAGGGCGTGATTCTGATGGCGGTGCATTTCACCACCCTGGAAATCGGCGCGGCGCTGCTCGGCCAGCAACACACCATCGACGGCATGTACCGCGAACACAAGAACCCGCTGTTCGACTTCGTCCAGCGTCAGGGCCGCGAGCGGCACAATCTTGATTCGCTGGCGGTGGAACGTGACGACGTGCGCGGCATGCTCAAACTGCTGCGCGCGGGTCGGGCGATCTGGTACGCGCCGGATCAGGATTACGGCGCCAAGCAGAGCATCTTCGTGCCGCTGTTTGGTATTCAGGCCGCGACCGTCACCGCCACCAGCAAGTTCGCCCGGTTGGGCAAGGCACTGGTGGTGCCGTTCACCCAGGAACGTCTGGCGGACGGCAGCGGTTATCGTCTGGTGATCCATCCGCCGCTGGAAGGTTTCCCGGGCGAGACCGAAGAAGAAGATTGCATCCGCATCAATCAGTGGGTCGAAGGCGTGTTGCGTGAGTGCCCCGAGCAATACCTGTGGGCACACCGGCGCTTCAAGAGTCGGCCTCCGGGCGAGCCGAAGCTGTACGCCAAACGCGGTTGATTGACCCATCCCCATAAGCACCACGGAGCGTTGCGATGAGCCCAGCTGAACCGGTCACAGGTTTGATTCTTTCCGGCGGCGGGGCTCGGGCGGCGTATCAGGTGGGGGTGCTGGCGGCGATTGCCGAATTGTTGCCGCTGGGGGCGGACAATCCGTTTCCGGTGATCGTCGGCACCTCCGCCGGGGCGATCAACGCGGTCAGCCTGGCCAGCGGTGCGACGGACTTTCGCGCTGCCATCGAACGCCTGACCCTGTTCTGGCAAGGCTTTCGCAGCCATCGCGTGTTGCGCAGCGACTGGCCGGGAGTGATCCGCCAGGCCAGTCGTTTCGTCAGCCACAGCCTGTTGGGCATGGGCCGGCAACTGCCGGTGGCGCTGCTCGACAGCTCGCCGCTGCGTCATCTTCTCAACGAAAAACTGCACCTGCCCGGCATCGCCGAGTCCATCGCGCGCAAGCAATTGCACGCGGTGGCAGTGACGGCGTTCGGCTACGAGTCCGGGCAAGCCGTGACCTTCTATCAGGGTGGCGGCACCATCGATTCCTGGCTGCGTCATCGGCGCATAGGTGTGCCGACGCAGTTGTCGGTGGAACACTTGCTGGCCAGTTCGGCGATCCCGCTGTTGTTCGCGCCGGTGAAGATCGGCGATGAATATTTCGGTGATGGCGCGGTGCGGCAATCGGCACCGATCAGCCCGGCGCTGCACCTGGGCGCGAGCCGGGTGCTGGTGGTGGGTGTCAGCGGCAACCCGCGCGGTTTCGATCCGGCGCAACCGCTGGAGCGCGCCTATACCGGGCAGCAGCCGACGCTGGCGCAGATCGGCGGGCACATGCTCAACAGCACCTTCATTGATAGCCTGGAAAGCGACATTGAGCTGCTTCAGCGTCTCAACCAGTTCAGCCGTCTGATGCCCGAAGGCACGCCGACCCGCGCTCTGGGTGTGGCGCCGGTGGAAGTGTTGGTGATTTCACCCAGCCAGCCGATCGATGAAATCGCGGCGCGGCATCGTCAGGAATTGCCGGCGGCGTTGCGGCTGTTCTTGCGTGGGCCGGGAGCGACCAAAACGAGCGGGGCAGGGGTGTTGAGTTACTTGCTGTTCGAGGCGGGGTATTGCAGCGAATTGATCGACCTGGGGCGGCGCGATGCCCTGGCCAAGCGCGATGAGCTGTGCCGGTTTCTCGGGATAACCGCGGCGTTGGCTCCCGCTTGAGATTTGTGGTGCCGCCATTCGCGAGCAAGCCCGCTCCCACACTGGCTTTGTGAACGACACAAAA
>NZ_JBQEQB010000041.1:0-23520 GCF_052046055.1 Pseudomonas sp. 22082
TGTGGGAGATTCTATGTTGCAGGGGAACCCTGCAACCTTAAATTCGGTTGGTATTCGCTCTGGTTTTTCATGAGGGCGAATGCCACCCGGCAAAGCTTGCGGGCGAGGATGACCAAGGCTTGGGTTCTGGCTAGACCTCTTGCCAGATAGGACTCATAGAACGGTTTCCAGACAGGGGACCGACAAGCTGCCATAGCTGCATTGTGTGCAAGACGCCGTAATTCCCCGTCACCTTTTTTGCTCAAGTGGCGAGGACTGTGTTTCTTACCTGAGTCTTTTGCCTTCAAGTCCATTCCCAGAAAGGCGATGAACGCATCGGCGCTGGCGAACTCACCTCGCATGTATGTAGTTGCCAGGCCCGTTGCCGTGAGTTCACCAACTCCTTCAATCGCTTTGCAGCGTCTGATGTTTTCACTAATTCCGGCTTCTTGGCTGACTTTACGAAGCAACTCCTGAATGGCCTGATCCAGCTGTTTGAAATGCTTCAACCCATCGGCCAAAAGATCTTCAAGAAGAGGTTCGGTTGACCAGCTCAGCTTGATACTGACTCGGACCTTCATCAGCTGTGCACGCTTGTTAAGCAGACTTTTCAACACTGTGTAGTGCCGCGGTGGTGGGTTCCAGACCCGCAGCCGATGCTGTTCACTGGTTAGATAACGCGCCAGAAGACGTGCATCACAAGGGTCGGTTTTTGCACGCTGACCGATGCTTTCGCGGTAATGGCTCACCCGGTAAGGGTCCACGATGTAAACCCGATGCCCCATACCATGGGCCAGTTCGGCCGTGTCCAGGTGGTAGAGATTAGTGGCTTCCAGGGCGATTGAGCTTTGGGCGGGCAGGGTCTTCAGCCAATGACCTACAGATGTGCGGTCGTTGTTGATGGCCTGGATGATTTTCAGATCTTCGCGATAAACGACGATTTCGGCCTTGGCCACATCGACACCAATCACCGTTGGCGAGGTAAGGATTGTCATGACGAATCCTCGGAGCTAGGGTTTAAGAGCTTGTCGGGGTCTACCGTAGCGCTGGCTTGCCTCTATCGTCGGTTTTACCGATGAATTCCTTATCGGCGCTTTAGGTAGAAAGGGCGGGACGAGAAGTCTCCCACGGTCCGTACTGGCTAGAGTCGGAATCGAGCTTTTAGTCCCGCCCACCCCTTCAAGTCTAAACATACAAGCGAGCTTGCTCGCGATAAGGGCAGCACATTCAACATCATCGGTGACTGAATGAATGCCATCGCGAGCAAGCTCGCTCCCAGTATGACTGCGACAACCCATCAGAACGTAATTTCGGCAGCCGGCTTCACATCGATCCGCGCCACGGAACCGGTCAGGTGCGCCCAGTCCTTGTTGTGTTCGGCGATGACGTCTTCGGCGCTCATGTTGCCGTTGTCGACCGTCGTGTGCGCGTCGGCCGCCAGCTCCACGTCGTAGCCCAGTTGATGGGCCTGACGCACGGTGGCGTTGACGCAGTAATCGGTTTGCATGCCGCAGATCACCAAGCGGTCGAAGTCTTCCCGGGGGATCAGTTTCTGCAGATTGGTCTGGTAGAACGAGTCGTTGGCAGTCTTGTCGACGCGCAGATCGCCGGGCGCGGTGACCAGTCCGTCAGCCAGTTGCCAGCCTTCAGCACCGTGGGCGAACGGGCTGTCCTTTTCGTTGTGCTGGATCAGCACCACCGGCACACCCGACTGGCGCGCGCGGGCGGAGAGGCCGTTGATGGTGTCGATTACCCGTTTGGCGTCGTGGCACTCGTATTCGCCGGCGCACAGGGCGCGCTGGACATCGATGATCAGCAATGCGGTGGTCATGGTGAGCCTTCCTTGATCGGTCCTTGAGACAGGGGCGGACCTGTGCCCGCCCCCTTTTTACTCTGCTCAGTAACCCAATGACAACCCGGTGTTGCGCCGTGGGTCGTTGGCGCCGTAGAAGCGGTTCTTGCCGACTGGTTTACCCCCCAGCGAAGGTGCACCGACCAGAATCGCGGCGATGTGGTTGGCGTCCTGCGGGCCCGCGAACTTGTGGCCCCAGCTCTCGAGAATCTTCTTCGTGTCGGGGCTGGCGGCGAAGTCTTCGAGGTTGGTTTCCTCCGGCATCCACTGCTGGTGGAAACGTGGCGCATCGACCGCTTCCTGCAGGCCCATGCCATAGTCGATGACGTTGAGCATGGTCAGCAACGTCGCGGTAATGATGCGACTGCCGCCCGGCGTACCGACCACCATCACCACTTTGCCGTCCTTGGTGACGATAGTCGGGCTCATCGAGGACAGCGGCGCCTTGCCCGGAGCAATGGCGTTGGCCTCACCCTGCACCAGGCCGTACATGTTCGGTACGCCGACCTTGGAGGTGAAGTCGTCCATTTCATCGTTGAGGATCACCCCGGTCTTGCTCGCCATCACGCCCGCGCCGAACCAGTCGTTGAGGGTGTAGGTGACCGAGACCGCGTTGCCCCATTTGTCGACGATCGAATAGTGCGTGGTGTTGCTGCCTTCATGGGGCGCGACACCGGGTTTGAGTTCCGCCGACACACCGGCCTTCTGCGGCTGGATCGCGTTACGCAGCTTGGTTGCGTAGTTCTTGTCCAGCAGGTGTTCGATCGGGTTCTTCACGAAATCCGGGTCGCCCAGATAACTGTTGCGATCCACGTATGCGTGGCGCATCGCCTCGATCTGGTAGTGCATGCCCTGGGCCGAATGAAAGCCCAGATCCTTCATCGGATAGCCTTCGAGGATGTTCATGATCTGGCAGATCACGACGCCACCGGAGCTTGGCGGCGGAGCCGAGACAACGTGATAACCGCGATAGTCGCACTCCACCGGGGCCAGTTCACGGGTCTTGTATTTGTCGAGGTCGGCCTGGGTAATGATGCCCTTGTTGGCCTGACTGGAGGTGACGATGGCGTCGGCCACCCAGCCTTTGTAGAAGCCGTCGGCGCCTTTTTCGGAAATGGTGCGCAGGGTTTTGCCCAGGTCCTTCTGCACCAGTTTCTGCCCGACCTGCATCGGTTCGCCGTTGCTCAGAAAGATCGCGCCGGAATCCTTGATGTCTTTCTTGAACACGTCCGTGGCGTACTCCAAAAGCTCGACGTCGCCCTGTTCCAGTTCAAACCCTTCTTCAGCCAGTTTGATGGCCGGGGCAATCATTTCCTTGCGCGGTTTGGTGCCATACTTGCTCAGCGCCAGCTCCATGCCCGACACGGTGCCCGGAACGCCGACCGCGAGGTGGCCACGGGTGCTCAGATCAGGGATGACGTTGCCGTCCTTGTCGAGGTACATGTTGGCCGTCGCGGCCAGCGGGGCTTTTTCCCGGAAGTCGAGGAAGGTCTTGCGTCCGTCCGCCAGTTGAATGGTCATGAAACCACCGCCACCGAGGTTGCCCGCCGCCGGGTAAACCACTGCCAGTGCATAACCCACGGCGACCGCCGCATCCACCGCGTTGCCACCACTTTTCAGCACGTCGACACCCACGTGAGTGGCCAGGTGCTGGGCGGTGACCACCATGCCGTTTTCGGCGGCGACCGGGGCAACCGAGGCGGCGTGGGCCATGAGGCAGCTGAGCGCCAATGAGGTCGCAATCAGCGATTTGGCAAAACGTTCGTACTTCATGAGTCGGTCTCTTCTTTTTATAAGGTAGGAAAGCGCTTCAAGAGCATCAGCCAGTATGGTCGCGATTGCGGTTTGCGCCTCCCCGATCCGGCAGTATGCTGGGCGCAGTTTCCGCCCCGTCCCGGAGTTTTGCCCATGGCCTACACGTTCATCACCCTGCCCTCGCCTGTCGGCGAGTTGAAGCTGGTCGCGAACGGATCACGTCTGGCCGCCATCCTCTGGGAAAACGACAAACCGAACCGGGTGCGCCTGGGGCCGATGAGCGAGGCACCGGACAATCCGCTGTTGATGAAAACCGCGCAACAGCTGGAAGAATATTTTGCAGGAACGCGAAACGCGTTCGATCTGGAGCTGGACTTTGCTGGCACCGAATTCCAGAAAAAGGTCTGGGCCGCGTTGCTGACCATTCCGTTTGGCGAAACCCGCACCTACAGCCAGATTGCCGAACAGATCGGCCACCCGAGTGCGGTGCGTGCCGTCGGCGCGGCGAACGGGCGCAATCCGATTTCAATCATTGCGCCATGCCATCGGGTCATCGGCGCCTCAGGAAAACTGACCGGTTTTGCCGGAGGCCTGGAAGCCAAGGAGCGCCTGCTGACCCTGGAAGGTGGCCAGTGGTCGGACATCGGTAAAACCGGTGACTTGTTTTAACCGTCAAACAGGTTATTCATCGCCGCATATTGCAGCAGCATGATGGTCTTGGCATCGCAGATCTCGCCCCGCTGGAACGCCGCCAGCGCGTCGTCGAAACGCCACTCCAGCACTTCCAGTTCTTCGGTCTCTTCTTCCAGACCGCCCCCTTCACTGACCTTTGACGAGGCATCGTACTCGGCGATGAAAAAGTGCAATTTCTCGGTCACCGAGCCGGGGCTCATGTAGGCCTCGAACACCTTCTTCACATCGTGCACGCGGTAACCGGTTTCTTCCTCGGCCTCGTCGCGGATGCGCTGCTCCGGCGCCGCGCCTTCAAGCAGTCCGGCCGCCACTTCAATCAGCAAACCGTCGTGACCGTTGACGAACACCGGCAGACGAAACTGCCGTGTCAGCACCACGGTGCGCTGCTCGCGGTTGAACAGCAGAATCGCCGCGCCATTGCCACGGTCGTAGACCTCGCGCGTCTGGCGCTGCCAGTCACCGTTGTTGCGGTGATAGTCGAAGGTGATTTTCTTCAGCAGATACCAGTCGTGGGACAACACCTGGGTATCGACGATGTTGACCCGCTCGGCTGTGTTGGACATGACGCCTGATCCTTTTTTGTCATCGGAAGATGGCCATGGTAGGTGAAATGTTGCGAACCGCCGACGAAAAAAAGCCCGGCAGCGCTACCGGGCTTTTCGTTCAATGACTACTGATGAGCGACGCTCACCGTTGCGGCATCAGCGCCCTGCACCGCAGACGGCACCCCGTGAATCAGTGGTCCATAACGCCGACTGAATTCCCAGTTGTACGGCACGCGATCCTTGCTGGTGCCGTTGTCCCAGTTCACCGACCAGGTCATCAGGCCCTTGATCGGATGCCCTTTGACCGCCAGGCGTTTCATCGCGTTGCCGACCACGGTCTTGTCGATCACGTAGCCGGTGGCGGCGGCATCGACGTTGGCCGGCAGGCCGATGACGAACTTGTCCGCCGGGATCTTCGTAAAGCCGCGAGTGCCGGTCACCAGGCTCTCGGTCAGGTAATAGAGGAAATCCTCTTTCATCGCGTCGTTGTTCTGCGCGATCCACGCCCCGTTGCCGTTATTGGCTTCCGGCACCCAGACCCCGTCGCCGCCCTGGTTGTAGAACTGCGGAGCGATGAAGTCGTAATAGCCTTCCAGCGCCTGCAGATATCCAACGTATTTGCCGGAGACGGTCAGGTACGGAAACTCCGGCGCCATGCTGATGATGAAATGCTTGCCTTGGCCTGCGTAGTGATCCTTGACCAGTTTCAGCGCGGCAGGCAGGACGGTCTTGTTGGCAGCGAAATCAATCGCGCTCTGCTCAAGATCGATGTCCAGGCCGTCAAAGCCGTAGGTTTCCACCAGACGGATGATTTCGTTGGCCAGCGGTTGCTCCTGACCGGCACGCAACTCGATGTGCGCATCGGCACCGCCCAGGGAAATCAGCACCGCCCGCCCCTGACTGTTGAGCACGCCGACCTGACGGCGAAACTCGGCATCGGAGACGTTGAACGGCTTGAAGGTCGGAATCCCGCTGCCCTTCATGAAGGCCACCGCAACCACGTTGTATTCCTTGGGCACGTTTTCCAGGGTGATGTTGGCGAACTGGCCGCGCTGGTAACCATCGCTCGGGCCGGCCGGCCAGTTGTGCCAGAAGCCCATGAGGATCTTCTTGCCGGCAAGGCTCGGCATCAGCGATGCCGCATCGCTGGCCTGGTTATTCAATAGGGTGAAGTCAATGTTTGACATGTTCTAATCCTTCAGAACGTGTGGGTTTGACGTTGCGGGCTTATTGGAAGTCCACATCGAAGGCCTGATAGAAGGCGTTGCCGGTGTTGGCGACGATCCACATCAGCACGATGACGTGATGACCCTGCTTGTTGCCCGGAAGTTTCACGGCGTGGTTGACCTTGGCTTTCAATTCCGCCGCATGACTGTAGTACGGCACTTGCGGATAGAAATCCTCGGCAAACGGTTGCGCTTCCAGTTGCGCCCGGGTGATGCGTTGTTTCGGGTCCCAGCCATCCCTGGTGATCAGCCAGCGGTAACCGCGAGTGGTATGCGGCGCGGTGTACTCCCATTTGACCTCAAGGGTCTGGCCGGGGGTGACATTGAGCAGTGGCCAGGAGAACGGGCGCCCGAGTTTCTTGCTCATTTCTTCTGCGGTGAAGTTCACACAGTCACGTGCGTCGTTCTTGCCGCCACTGAGAATATAGCCGTCAGCGGGCGGTACGACGCTCGGGTTGTCGCTTTCGAACGGCGCGGGGAACGGGCCGGCCGCGAGCGCCGGGAAGTTCTTGCCGCCTTCCATTTCATTGACCTGCCAGCCGCCGAGCAATCCTTGCTCGATGGCCACCGCGCCGCGGCTTGCAGGGGAAATGACGCGACCGTGTCGCAGTTGGGTTTGAGCTTGTGGTTGGTTCATGTTTTTCACTCCGTTGATTTAAGAACTCTCCTGTCCGAGGAGAGGCTTTCAAGCTAACGGAGGGGGATTTTTTGTCCATCGGCGGTTTTGTCGCAGTCGGCCTCGGCGAAACTTCAAAAATGCCGAAAATACTGTATATAAACACAGTTCATTGCGACGACGCTCACTCAACGCATGGCGAAAAGACTACACCGCGTCATTACAAACACCTGCGTTCACCGGTTCAGGGAAGCTGCGCTCTGAACTCCTTTTCATACTGCCCGGCGAGCTGTTCCTTTTGCTTGTCGTCGAGCAGCTTGCCGGCCATCTGGAAGAATTTCTGCTCTTCCTCCTGCAAGTGGTGATGGACCTTATCCGAGAGCTTTTTTGCCATCGCCAGCCAGGCCGGGCTGGACATGTCGGTCTCGTCGAGCTCTTCCATCATCTCGTCCATTTCATGGTGTTCGGCAATGGCATGGCGACTGAGGTCGACACCCTTGTCGATCTCCATCAACGGAATATAGAAATGGCGCTCTTCGGCGGTTTCGTGGGCCTGAAGCTCAGCCTTCAGCTGCTTGTAGGCCTCGACCCTTTCCGGGGTGTCACCGCTGGTCTTGATCAACGATTTCGCGTAGGTCCGCTGACGATCGTGGCTTTCACGCAGGGCTTCGAAAATGTTCATGGAATCTCCCAGGCAAACGCGTTCCGGATGGACGCCCTGAAGGGCTAGACCGCGCCGCAGGAGCGACGGTTCCAAGCGATTGCTTCAATCGGCTGTGGCGCGATAGGCTGCCGATTCATTACTACAAGGAAGACAACATGACGTTGCGGATCGAGCTGTCGCAGGACCCCACCGAAGAACAGCGCGCGGCCATCCTGGCGCCGCTGCGTGCCTACAACATTGCCAAGGCCGGGCCGTCGCTGTACGAACCGGTCGCGCTACTGGTGCGCGACGACAACGACGCGATCCTCGGTGGCCTCTATGGGCACACGTTCTATCGGTGGCTGTTTATCGAGTTGCTGGCGGTGCCGGAACAAGGCCGGGGACAGGGCATCGGCTCGAAGCTGATGAACATGGTCGAGGAATTCGCCCGGAAAAAAGATTGCGTTGGGATTTGGCTCGATACCTTTGATTTTCAGGCGCCCGGGTTCTACAAAAAACTGGGGTATACCGAGTGTGGCGAGATTGTGGATTATCCGCTGGGGCACAAGCGGCATTTCTTCCAGAAGCGTTTGATTGATTGAATTCAGCGACCCTCGCCCGCAGGCTGGCGAGGGTCGCAAAATCAACGCATCCAGCCGCCCGTTACAGACAGGTCGCCAGCGCCGCCAAGCGGCGCTTGGCCACAAAATCATCCCTCTGCGCGTAGTAATTCAGCACGGTGCCGGACGCATCCGTGGTCAAGTCGACAAACGACTCCGCCGAACGCGTGTAGACCGTCGAACCACCCTTTTTGCCCGGTTGCAGATACGCCGCCGCGTCCACGCCGAACACCGCTTCGTCCTGCCAGGCGAATTGCACGCACTGGGCCACGACTTTTTCGGGTTTGTCCGAATTCAGGGTCTTGTTAGGGGTTTGCGTGCGGGCGTCTTCCATCGCCGAACCCGCGCAACCGGCCAGCAAGGTTGCCGCCAGCGCCACCATCAGCATTCGCATTGCATTCGCTCATTCGGAAAAAACCGGACTGTATCACCGCAACGGCAAAAATCGTTCTGCTTTACTGCATTTAAAACGCGACACATGCCGGCGCCTGCGGCACATTAACGGTGACCAGCCTCACAAGGAAAGCCCATGGCGCCTACTGACCAGCGACACGAACAAGCCTTGAAACTGTTTCTCGATGCACGCCCCGAGTTGCGCGAAGCCCTCGACCACCTCAACCCTTTGCTGGCCCAGGCCAAGGGCGAAACTCCGGCGCAGTACCGCGAAGAACGCCTGCACGAAGCCTTCGAAGCCGAGGCCGAAAGCCAAGGTTTGTTTGCCTGGGAATTGACGTTGCAACTGACTGCCACCACGCCCGAGGAGTATCAGGCACAACGCCTGGAGGTGCATCGCGAAGTGGCGGAAATGGCCGGGATGGACTGGCTGGAGTACTGCGATCTGTATGGCATAGAACCGTAAACCCTGCTCAAGGACGCTGCCTCGATGCTGCCTTCCACCTCGACCCACCGCGCCAGCCCCGGACATCTTCACATACAGAAATGGCGCGGCCGTGTGGGCCTGGCGCTGGTTGCCAGCCTGTCGGTACTGGCCGGCATGACCGACGCCATCGGCTTCATGGCCAGTGGCGATTTCGTTTCCTTCATGAGCGGCAACACCACGCGGCTGGCGGTGGCGATCAGCGATGGCGACAGCGCACTGACAGGGCGGCTGATCCTGCTCGTCGCAACGTTCATTGTCGGCAATGCCCTGGGTGTCGTGGTCAGTCGGTTGGGTGGTCGGCGGGCGCTGCCGTTGCTGTTGTCCATCGCCGCACTGCTCTGTGCCGCAGCCTGGCCCTTTGACACGCAACTGCCGGCCCTGCTGGCGGCGATCATTGCGATGGGCATGCTCAACGCGGCGGTGGAAGAAGTGAACGGCCTGCCGGTCGGGCTGACGTATGTCACCGGCGCCCTGTCCCGATTTGGTCGGGGATTGGGGCGCTGGGTGCTCGGCGAACGGCGAAGCGGCTGGCGGGTGCAACTGGTGCCGTGGAGCGGGATGCTGGTCGGGGCCATTCTGGGGGCGGTGCTGGAACATCATCTGGGGCTCAAGGCGATGTTGGTCAGCGGTCTGTTCGCCGCCGTTCTGGGGCTGGTGACCCTGAAGATTCCGCGGCGTTGGCAACTGGGCTATATGCCACGCTGACGGACGCCTGCTCGTATCGAGACGGGCGCGGGAAACATCCACTTCGCCGCCCCGCCGAGAAAGCTTTATCATGGCCGCAGTTTTGCTGATCGAGTCCGTCATGAAGTTCGCCATTGCGCTGTTTTCCGCCGCCCATGCGCCCTCCTCGCGCCGCGCCCTGCTGTTCGCCCGGGCTGCGCTCGCCGGCGGGCATGAGATTGTCCGGCTGTTTTTCTATCAGGACGGGGTCCACAACGCGTCCGACGCCGTGGTCACGCCGCAGGACGAACTGGACCTGCCCAAACAGTGGCGCAATTTCATCACCGAACAAAACCTCGACGGCGTGGTGTGCATCGCCGCGGCCCTGCGCCGTGGCGTGTTGAATACCGAGGAAGCCGGGCGTTATCAGCGTGATGCCGTGGCCGTCAGCGCGCCGTGGGAATTGTCCGGCCTCGGTCAGTTGCATGACGCGGTGCAGGATGCCGACCGCCTCATCTGTTTCGGAGGCGCATGACATGGCCAAGTCCCTTCTGATTATCAGCCGTCAATCGCCGTGGTCCGGCCCCGGCGCCCGCGAAGCGCTGGACATCGTGCTGGCCGGCGGCGCGTTCGATCTGCCGATCGGCCTGCTGTTTCTCGACGACGGCGTTTTGCAACTGGCCGCCGGGCAAAACGCCAAGGCCCTGCAACAGAAAGACCTGAGCGCCAACCTGCAAGCGTTGCCGATGTTCGGCGTCGAGGAGCTGTTCTACTGCGCCGACAGCGCCAGTGCTCGCGGCCTCGGCGATCGTTCGCTGGACGAGGCGCAGCCTTTGGCCGCCGAACAAATCACCGCCCTTATTGACCGTTACGACCAGGTGATCACCCTCTGATGTCGACTTTGCATGTGTTGTCCCACTCCCCGTTCGGCGACGAACGCCTGACCAGTTGCCTGCGCCTGCTCGGTTCTGCCGATGCGCTGTTGCTGTCTGGCGATGCCGTTTATGCGCTGCAGCCTGGCACTGCGCCGTTCAGTGCGCTGGAATCGCGCAAGGTGAAATTGTTCGTGCTGGCCGAAGACGCGCAAGCCCGTGCCGTGCAGGTTCCGGACTGGGCCGAAGCCATCGATTACCCGGCCTTCGTCGAACTGTCGATCCAATACGACAAGGTCAACAGCTGGCTATGAATGCGCTGACCGTCGGCGCCCGCGCCATTGAACTGGACAAGGACGGCTTTCTGGTCGACCTCAACGACTGGTCGGCCGAAGTCGCCAGCGCCCTCGCCGCTGCCGAAGACATCGAACTGAGCCCGGAACACTGGGAAGTCCTCGAATTGCTGCGCAGCTTCTACGCCGAATTCCAGCTGTCACCGGCCACCCGGCCGCTGATCAAGTACACCGCGCTCAAGCTCGGCGCGGAGAAAGGCAACAGCCTGCACCTGAACCGACTGTTCAAAGGCACCCCTGCCAAACTCGCCGCGAAACTGGCGGGCCTGCCCAAACCGACGAATTGCCTATGACCGACTATCCAGCGCTGACCCTCGAAACGCCCGCCGAGCATCCATTCGCCCAGTTCGTGCGCATCCTCGGCAAGGGCAAGCGCGGCGCCCGCGACCTGACCCGCGAGGAAGCCCGGCAAGCCATGGGCATGGTGCTCGACGAAGCGGTCGAAGAAACCCAGCTCGGAGCCTTCCTGATGTTGCTGCGGCACAAGGAAGAAAGCGCTGAGGAAATGGCTGGCTTCACCGAGGCACTGCGCGAACGTTTGCAGGCGCCAGCGCTGAAGGTCGATCTGGACTGGCCGACCTACGCTGGCAAGAAGCGTCACCTGCCGTGGTATCTGCTGTCCGCCAAGTGCCTGGCGCAGAACGGCGTGCGCATCTTCATGCACGGCGGAGGCGCCCACACAGCCGGGCGTTTGTATTCCGAACAACTGCTCGGTGAGCTGAACATTCCGCTGTGCCGCAACTGGCAACAAGTCGGCGCGGCGCTGGATAACGGTGGCCTGGCGTTCATGCCGCTGGTGGACTGGGCGCCGCAGCTGCAACGGATGATCGACCTGCGCAACACCCTCGGCCTGCGCTCGCCAATCCACTCGCTGACGCGGATTCTCAATCCATTGGGCGCGCGTTGCGGCTTGCAGAGCATTTTCCACCCCGGCTATCAAGCGGTGCACCGCGATGCCAGCGGCCTGCTCGGCGACACGGCGATCGTGATCAAGGGCGACGGCGGCGAAATCGAGATCAACCCGGATGCCGACAGCCACCTTTACGGCACTACCGGCGGCGAGAGCTGGGACGAGGAATGGCCGCAGCTATCGGCGCAACGTCATGTCAAACCTGCGTCGCTGGATATCGAGCATTTGAAAGCCGTCTGGCGTGGCGATGTGGTCGACAGTTACCCGCAAATGGCGTTGATCTCGACCATGGCGCTGGCGCTGCGCGGCCTCGGCCAAAGCCGTGAACAGGCTTTTGAAACCGCCGAGCAATACTGGGCCGCGCGGGATAAATCGATTTAACCGATCATTAACGCCCGATCTTTGCGCTTTTTGTTCGAACTCATCGGAATAGACTCAACTCCAACGAATTATTGGTTTCTGGAGTCTTGATCATGGGTTTACTCGTCGACGGCCGCTGGCAGGACAAGTGGTACGAAAGCAGCAAGGACGGCGCGTTCCAGCGCGAACAGGCGCAGCGCCGCAATTGGGTCACTCGCAATGGCGAGCCGGGCCCGAGCGGTGAAGCCGGTTTTGCCGCCGAAGCCGGGCGTTATCACCTTTATGTCTCTCTCGCCTGTCCGTGGGCGCATCGCACGCTGATCCTGCGCAAGCTCAAGGGCCTGGAAAGCCTGATCGACGTTTCAGTCGTCAGCTGGCTGATGCAGGAAAACGGCTGGACCTTCGATCAGAACCTCGGCTCGACCGGCGACAAACTCGACCACTTCGACTTCATGCACCAGCGCTACACCGCCGACACCGCCGACTACACCGGCCGCGTCACCGTACCGGTGCTGTGGGACAAGAAACTCAAGCGCATCGTCAGCAACGAATCGGCGGAGATCATCCGCATGTTCAACAGCGCCTTCGATGACTTGACCGGCAACGATCTGGACTTCTATCCGGCGCCGTTGCGTGGCGAGATCGATGCGCTGAACGAGCGAATCTACCCTGCCGTGAACAACGGCGTGTATCGCGCCGGGTTTGCCACCTCGCAGAACGCCTATGAAGAAGCGTTCGATGATGTGTTTGCCGAACTGGATCATCTGGAGCAAGTGCTGGGCGCCAACCGTTATCTGACAGGCGAATACCTGACCGAGGCGGACGTGCGCTTGTTCACCACGCTGATTCGTTTCGACGCGGTGTATCACGGGCACTTCAAATGCAATCTGCGGCGAATCAGCGATTATCCGAATCTGTCGAACTGGCTGCGTGAGATGTACCAGTGGCCGGGCGTTGCCGAGACCGTGGATTTCCAGCACATCAAGAATCACTACTACGGCAGTCACAAGACCATCAACCCGACCGGGGTTGTGCCGAAAGGGCCGGAGCAGGATTTCACTGTTGCCCATGACCGGGACCGGTTGGGCGGCAAAGGGGTCTGGCGCCGAGGTTGAGAGCAGGATCGTTCCCACCGCGTGGGAACGATCCCCCCAGAGTCGTCAGATTTGACCCTGAGCGCCCTCGAACCACGCCAGTTTCTCGCGCAGTTGCACCACTTCGCCGACGATCACCAGCGTCGGCGCATGCACTTCATGCTCCGCCACCAGCCGCGGCAGATCGGCCAGCGTGCCGGTGAAGACCCGCTGATTGACCGTGGTGCCCTGCTGGATCAGCGCTGCCGGGGTATCGGCCGCGCGACCATGCTTGATCAACTGCTCGCAGATGATCGGCAACCCCACCAACCCCATGTAGAACACCAGCGTCTGAGCCGGCGCGACGAGGTCCGACCACGGCAGATCGGTCGAACCGTCCTTCAAGTGCCCGGTGACGAAACGCACCGACTGAGCGTAGTCGCGATGAGTCAGCGGAATCCCGGCATATGCCGCGCAACCGCTGGCCGCCGTGATGCCCGGCACCACCTGAAACGGGATGCCATGGGCCGCCAGTTCCTCGATCTCTTCGCCGCCACGGCCGAAGATGAACGGATCCCCACCCTTCAACCGCACCACACGCTTGCCGGCCTTGGCCAGATCCACCAGTTGCTGGTTGATCTGATCCTGCGGCACGGCGTGATCGGCGCGACGCTTGCCGACGTAGACCCGCTCGGCATCGCGACGGCACAGCTCAAGAATCGCCGGAGCCACCAAGCGGTCGTACAGCACCACATCGGCTTGCTGCATCAGACGCAAGGCGCGGAAGGTCAGCAGATCCGGATCACCAGGTCCTGCCCCAACCAGATACACCTCACCGGTCGTGACCATGGCTTCGCCGTCAATCTTGGCTTGCAGCAAACGTTCGGCTTCGGCGCCCTGTCCTGCCAGCTGCCGGTCGGCAATCGGCCCCTGAAACACGTCTTCCCAAAAACCGCGACGCTGCTGCACATCAGGAAACAGGCCTTTGACCTGATCACGAAACCGCGCGGCCAGACCGGCCAGATGGCCGTAGGTCGAAGGAATCCAGGTTTCGATCTTGGCGCGGATCAGCCGGGCCAGCACCGGCGCATCGCCGCCGCTGGAGACCGCGATGATCAGAGGTGAACGATCGACGATTGCCGGGAAGATCACGCTGCACAGCGCCGGCGCATCGACCACGTTGACCGGCACGCAACGCCGATGGGCATCGGCGGAGACTTGCGCGTTCAACGCTTCGTCGTCGGTGGCGGCAATGATCAGCCCGCAGCCGTCCAGATCCGTTTCGGCGTAGCCACGCAGCAGGCATTCGCCACCGCTGGCGGCAACCAGTTCGCGCAGTTGCGCTTCGATTTCAGGTGCGACCACCCGCAGCAGCGCACCGGCATCGGCCAGCAGGCGGGATTTGCGCAAGGCAATCTCCCCCCCACCGACGACCAACACACGACTGCCGCGCAGGTTGTGAAACAGCGGCAGATATTTCATTTAGCCGATGACCTCAAGGCCACCCATGTACGGCTTCAGCACGTCCGGCACACGGATCGAACCGTCGGCCTGCTGGTAGTTTTCCAGCACGGCCACCAGGGTACGACCGACTGCCAGACCGGAACCGTTCAGGGTGTGCACCAGCTCAGGCTTGCCGGTTTCCGGGTTGCGGAAACGCGCCTGCATGCGGCGGGCCTGGAAATCGCCGCAATTGGAGCACGACGAGATTTCGCGGTATTTGTCCTGGCTCGGAATCCACACTTCCAGGTCGTAAGTCTTGACTGCGCTGAAGCCCATGTCGCCAGTGCACAGCGCCAGGGTGCGGTAAGGCAGCTCCAGCAGTTGCAGGACTTTCTCGGCATTGGCGGTCAGGCTCTCGAGCGCTTCCATCGATTTCGACGGCTCGACGATCTGGACCATCTCGACCTTGTCGAACTGGTGCTGACGGATCATGCCGCGAGTGTCACGACCCGACGCGCCGGCTTCGCTGCGGAAGCACGGAGTGTGGGCAACAAACTTGATCGGCAGCTGTTTCGAATCGACGATTTCACCGGCCACGATGTTGGTCAGCGACACTTCGGCGGTCGGGATCAGGTACAGATCGGCTTCGCCTTCGCGAGCGATCTTGAACAGGTCTTCTTCGAACTTCGGCAGTTGACCGGTGCCTTGCAGCGCCGGGGCCTGAACCAGATAAGGCGTGTAAGCCTCTTCGTAGCCATGCTCGGTGACGTGCAGGTTGATCATGAACTGCGCCAGTGCGCGGTGCAGACGGGCAATCGGGCCGCGCAGCAGGGCGAAACGTGCGCCAGACAGCTTGGCGGCGGTTTCGAAGTCGAGCCAGCCGAATTTCTCGCCCAGGGCCACGTGATCCTGAACCGGGAAGTCGAAAGCAGTCGGAGTGCCCCAGCGGCGCACTTCGACGTTGCCGTCTTCGTCTTCGCCGACCGGAACCGATTCGTGCGGCAAATTCGGGATGCCCAGCAGGATCGAATCCAGTTCGGTCTGGATCGCGTCCAGCTCGACTTTACCGGCGCTCAGTTCACCCGCCATGCGCTCGACGTCCGCCATCAGCGGCGCGATATCTTCGCCGCGCTGCTTGGCCTGACCGATGGATTTGGAACGCGCGTTACGCTCAGCCTGCAGTGCTTCGGTGCGGGTCTGGACGGTCTTGCGCTGTTCTTCCAGCGCTTCGATGCGCGCGACATCCAGGGCAAAGCCACGGGAAGCCAGGCGGTCCGCTACGTCCTGAAGGTTGCTACGTAACAGTTTGGAATCGAGCATGTCGGTTTCTCGTTATCAAAGTTTGGTCAGGGACAGGCCGGCCCAGGTCGCGAGCAGCCCGCCGAATACGCTGATGGCCGCATAGCCCAGGGCCAGCGGCACTTGCCCGCTTTCCAGCAGGCGCACCGTATCCAGTGAAAAGGATGAAAAAGTCGTCAGCCCCCCGAGGAAGCCGACCATCAACCCGGCACGTACCTCGATCGGTACTTCCGGGCGTATCAAAAACAGGCCGTACAGCACGCCAATCAGCAGACAGCCCACGATATTAACGGCCAGCGTCGCGGTATAGAAGTGCCGCGGCCAATTGGCGTTGACCCAATTACCGGTGGCGAAGCGCAACAAAGTGCCGGCAATCCCGCCGACGGAGACCGCAACAATCAATGGAACCACTATTTTCTCCGCTGCCGGGGGCTTAAACGATCAAGTTGGGCGAGGTGGTTGAGCTTTTCGCCGATCTTCAATTCCAGGCCACGGGGCACCGGTTGGTAGAACGGAATCGGGTCGAGTTCTTCCGGGAAATAGTCTTCGCCGGCCGCGTAGGCGTCCGGTTCGTCGTGGGCGTAACGGTATTCGTCGCCATAACCCAATTGCTTCATCAATTTGGTCGGCGCATTGCGCAGATGTAGCGGCACTTCCAGCGAACCGTGTTCGGCGGCAGCGCGCAGTGCGGTCTTGAAACCCATGTACACCGCGTTGCTTTTCGGCGCACAGGCCAGATAAGTGATTGCCTGCGCCACTGCCAACTCACCTTCCGGGCTGCCGAGACGTTCCTGCACTTCCCACGCGGCCAGGCACAGGCTCAGGGCGCGAGGATCGGCGTTGCCGATGTCTTCGCTGGCCATCCGCACCACCCGCCGGGCGAGGTACAGCGGATCGCAGCCGCCGTCGATCATTCGCGCAAACCAGTACAGCGCGCCGTCAGGATTCGAGCCGCGAACCGATTTGTGCAGCGCGGAAATCTGGTCGTAGAACGCTTCGCCGCCCTTGTCGAAACGCCGGCGAGTGTCGCCGAGCAGGCTTTGCAGCAGCTCGGTGCCCATCTCACTGTTGTCTTCGGCCAGGTCCGAGGCGTTTTCCAGCAGATTCAGCAGGCGCCGGCCATCGCCATCGGCGGCGGACAGCAGCATCTGAAAGCCTTCATCGCTGAGCGTCAGATGTCGCTTGCCCAGACCACGCTCTTCGGTGAGGGCGCGGTGCACCAGTTTGCGCAACGCCGCTTCGTCGAGGCTCTTGAGTACGTAGACCCGCGCCCGCGACAGCAATGCGTTGTTCAGTTCGAACGAAGGGTTTTCAGTGGTGGCGCCAATGAAGATCAGGGTGCCGTCTTCAACGTACGGCAGGAAGGCGTCCTGTTGAGACTTGTTGAAGCGGTGCACTTCATCGACAAACAGGATCGTGCGCTTGCCGTACTGGCCGGCCTGCTGCTTGGCGATTTCCACCGCCTGACGGATCTCCTTGACCCCGGCCAGCACCGCCGAAACCGTTTCGAAGTGCGCATCCGAGACTTCTGCCAGCAACCGCGCCAACGTGGTCTTGCCCACGCCCGGCGGGCCCCAGAAGATCATCGAATGCAGGGCACCCTGCTCCAGCGCTTCACGCAGAGGCTTGCCGCGAGCGAGCACGTGTTCCTGACCGACGTACTCATCCAGATTGGTCGCCCGCAAACGGGCGGCCAGGGGCTGGGCGATCGGTGCACTGCGAAACAGATCCATCACGTACCGTTGAAACCTCTGTGTTTATTCCTGGATCACATCGGCACCCTTGGGGATGTCGAACTTGAACTTGGAGGCCGGGACCGCTTCGTTGGCCTTCACACCGGTAAACAGGATGTTGGTGCGCTGGCCGACGCTGTCGATCAGTTGCATGTCATTGACCAGACCGTTGCGGAACGACAGGCGCAGGCTGTCGAACAGCGTGTCCTTGGTTTTCGGCTTCAGGGTGAAGTCGATCACGCCACCGGCCTCTTTCGCGGTGATGTCAAAGCTCTGGCTGATCTTCGACACGTCGCCAGACAGCAACAGCGCCGGGGTCTGGGTCAGACGCTCATCGAGCTTCTTGATGGTGGCCTGTTCCAGGTCTGGGTCCCACAGGGTGACTTTCTTGCCGTCGGACACCATGGTCTGCTCGGCTGGCGCATTGGTGTGCCAGTAGAACAGGCCCGGACGCTGCAGGGTCATGTCGCCGGTGGTTTCCTGCAACTGGGTCCCGCTGCCGTCGAGGGTCAGCTGGGAAAAATTGGCGGTCAGGGTCTTGGATGTTTCGAGCAATTGGGTCAGGCGAGCCACATCCTTGTCATCGGCGTGAGCCGTGAGGGTGGTCAGAGCCAGTACCGGCAGCAGCATGCGGATAAGACGCATGGGAGTCCTCTTGAATACTCGTGGGAAAGTGGACGGCGCTTCATGCACCGCCCATTGCATTTGGATCAGGGTATCGAATCAGTCGCGTACCGGGCCAGGGGCCAGGACTTCGCGGGAACCGTTGGTGTTCATCGACGTCACGACCCCGGCCATTTCCATGGCTTCGATCATGCGTGCGGCACGGTTGTAGCCGATCTTCAGCTTGCGCTGTACAGCGGAGATGGAGGCACGGCGGCTTTCGAGCACGAATTGCACGGCTTCGTCGTACAGCGCGTCGGCTTCCGGATCGTCGCCGTCACCGCCGCCGCTGCTGCCTTCGAAACCACTGCCCGCCTCTTCGACACCATTGAGGATGTCGTCGTTGTATTCCGGCGCGCCGCGCAGTTTCCAGGCTTCAACCACCCGGTGAACTTCATCGTCGGACACAAATGCGCCGTGAACCCGGATCGGCAGGCTGGTGCCCGGCGGCATGTAAAGCATGTCACCGTGGCCGAGCAGTTGTTCGGCGCCGCCCTGGTCGATGATGGTCCGGGAGTCGATCTTGCTCGATACCTGGAACGCCATCCGCGTCGGGATGTTGGCCTTGATCAGACCGGTGATCACATCCACCGACGGCCGTTGGGTCGCGAGGATCAGGTGGATACCGGCCGCACGCGCCTTCTGGGCGATACGGGCGATCAGTTCTTCTACCTTCTTGCCGACGATCATCATCATGTCGGCGAATTCGTCCACGACCACGACGATGGTCGGCAGCTTCTGCAACAGCGGCGCTTCGTCGTGGATGCTTTCGCGTTTGTACAGCGGATCGCTCAGCGGCTCGCCGGCGTCCTGGGCTTCCTTGACCTTGGCGTTGAAGCCGGACAGGTTTCGCACGCCCATCTTCGCCATCAGCTTGTAGCGACGCTCCATCTCGGCAACGCTCCAGCGCAGGGCGTTGGCGGCGTCCTTCATGTCGGTCACGACCGGGCACAGCAGGTGCGGAATGCCTTCGTAGATCGACAGCTCGAGCATTTTCGGGTCGATCATGATCAGCTTGGCGTCATCCGGGCCGGACTTGAACAGGATCGACAGAATCATCGCGTTCACACCCACCGACTTACCGGAACCGGTGGTACCGGCCACCAGCAGGTGCGGCATTTTCGCCAGGTCAGTGATGACCGGTTTACCGCCGATGTCGTGACCCAGGGCCAGGGTGACCGGCGATTTGAAGTTGTCGTACTCAGGCGTCGACAGCACCTCGGAGAAGCGCACGATCTGCCGGTCTTCGTTGGGAATTTCGATACCGACCGTGGTCTTGCCCGGAATCACTTCCACCACCCGCACACTGGTCACGGCCAGCGAACGTGCAAGGTCTTTCGCCAGGTTAGCGATACGGCTGACCTTCACGCCCGCAGCAGGCTGGATTTCGTAACGGGTAATGACCGGGCCCGGATGGATCGAATCCACGGTGACTTCGACGCCGAATTCCTTGAGCTTGATCTCCAGCAAGTGGCCGACCGCCGCCAGGGATTCAGGCGAATAATTGAGTTGTTTCTTTTCCGCAGGATCGAGAATCGAGATCGGCGGCAAGGTGCCTTCCACGGCGCTGTCGACGAACAACGGCACCTGCTTCTCTTTCTGCACGCGCTTGCTTGGCTCCGGCGCCTTGACCGGGGCCGGGGCGATGACCGGCGGCACCTGTTTCTCGCGCTCGGACATGTGCTTGCTCAGGGCCTGTTCGCGCTCGATCAGACGTTCCTTGACCTTGGCCTGCTCGCGTTTGTCGGTGACCGTCGGTGCAACAACGTCATGTACGCGATCGTCGACTTCCCGAAGTTGCGCAACCAGTTGCTTGCGCTCGGTACGCGCCGACCACCAGCGGTTGACCGCGCCCTGGAACAGTTCGAACAGGTCGAGGGTGATCTTGCCGGTGATGTCCATCACCTTGAACCACGACAGGTCGGTGAACACCGTCAGGCCGAACAGGAACAGTGCAATAAACAGCAACGTGCTGCCCTGAATGTTCAGGGCGTTGCGGGCCAGGTCACCGAGGCTTTCACCCAGCGCACCACCCGCGCCGGCCGGCAATCCGGTGGCTGCATGGAAATGAATGTGCGCCAGTGCAGCGCCGGACAACACCAGAAACACCAGACCGATCAGGCGCCAGGAAAACAGCCAGCCGCTCCACTGCCAGGGCTCATGACGCTGACGAAAGATCTGATACGCCTTGATCGCCAGCAGCAACGGGAAGATGTATGCGAAGTACCCCAGCACCATGAACAGGATGTCGGCGCTGTAGGAACCGGCAGGGCCGCCGAAGTTCTGCACGTCGTCGATCTTGCTGTTGTGGCTCCAGCCCGGATCGTCCTTGCCGTAAGTCAGCAAGGCCATCATCAGGAACAGGCACAAGGCGCCGATGGCGATCAATGCACCTTCCTTGAGCCGGTAGTGCAACTGTTGACGCCATAGCGGAACGACTGTTTTTGGTGCTTCCGTGGATTTCTTCAAAACGCTTCTTTTCCTGCGCCAGAGGCGCGTCCATCTATTGAATGACGAAAAAAACTGCCCAATCCAGGCAGGTAAAAAAATTGACGGGCGCAACGGAGACTACTTTTAACACTGCGCCCCGCCTTTTATAAACACGGCACGCGGCGAATATTCTGTAACAGCCCGGCATTGTACGGGTTTGCGCGTTCGATGCCATGCTTCCAGGTCTCTGGTTCAAGCATAGCCAAACGCACAACACCCGGCGTTCAATTTGAGCATGCATTGTCTTTTGTGACAAAGGCTTATGAGGTGTATTTGATGAACGTAGCGAAGCATTCGCGCCTCATCTCCCATGAACGCCACACATTGACGTCGGCAAGCTTGCTCGCACCGGTGCCGCGCCCGATTACGACCGCATCCGGATGCTCAAGTTGCAGCTACGCAAAAGCCGTACTGCAACGGAGGACATTCGCGTCATTTCCCGGCACACTTTACCGCGGGCCCACTGCCCACCGCCCTCCCCTTCTGCAAGCCTGGACGCCATGCTGACTTGGTTACAACGCAACTCACTGACTTTCCCGCCACTGGAAAAGGCCATGCGCGATCCCAACGGATTGCTGGCGGCCGGCGGCGACCTGTCCGCCGATCGCCTGATCCAGGCCTATCGCCACGGCTGTTTTCCGTGGTTTTCCGAAGGTCAGCCGATTCTCTGGTGGTCGCCGGATCCGCGCACCGTGCTTTTTCCCGACGAACTGCACGTCTCGCGCAGCCTGGGCAAATTGATGCGCAAACAGCGTTATCAAGTGACCTTCGATCAGGATTTCGACGCCGTGATCCGCGCCTGCGCCGCCCCCAGGGAATACGCCGACGGCACCTGGATCACCGAAGCAATGCAGAACGCCTATATCGAACTGCATCGGCGCGGTTTTGCTCACTCGGTGGAGGTACGGGATCAGGGCGAACTGGTCGGCGGCCTGTACGGCTTGGCGATGGGGCAACTGTTTTTTGGCGAATCAATGTTCAGCCGCGCGGACAATGCTTCCAAGTACGGCTTTGCCTCGCTGGTGCAACATCTTAAGGAAGCGGGTTTCGTGCTGATCGACTGCCAGATGCCGACCGATCACCTGCACAGCCTTGGCGCCCGGGCCATTTCACGGCAGACATTCGCCGACTATCTGGCCCGGCACCTCGATCAACCCAATCATGCGACCTGGGTTTGCTGAGCGACTTTTGCGCGCGTGGCTTACACTTAATTCACCAGCTTACCCTTGAGGGTTGATCATGACCGAGTTGGCGCGTTTGAAGTTTTATGCCACTCAGCCTCACTCTTGCAGTTATCTGCCCGAGGAACAGGCGACGACCCTGTTTCTCGATCCGAGCCAGCCCATGGATGTGCATGTCTACGCAGATCTGTCGGAAATGGGCTTTCGTCGCAGCGGCGATCATCTTTACCGCCCGCATTGCCAGAACTGCAATGCCTGCGTGCCTGCGCGCATTCCGGTGGCACAGTTCAATCCCAACCGGCAGCAGAAACGCATTTTCAAGCGCAACATCGATTTGCAGGTGCGCCCGGTCAAGCCGGCGTTCAGCGAAGAGTACTTCGACCTCTATCAACGCTACATCGAACAGCGCCACGCGGATGGCGACATGTACCCGCCGAGCCGCGATCAATTCTCGACTTTTCTGGTACGCGACCTGCCCTTCTCACGCTTTTATGAGTTCCGGCTCGACGGACGGTTACTTGCAGTCGCCGTCACCGACCTGCTGCCCAACGGCCTGTCCGCGGTCTACACCTTTTACGAACCGCAGGAAGAACGCCGCAGCCTGGGGCGCTACGCCATCCTCTGGCAAATCGCCGAAGCCCAACGCCTGGGGCTTGAAGCGGTGTACCTGGGCTATTGGATCAAAAACTGCAAAAAGATGAACTACAAGACCCAATATCGGCCCATCGAACTGCTCATTAATCAGCGCTGGGTCATCCTGAACTGAATGCAGACCCTAAACCCCTTGGCGTAAACCCCATTTTTCGGGCACAATGCACGCCGCTTTTGCCTGGCGCAGTTGCACCGGGCCATTCATTGGATACCGAGGGCTTTACTGCATGTCGAAAGAAGACAGCTTCGAAATGGAAGGCACTGTCGTCGACACCCTGCCCAACACCATGTTTCGTGTGGAGTTGGAAAATGGGCACGTCGTAACCGCGCATATTTCCGGCAAGATGCGCAAGAACTACATTCGTATTCTTACCGGTGACAAAGTGCGCGTCGAGCTGACGCCCTATGACTTGAGCAAAGGGCGTATTACTTACCGCGCTCGCTAATCAAGTCAATACAAGACGCCCGGCTTAATGCCGGGCGTTTTTGTTTGTCTGGGATTTTTGTTTTGGGTGTATATCCGTTGCTTCGGGCGCTGCCGCTGGCGGTTTCGCTCTTACAACGAGTCCCTTTTTCAAACGCCGGAGTGCCGGCCCAGCAAAAAGGAACCAAAAGGCTTTTGCCCCGGCGTACGGCACTTCGCTTAGGCTCAGTGTTCCCTCGCTACGGTGTCCACCAGGGGGCATCGCCTACGGTTTGCTTCGCTGCACCTCCTCTCGATGTATGCGGCTTCGCCGCACGGCGCTACGCGCCTACCCCCTGATGGACACCTCCGCTCGGCCTGCCGAAGGGGCAAAAAATCACAAGCCAGGGCCAAAGCCAAAGCAGAAGCCAGATCAAGACCCCCCCCTCACCCTAGCCCTCCCGAAACGTCGGACCGCCCGTAGGGAGAGGGCTGGGGCGAGGGGTAAACCCACCACAAAACCAAAGCCGAACACGGCCCGCTCCTCCCCACTCAAAACGATGAGCGTTAGCTCGAGTACCGCTTTTGATCGCAGGGCCCGTCGGCAGGCTGAGTGG
>NZ_JBQEQB010000042.1:0-22862 GCF_052046055.1 Pseudomonas sp. 22082
GATGCATCGCCGATGGTAGTGTGGGGTTTCCCCATGTGAGAGTAGGTCATCGTCAAGATTGAATTCCGAAACCCCTGTCTGCTAAAGCAGACAGGGGTTTTGTCGTTTCAGGGGACACCAAAAACCTGTCTTCAAACCGCTCTGCGTGCCTTGCTGCTCCGACGAGCCTGCCATTTGCGCCACCAGATGTAGACGCCAGTCCCCGACAACCCCGCAATCAGAACACCCAATACTGCGATCATCACTTGCCCGGTGAAACCTATGATCCGCCCCCCATGTATCGGCAACTGCAACCGATAAAACTGCTCTCCCAACGTCCCTTCTCCTGCGATCTCCTGCCCTAATAATCGTCCGTCAGTACCGTGGAAGAACAACCAGGATTTGCCGTGGGCCTCGGTGTCATGCTGTCCAAACCCCGCACCGTAGAAGTTGTACTCAAAGCTGTAATACAACTCGCCGATCGCCGCTGTCAGCCCCAACCTTTTCCCCTCCTGCTGTGCCCTTTCGTATGCCTGTTGATAACTCAATCGAGTGATCCCCAGCTCTTCGGCAGGCATTCGTCCTCGGGCTTCATACACGCTCGGTTCAATCGGAGAAAACAACGACACCACCGGTTTGAAAACCTGGCTCGGCAGGTTCATCGCTACGCTGCTGATGGCTATCGGCAGCAATAACAACCACAGCCACAAGCCCCCCGCTCGATGCAGATCGAAGTTGAGCCGATAGGCATGCCCGCCCTTAATCTTCCAGGCGTTCGACCACTTCTTCCAGAACGGTTTACCCCGCGGCAACGTCAGCCAGAGGGCGATGAAGCAATCGATTACCCAGGCGATGGCCACCAACCCCATCAACAGCAAACCCCAGTTACCGGGCAGTGTCAGGTTGTAGTGAAACTCAAGAATGAACGGAACGAAGTTCTCACGCTGGAAACAGCACTCGCCCCAGTAACGCTGACCTTTTTGCTCTCCGCTCACCGGATCAAGGTAGAACACTTCATTGCGTTCTTTAAACGGTTCGCCCGTCGCCGGATCATTCCGTGGAACCGCCGCCAGCAATGCCGTGTGGCCTGCCTCGTTCGGGTACTCCATGTACCAGACCTGCAACTTCGGATGTAACGATTGCACCGCATCCACCAGCTCACCTGGCGGTAGTTTCGCCCCCTCGGCCGAAGCTGCGTAAAACTCCGGATTCAACCACTCATCCAGCTCATGGTTGAACGCCAGAATGCTCCCGGTAACCCCTGCCAGCAGCAGAAAAACCGCCGTGGCCAACCCGATATACCGGTGCAACAAAACCAGAAACGAACGCATGAAAATTCCCCCACAGATACGACAAAGCCAGCCCCTGAAATCAGGGGCTGGCTTTTTCATGCACAAGACAAAGGCTTAGAACTGGTAACTGACCGTCGCGGCGACGTTGCGCTCTTCGCCCATGTAGCAGAAGTCCAGACTTGCGCAGGAGGCCACGTAGGATTCGTTGGTCAGATTGTTCGCATTCAGGCGTACGTCGACACCCTTCAAACCGACCTTGCCGAGGTCATAGCCAATCGATGCGTCGAACAATGTGTAGGACGGCACCTTCATGGTGTTCTCTGCATCCGCCCAGCTATAGCCGACATACCGCACACCACCGCCCAGTCGCAGACCATCGAGTGCCGCGCTGTCGAACTTGTAGTCCGCCCACAGCGATGCCATGTGCCGCGGTGCCTGGGTTGGCGAGTTGCCTTTGTTCTCGATCACATTGGTCGGTGTGCTCAAGGTACTGGTCATCGACTTCGAGTATTCAATGTCGGTGAAGGTGTAGCTGCCGAGGACTTTCAGGTTGTCGGTCAACTGCATGTGCGCTTCCAGTTCAAGGCCTTGAGAGCGAACAGCGCCAACAGCGCGATAGAAGTTTTCCTGCGGCAGTTTGGTCGCCAGGTTCTCCTGATCGATGTGGAACAAGGAGGCGGTGAACAGATTGTCGGTGCCCGGCGGCTGATACTTCAGGCCCACTTCCCACTGCGTTCCATCGGTCGGTGCGAGAGGATTGCCGGCACTGTCCGCGTAGGAGTTCGGATTGAACGACTCGGAATAGCTGATGTACGGCGCAAGCCCGTTATCGAACAGATACAGCGCGCCGGCACGGCCGGTGAGCTTGGTGCGTCGATCATTGATCTCGGTGCCGACCGGGCGGCCCGCTTCGGCGATGCGGTTTTCGTCGGAGGTTTCCACCCAGTCCTGACGCAGGCCCAGCGAGAAGCGCCACTTGTCCATTTCGATCAGGTCTTGCAGGTAAACGCCGGTCTGCTCCAGGCGCCGCAGATAGCTGGTCTCGCCGTACGGTGTAATAGCGGAATTGCCGTACACCGGGTTGAACGCGTTGATCGGCGCTAGACCGCCGCTGGTCCAGTCGACCACGGTTTTGCGCCGCTGGTAATCCGCACCCATCAGCACTGTGTGCTTGGTCGCGCCGGTGAAGAATTCGGCCTGGAGCATGTTGTCGACGATGAACGCATGGAGGCGCTCGTTACCGCCGGTGTAGTAGCGATTCAGTTCGTTGCTGGTCGGCGACGTCCAGCCATAGGCGTACACCTGATCCATGTTCACTTTGGAGTCGAGGTAGCGGAAGTTCTGCCGCGCGGTGAAGACGTCGTTGAAGCGGTGTTCGAACTGGTAACCGAACGACTGCTGATCACGGGAGTAGCCATCGATGCCCGGCTCGCCTTCGAAGAAGTGCGGCGAGATACGATTACCGTTGCGTTGATGAATCGTGCCGTCGGCCGGCACGCCACCGTGATAGCCGCCGTCCGGGTCATGCTGCAGATACGCTTGCAGAGTCAGTGAGGTGTCTTCGCTGAAATCGATGCTGACGGTCGGCGCGAGGGCGAAGCGCTTTTCCTTGTTGTGGTCGAATTGCGTGTCGGACTGATCCGTCAATCCGATCAGACGATAGGCGATGCGCTTGTCGTCATCGACCGGTCCGCTGAAGTCAAAACCGACACCGCGCTGGCCCTGAGTGCCGACGGTGGCTTGAACCTGGTGATAGGCCTCGTACAGCGGCTTCTTGCTGGTCAGCGCCACCAGACCGCCCGGCGAGCTGCGGCCGTACAGCACCGACGACGGGCCCTTCAGGATATCGACACGCTCGAGGAAATACGGGTCGACCTGCATGGTGCTGTAGGTGCCGCTGTCGCCCATCGACTTGAGGCCGTCGAGGTAGATGTTGTCCACCGAGCCATCGTTGAAGCCGCGCATCGCCACATAGTCGTAACGGTGCGTGGCGCCGTAAGGATTGGTCAGCACGCCGGGGGTGTAACGCATGGCCTGGGACACGGTTTGCGAGCCCTGGTCATCCATTTGCTCGCGGGTGACCACGGACACGCTTTGCGAAGTTTCCAGCAGCGCGGTACTGGTCTTGGTGGCGATCTGACTGTGCGTCGCGTTATAGCCGTCCATGCTGCCCAGTGCGTTGCCGAGGGCGAAGCCTTTGATGTCGGTGGTCGGCAGGGCCAGCGCTTCGGTTTCTGCGACCGAGCGCAACACATAGCTGCTGCCGTCCTGGCTGATCGCCTCCAGGCCCGAGCCGCCGAGCAAGTGGCTCAGGGCCTGATCGGTCGAATACTCGCCCTGCACACCCGGAGACTGCCGGCCCTGGGTTTGCTGCGGCGTCATCGACAACGTGATGCCCGCCTCACGCGCGAACTGGTTGAGCGCATCGCCCAGCGGTCCGGGGGCGATGTTGTAGCGGTGGCTGCTGACCTCGCTGGCATTGGCCGCCATGCTCAGGCTCGGCAGCACGCCAACGCCCAGTGCAGTAGAAAACAGCGCCGCCCGAACGGCGTGGCGCAACAGGCCGGATTCGGCAGAGAAATTCAGAGGGTTCTTACAGGTAACGCGCGCAGTCATTGTAGGTTTCCGTAGGCAGTCGCGAAGGCTGAGTTGAAGTGCTTACTGACTAAGCCGGACTTGCCGCGAAAACCCGCCAAAATACTTTCAGGCCACAGACTCCAGCGTCACCCACCAACGGGTGCGGTAGCGCAATTGCACCGGCAGGGTCTGCGGCAGGATCGCCAACAGCTTGTCGGTGTCCTCAAGACGGAACACGCCGGAGAGGCGCAAATCCGCGATGTCCGACGCACAGCTCAGAAACCCCTGACGATACCGGCCGACTTCGCTGAGGAAGTCGCCCAGCCGCATGTTGCGGGTCACGATCAACCCGTCGACCCAGGCACCGGCGTCCATGTCCAACGCCGGCGCCGGGCGAACTTGATGGTGATCGATCAGGTAGCTCTGACCGGCGATGGCCTCCGTCGAGTTGCCAGCGGAATGAATCGCGACCCGGCCACTGGTAACGCTCAGGCGGGTGCAACCCTCTTCCTGGCGCAGGATGAATCGAGCGTTGAACGGTTCGTAACTGGCATGAAGATTCTGCACCCGCAGCGGTCGATCAAACGGCGCACCTTCATCGGCACCGCCGCAGGTGACGATGATTTCGCCGCGGGTCAGTTTGATCAGCCGTTGCTGTGCGGTGTAATCGAGATCCACGCTGCTGGCGGTGTTGAGCTCGATCCGCGTGCCGTCCGGCAACTGGAAGCCACGGCGTTCGCCCGTGGCGGTGGCATAGTCGGCACGCCACTGTTGCCAGACGGAAGTGTCGCTGGCCAGCCATCCCGCCGAGCCCATCAGCAGCGCGCCGGACAATAGCTTCAAGGCCTGACGTCGACCCAACCCCTGCGCACTGTTTTCCAGCGTGTTGAACGCCACCTGCGCACCGGGCACGGCGCGCAGATTGTGGGTCAGTTCGGCTTGCAGAGACTGCACCCGCTGCCAGGCCAGTTCGTGATCATGGTGTTCAGCGCGCCATTGTTCGCACTGGCGATTCAGGCGCGGGTTGCCATGGTTATTGCGCAGACGCAGGAGCCAGTGAATGGCCTGTCGTACGACTTGTTGCGGTGGCTCGGCGCGTCGGCCAAGCGAGAGGTTATCCACAGGCATCAGCTTTCATACCGCAACATGTAGCAGTGAAACAGCGCGTCGGCGACGTAGCGCTCCACCGAACGCAGGGACAGCCCCATCTGCTCGGCAATCTGTTTGTGGGTCAAACCTTCGCACTGAGCCAGCAGAAATGCCTGACGCACTTTTGGCTTCAAGCCTTCAAGCATGCGGGCGATGCCCTCGAGCAGTTCGATCACCAAGGCGCGGGATTCGGCACTCGGAGTTTCGGCTTCAGGCAAATGGGCGATGGTTTCCAGATAGGCGCGTTCAATTTCCTCACGGCGCCAATGGTCGATCACCAATCCCCGGGCAACCGTGCGCAGAAACGCGCGGGGTGCCTTGAGTTCCAGGCGCTCGGTGCGCTGCAACAGGCGAACGAAGGTGTCCTGGGCCAGATCCGCCGCATCGGCAGCATTGCCCAGCCGAGCGCGCAACCAGCCGTTGAGCCAGCCGTGATGACTCGTGTAAAGCGCCTGTACAGCCAACTCAGGTGAGGACATGAACGCGACAGCCCGAACGTCACAAATGATAATTAGTCGCATTGTCATCAAGGGTTACAGAATTTGCAACCGGCGCTGCAAAACGCTCATCAAAAAAGCAGAGGCGACCGCTCTAATACGCCGTCCGGCGGGAATCTGGCAGAAATGCCATCCATTTCCTGCAAAACCCTAAGTTTTCTCCAAAGCGTGCCGACAGACTGGTGAGACATGCGTGCACCAAAGTAGAGCAGCCGTCAGAACGCTGCCTGCGCTGTACATGGAATGTTGCATCCGGAACGCATCCCCACTTTTCGCATAAGAAGTCCCATGAAATGAATCTCAAGTTCAGCCATAAAATCCTGCTGGCCGCCTCGGGCGTCGTGGTCCTGGCGTTCGCGCTGTTCACGTTGTACAACGACTATCTGCAGCGAAACACCATTCGCCAGAACCTCCAGTCTTCCGTCCAGCAGGCCGGTGACCTGACCGCCAGCAGTGTGCAGAACTGGATGAGCGGGCGGATTCTGGTACTGGAAAACCTCGCGCAGAACGTTGCCCATCAAGGCAAAAACGCCGACTTCCCGGGCCTGGTCGATCAACCGGCCTTCACCTCGAACTTCCAGTTCACCTACGTCGGTCAGGCCAACGGCGTGTTCACCCAGCGCCCTGACGCGAAGATGCCGGACGGTTACGATCCGCGTCAGCGTCCCTGGTACAAGCAGGCCGTGGCCGCTGACCAGACCATGTTGACCCCGCCGTACATGGCCGCCGTTGGCGGTCTGGTGGTGACCATCGCCATGCCGGTGAAAAAGAACGGCGAGCTGCTCGGCGTAGTCGGCGGTGACCTGAGTCTGGAAACCCTGGTGAAGATCATCAACTCGGTGGACTTCGGCGGCCTGGGCCACGCGTTCCTGGTCAGCGGTGACGGTCAGGTGATCGTCAGCCCGGACAAAGACCAGGTGATGAAGAACCTCAAGGACATCTACCCGAACGCCGGTGTGCGTATCGAGAAGGGCAACCAGAACGTGGTGCTCAACGGCCAGGAACGCATCCTGTCGTTCACTCCGGTCGCCGGTCTGCCGAATGCCGAGTGGTACATCGGTCTGTCGATCGACCGCGACAAGGCCTACGCCGCACTCAGCCAGTTCCGCACCTCGGCACTGATCGCAATGTTCGTCGCCGTCGGCGCGATTGCGGTGTTCCTGAGCCTGCTGATCACCGTGCTGATGCGTCCGCTGATCACCATGGGCCGTGCGATGCAGGACATCGCCCAGGGTGAAGGCGACCTGACACGCCGCCTGGTGGTGGAAAGCAAGGACGAGTTCGGCGAACTGGGCAGTTCGTTCAACCAGTTCGTCGAGCGGATTCACGCCTCGATTTCCGAAGTGTCGTCGGCGACTCGCCACGTACACGACCTGTCGCAACGGGTGATGGCATCGTCCAACGCCTCGATCATCGGCTCCGACGAGCAAAGCGCGCGCACCAACAGCGTGGCTGCGGCGATCAATCAGCTGGGTGCCGCCACCCAGGAAATCGCCCGTAACGCCGCCGATGCTTCGCAACACGCCAGCGGCGCGAGCGAGCAGGCCGATGACGGTCGTCAGGTGGTCGAGCAGACGATTCAGGCCATGACCGAGCTGTCGCAGAAGATCAGCCTGTCGTGCACCCAGATCGAAACCCTGAATGCGAGCACCGACAACATCGGCCACATTCTCGACGTGATCAAAGGCATCTCCCAGCAGACCAACCTGCTGGCGCTCAACGCGGCCATCGAAGCGGCCCGGGCCGGTGAAGCCGGACGCGGTTTTGCGGTGGTGGCGGACGAAGTGCGCAATCTCGCTCACCGCACCCAGGAATCGGCGGAAGAGATCCACAAGATGATCACTTCGCTGCAGGTCGGCTCCCGCGAAGCGGTGACCACCATGAACGCCAGTCAGGCGTCCAGCGAGGAGACCGTTGAAGTGGCGAACCAGGCCGGTCTGCGTCTGGTCAGCGTGACCCAGCGCATCGGCGAAATCGACGGCATGAACCAGTCGGTGGCTGCCGCTACCGAGGAACAGACTGCCGTGGTGGAAACCCTCAACGTCGACGTCAACCAGATCAACCTGCTGAACCAGCAGAGCGTGGCCAACCTCAATGAAACGTTGAAGGATTGCGATGCGTTGTCGCAGCAGGCCAACCGTTTGAAGCAACTGGTCGACAGCTTCAAGATCTGACACCAAGTCAGACCGCGATCGTTCATCGCGGGCAAGCCCGCTCCCACAGGATTTCTGGCGCACACAACATTTGTGACCGACCGGGAACCTGTGGGAGCTGGCTTGCCAGCGATAGCGGTGGCTCAATCACCGCAGAACTGAAACCTTACACAAACAGCTTCAGCACATTGCCCATCGCATCATCGGCAAAGCCCTGCACGAAGTCCTTGAACCCCGGCAGTGCCTCGGGCCCACCGCTGGCCGGTTCGGCAATGATCGTCCAGGTTGCCCGCGACTTGCCCGCGCCCAGCGACTCTACATTCATCGCCGCCCACAGATTGGCCACGCCCAGGGTGTTGTAGATCGTGGTCCAGGTCATGCTCAGCGCCTGGTCGTCCCGAGAGTTGAGTTGCTCGACCACGATGTTGCCATCCTTGAAGAACTTCTTGCGCAGCGAAGACACGCCTTCGCCGGTCATTTCGATGTGCGACAGCGCCGGAATGAAACGGTCGAAACCGTCGAATTTGCCCACTACCGACCACACCTCATTGGCGTCCACCGGCACTTCCACCGAAGACACGACGTGGCAGCCGTGAGGATTCTTGATCAGGGTGTCGGGTTGCAGATTGCTCATGGTGTTGCTCCTTGGTTGATGAGTCAGATGAAGTTGATTTCTTTCAGGTACTCGCAGCCGCGACGCAGCAGCGCCGGGGATTTTTCCGGGTAGTGCGCGCCCATCTGCTGCACGCCGGCCTGGGCGTTGGCGTGGCCGATCAGGGAGATGTCGCCGATGTCTTCCTCGA
This sequence comes from Pseudomonas sp. 22082, assembly GCF_052046055.1. Classification (NCBI taxonomy): domain Bacteria; kingdom Pseudomonadati; phylum Pseudomonadota; class Gammaproteobacteria; order Pseudomonadales; family Pseudomonadaceae; genus Pseudomonas; species Pseudomonas sp. 22082. Next base: position 8,451 of record NZ_JBQEQB010000042.1, read on the forward strand.
AGCCGTTGAGATAGAAACCGAGCACGCCGAACAGCGCGTTGTCGGCATCGACCCGGCCCAGTTGCTGTTGCCAGTCGGCGACGCTGACCAGCGAAAACTCGCTGCCGGTTTCGCGGAACGACGCGACGTAGGCATCCCAGCTCAGGGGCTCCGGGTTGTGCAGGTTGAACACCGCCCGTTCGGGCGAATAACGGCTGGCGTGGAAGGCGATGAAACGGGCGAGAAAGTCCACCGGCATCAGGTCGAAATTCAGTGCAAAGGCCGGCACCTGACCGAGCTGGATCGAGCCCTTGAGCATCAGCATCAAACGGTTCTTGTGCGGCTGGCACACGCCGCTGAGGCTGTTGAAACTGATGTTGCCGGGTCGATACAGATTGACCCGCACCCCACGCTCCCGGGCCCGTTCGAGGATGCGCTCGCCGACCCATTTCGACAGGTTGTAGCCGTTGCGGATGTAGATCGGCGCCGTCGGTGCGGCGGGCAGTTCCAGCACCCGGCCTGCGTCGTCGACGGTGCTGGAGGCCGACAGCGTCGAGACGAAATTGAACACCTTCTTGCTGCGTCCTTCGCACAGCCGCAGCAGTTCGAAAATCGGCTCGACGTTGTCCGCCGCCAGCGACTCGTAGTCGAGGACGTGATTGACGTTGGCCGCGTTGTGCACCAGCGCGCCGAACTCACGATCCAGTCGCTCGAAATCCTCATTGGCCAGGCCCAGTTGCGGCCGGGTGATGTCCGCCGAATAGACTCGCACCCGACTCAGGTCCAGATGCTCCAGCCGGTTCTCTCGCAGCGCTTGGGCAAAGCGCTGCGCCGCGGTTTGCCCGCCGCCGTCGCGCACCAGACACGCCACCTCGCTGGCGCCCCATCCCAGCAGCGCCTCGACGATGTGCACACCGACAAAACTGTTGGCGCCGGTGACGATCACCTTGTGCACATCGCCCATGCGGCTGATCGGCAACGGCTCGATTTCCAGCGCTCGCTCGGCGTCGGCCATCGCCTGAGCGCTGAGCACCGCGCTGTCATCGGTGCCGCGCACCAGGGTGGCGAGCTTGGCGATGGTCGGCAGTTCGATGAAGCGGTTGATCGAGATGCTGCGACCGAATTCCTCCCGCAGACGCAGGAGCATGCGTGACAGCAGAATCGAGTGACCGCCGAGATTGAAGAAGCTTTCGTCGGTGGAAATATCGCTGGTCGGCAGCTCTAGCAACTCGCCCCAGATCTCCAGCAGCAGCGCTTCGTCGGCGTTGGCCGGCAGGCATTTGGGGCCGCTGTCCTGCACGCTGACCGGCAATTCCAGCAAGGCTTTTCGGTCGACTTTGCCGTTGGCGGCGAACGGCATGTTCGGCAGTTCCGTCCATGCCACCGGTTGCATGTAGTCGGGCAAAAACTGCTGTGCGTGAGCTTTCAGCGACTCGCGCGCGGCATCCGATTGCGGCTGGGCGAGGAACGCCAGAATCCGTCGCTGACTGTCGATCACCACCGCGATCTGCCGATACAGCTGACTCTCGCGCAGGCACCGTTCGATCTCCTCCGGCTCGACCCGGAAGCCGCGGATCTTCACCTGATTGTCGCGCCGTCCGCACAGTTCGATGCCGTCCTCGCCCCACTTGGCCATGTCGCCGCTGCGGTAGGCGCGCAGACGCTGACCATCCGGCAACTCCAGGTCCAGATAGCGCTCGGCGGTCTGCTGTGGATTGTTCAAGTAACCCAGGCACACGCCGGGGCCGACGATGAACAGTTCGCCCACCGTTTGCTCCGGCACCGGTTGCAGGTCGTCATCGAGGATCAGCACCCGACTGTTGGCAATCGGTCCGCCGAGCGTGCGATTGCTGTCGCCCGGTTGCAGTTGCCGCGCGGTGATCAGCACCGTGGCTTCGGTCGGGCCGTAGAGGTTGTACAGTTTGCCCTGGCGCGTCAGTTGTTCGATCACGAACGGCTCGCAGACGTCGCCGCCAGTCATGATCCGCCCGACACTTTGCAGTTGCTCCAGCGGCAGGATGCTCAACAGCGCCGGCGGCAGGAACGCGTGGGTCAGTTGCCGACGGCGAATCAGCGCCACCAGTTGCAGCGGATCGCGGCGCTGGTTGTCGTCGGGCACCACCAGTTCCGCGCCTTCGAGCAGGCTCGGGAAAATATCGATCAGCGACGAGTCAAAACTCAGCGAAGAGAACTGCAGCACTCGGCTCTCGGCGTGCAACTGCACGTAGTCGGCGTACCACGCGGTGAAGTGCGCAAGATTTGCCTGACTCAGCAGCACACCCTTCGGATGCCCGGTGGTGCCCGAGGTGTAGAGCGCCATGCACGGCGCATCGAGCTCGGGCCGACGACGCATCAACGGTTGCGACAGATCGGCGTCGGTGCAGTCGATGCGGCAGACATCCAGTCCCGGCATCGAACCGCTCAGCGGGTGTTCGCCGTCGTGCAGCAACAGCACCGCCCCGGCGTTTTCCAGAATGTACTGCTGGCGCTGAAGTGGATGGCTCGGCTCCAGCGGCAGGTACACCGCACCGCTGCCGAGAATCGCCAGGATCGAAGCAAACAGCGCATCGCATTTCGGCAGGCAAATTCCCACGACCCAGGGTTGCGGTTGTGTCTCCAGCATGGCCAGCAAGCGTTGCTGGATCGCTCGGCTGTGAGCATGCAACTGGCGGTAGCTGATCGACTGCTCGGCGAGGTGCAGCGCCGGGCGCTCCGCGTGCTCGATCAGACTCTGTTGCAGCCGCTCGATCACCGGGATCTGCGCCTGTTGCAGCAAGGCCGGATTGGCCGTGACATTCAGGCGATGGACGTAGGCCAGGCCGTCGAGAAACAGCAGGTTTTCCACCTGTTCGAAGTCCGGCGCACGGGCCGCTGTCGCGTGCTGGAAATACTCGGCGTCGCGGGAGAAACGGCTGACCAGCAGCGCCACTTCGTCCACCACCTGCGCCAGTGTTCGCTGGCGCAGGGCCTGACCATTGCCGGACGGTTCGTCGGCGATGGGCACGCGGCTCAGCAGTGTCGTGTTGCAGAGGCACAGCAGATCGAGCACCGGCAGTCCGCCGATGCCCGTTGCACCAATGCCCAGGCGCAAGTTCAGCTGCGATGTGGTGCCGTAATCCTGCGGCGCAAGACTGCCGTCATCGATCACCAGATCCACCGACGGAGCAATCTCCGTCAGCAATGAATGACCGTGTTGTTCGAGCTCCTGCGCCAGGTCGGTCAAGGCCTGGCTGCGGCCCCTCAGCAAAATGTCGAGACGTCTCATGTCAGCCTCCTTGTCAAACCAGGTAATCGCGCAGGGCGTGCTGCACGCACGGTGTGTCGAGCAGCGAGCTGTTTTGGAAAAACCGCACGATGTTGCCCACCAGCGGGTGGTGGCGATTGATCGGGAAGGCCAGCCCGGCCATCTCGTCTTTCAGTGCGCGGCGGGTTGCGTCGTTGACCGGCAGGGCATCGATCAGGCGCAGGTCGAAGGACTTCTGGATGTCGTTGGTCAGGTAATGGCCGATGAACACCGGCAGGATCTGCGCGATGCAGTCGCGATCCGCATCACTCGCGGTGTGCCAGTAGATGCGCACCATCCGCGCCCAGAAACTCGAATGGCGACCTTCGTCGAGCAAGTGGTCGGCCATCAGGCCCTTGATGGATGGCTTGACCGTGTCGTCCCGGGCGAACGCCGCGACATCGCCAGTCACGGTGTTTTCGGCGATGGCCACGCAGATCAGCTCCACGGCGCTGCGCAGGTGTTGCGGGGCCAGTTCGACGGCGGCCGGAATCGCCCGGCTCAGTTCGATTTCATTCGGCAACTCGATCGGCTCGATGCCGGTCATGGCCACGGTCTGCTGCATGAAATCCATCGCCACCAGCGCGTGGTAATCCTCGTCCACCACCACGGTCATGGCGTCGTAGCGACAGGCGAACGGGAAGGGCACGGCGAAGCGGTTCTTGGCGATGCTTCGCGCGGTCTTGTCGACGATCTCGGTCTCGAAAATCACCACGTCGTTGATGAATTTGTACAACGTCTGCACCAGGGCGAAATCACGCTGCTGCGGGCATTCGCGCAGGAAGGTTTCGCTGAGCACCAACGGCTGGCGGCTGAGCGGATAGATCAGCCGCGCATCGTCCTCCAGCACGCGGCGCGGCCGGGTGCGGATGGTCGCGCGGCTTTCCCAGGCGTCGGCGAAAGACTGGTAGTCGGCGGCGTTCATTGGGCCACCTCCGCCAGCGGTTCGCGCATGCTCAGGCGCAGGCCGTCCCACAGGGCGATGCGGCTTTCCACGGCGGCGATGGCGCTGGCGTAGACCTCGGCTTCGCGCTGCGGATCGCCGTCCACCAGTCGGTCCAGCAGTTGCTCCGCCGCCGGGCCGTGGTCTTCGGAGTCGACCTCGATGTGTCGCTCGAGGTAGTAACGGAAGGTCGGCGCCTGCTCGACGCCAATGCCCCAGGCATCGAGCATGCGCTGGAACATGGTCGGGATCACGCTCTCGCGACCGTGCAGGAATGCGGCAGCAACGCTGTGACCGGGTGCATGCAGTGCGGTGTGCAAAGTGTCGCGGACGAACCGCGCAGCGGCCGGATCGACCTCGACGCTTTGCAGGGCGACGTCGTAACTCACGCCCTCCTGCTGCAGCGTGACGAAGCGTTCCACGGCTGTCGTGTCCGCACCGACTTCGCGCATCGCATCGAGGTACAGTTCGAAGTGACTGTAATGCCCGTGTGACAGCCGATCGTCAGATTCTTCCCCGAGCACGATTTCGTTGATCAGTCTTGCTGCGTGCGGATCTCGTGGCGGTAACCACGGCAGGCGAGTGCAAGTCAGTTCCTGCTGCAGGCGTTTGGTCAGCGACATGAAGTCCCAGACGGCAAATACATGGGACTCCATAAACCGGCGCAATGTCGCCAAAGAATCGATCTCGGAGAAGATCGGATGAATGCTGAGTTCGGCTTTCTTCAGTGTAAGTTGCTCTTTAGTTGGCATGGTTGCGAGACTCTGGTTAATAGGGAATAAGGATTGCTCAATTAATCGCTAACAACGTTGAGCAAGTTTCTCCAGGCGAACGACAGCCTCATTCGGTTTCGATGAAAACAGGCAATGTCTGAAGGGCCCGGGACAGCAGCGGACGGATAAACCGCCGCGAACCCGGCCGTAGCGCAAGGTTGTGCCGGGTTGGTGATTTCGGATCCAAACTCGGCGAAGAAAAACTAATACATCGCAAAACAACTTAACAAGTTTATTTTTAATTATTTTTAGTTGGCTGTTTTTGAAGTATGAGTGGGGCTGATAAAACTTATAAGTTAAGTTTTATTTGGGCGTAGTTGCTCCTTTCGGCGTTTAATGGCCAAAATTGAACGACAAGAGTGAATGCCTCACTCGAAGCAACTTTCAAATTAAGTAATCGAATTGATATGAGGGGATGAAGTCGGGCTGTAAGAGCGCCGTTTCTTCCTGTTCCCGTGACAAGGCTCCTTCCGTAGGTTCCTGGTGCGGGGACTGCTGCCGGGGCGGCGCGTCCCCGTTCTATATTGGGTTGGCGATTCAAGGGTGCGCGTAAATCGGCGCCGCGGCTATCGTCGAAAATGACTTCCTTGCGGTGCAAATTCCGGGCTGTTCAAAGCAGAAGGGAGGTTAGAGCGCAGGCGTCGATGTGCCACGGCAAATGACCGTGACGGGTGGGGGGATTTGTAAGCGGGTTATTCGCCGGGTGAGTGGAGGCTCACCCGGGAGGGAGGATTCAGTGCGCCGCTTTGCGGCTTTGGCCGGCGGAGCTGGCGAGGTAACGGGTGATGACCTCGACACCGCGGTTGAGGTGCTGCTCCAGCAGTGTCACGGCGTGCGCGGTGTCACGCTCTTTCACCGCCTGCAACAACGCGCGGTGATCGTCCTGGGAGATTTTGCCCAGGCCCATGGCCTCGAGGTTGAAGCGCAGGAAGCGTTCTTCTTCATTCAAGCCGTCTTCCACCAGCCGCAGCAATCGGCCATTGGGCGCCTTGCTGTAGAGCGCCATGTGAAACAGACGGTTGAGCCGACCGATTTCGGTGTAGTCGTGTTCGTTTTCCAGTTCTTCGATGAAACCGGCCGCGCGCTCGTGGTCGGCCGGGGTCAGCAGCGGGATCGACTGGCGCAGCGCTTCGGACTCCAGCAGAATGCGCAGCTCGTAGGTTTCCGTTGCGTCACCCTGAATCAGCGGTGCGACCACGGCGCCCTTGTGGGCAGTGACGTTGAGCAGGCCCTGGGCCTCAAGTTGACGCAAGGCTTCGCGCACCGGCATGCGGCTGACACCGAACAGGTCGGCCAAGTCCTGCTGGCGCACGGCGGTGCCGCAGGGCAGGCGCCCGTCGAGAATGGCGGCGCGCAGGGTTTCTTCGATGACCGAGCGCGCCAGATGCGCGGGAATCGGGCCGTCGACTTTGATGCTGTGGAGTGGCTTGGGCTTTTGGGTCACAACTGCACACCCTATGACTGCGGATTTGGATCCAAAGGACACTAGTGATTGCTCTACAGGTTGTCAAACCGTGTAGAAGAACCCTGTCACATCTGAAGTTTAGCGCGGCAGCGATGATCTCATGGTGCCATTGTTTTTTGCTGGGCTAACCTTCACCATCAAGCGCTTTCCTCTCTGCCCTGGATGCCTTGCATTGGCGGTACGTTACGTAATCCCACGGATTGCGCGCTGGCTTGCCGGCGCGCTGCTGCTGGCCGGCATCATGCTGGGCGGCCTGCATGCCGATTGGGATTTTTCCGCGATCAGCCGCAAGGCCACGGCACTGTACGGGCCGTTGGGCGCAGGGCAACAGCGGATTGATGCCTGGCAGAATCTGCTGGCCACGCAGAAGCAGGTCAGCGAGATGGAAAAGCTCAAAGTGGTGAACCTGTTTTTCAACAAACAGATGCGCTACGTCGAAGACATCGATCTGTGGCACGAGGTCGATTATTGGGAAACCCCCATCGAGGCCTTGTGGAAAGGCGCCGGCGACTGCGAAGACTACGCGATCGCCAAGTATTTCAGCCTGCGCCACCTCGGTGTGGCCAGTGACAAGTTACGCATCACCTACGTCAAGGCCCTGCGCCAGAACCGCGCGCACATGGTCCTGACTTACTATTCCAGCCCTGACGCCATGCCGCTGGTGCTCGACAGCCTGATCGACCCGATCAAGCCGGCCGCCGAGCGAACCGATTTGCTGCCGGTCTACTCTTTCAATGCCGAAGGGCTGTACCTGCCGGGCGCCAAGGGCAACAAGAAGGTCGGTGACACCAAACGCCTGTCACGCTGGCAGGATGTGTTGAAGAAAATGCAGGCCGAAGGATTTCCGGTCGAGACGACTAACTAGGAGCACGCGCTCAGATGTCTTTGTTCAAACAGCTGTTGATCGCTATATGTCTGTTCCTGGTGGTCGCCTTCACCGGCAGCTTCATGGTCAGTCTGGAGAGCTCGCGCACCCAGTACGTCAACCAGTTGCGCTCCCACGCCCAGGATGCGGCCACGGCGCTGGCGCTGTCGTTGACGCCGAACATCGATGACCCGGCGATGGTCGAGCTGCTGGTCAGCTCGATCTTCGACAGCGGTTATTACTCGAGCATCCGCGTGGTCGATCTGAAGACCGACCAGACCATTGTCGAGCGCAACGGCATTCCGGCGGTCACCAACGTGCCGGACTGGTTCGTCAGACTGATCGGCCTGGAACCGGCCGGTGGCGATGCGCTGGTCAGTCGTGGCTGGGAGCAGGCGGCGCGGGTCGAGGTGGTCAGCCACCCGATGTTCGCCCTGGCCAAGCTCTGGCAAAGCGCGCTCGGCAGCCTTGGCTGGTTGCTGGTCTGCGGGGCGGTGAGTGCGGTGCTGGGCGCGCTGTTGCTGCGTCGGCAATTGAAGCCGCTGGATTACATGGTCAAACAATCCCACGCCATCGCCCGCCGCGAATTCCTCAGCCTGCCGGATCTGCCGCGCACGCCTGAATTGCGCCGCGTGGTGCTGGCCATGAACCAGATGGTCGAGAAGCTCAAGGCGCTGTTCCAGGAGCAGGCCGAACGCAGTGAAAAACTGCGCACCGAGTCCTATCAGGACAACCTCACGGGGCTGGCCAACCGGCGTTATTTCGAGATGCAGCTGAATGCGCGGGTGAGCAACCCGGAGCAAGCCAGTTCCGGTTATCTGCTGCTGTTGCGGGTCAAGGACCTGGCCGGTCTCAACCAGCGCCTCGGCGGTCAGCGCACCGATGAATTGTTGAAAGCGGTCGGCGAGCAACTGTCCCGCGAGTGCGCCAAATACCCGGAAACCCAGAACCTCGTCACCCGCATTCGCGGCGGTGAATTCGCCGTGCTGGCGCCGGGGTTGACCCGTGAAGAAGCGCTGCAATTGGCGCAGAGCCTCGACAGTGCGTTGAGCAGCCTGCACGCGACAGGCGCCACCGACGTGCCCGCCGTGGCTTCTATCGGCCTGGCGCCGTTCGCTCACTGCGATTCGCCGCAAGCGGTCCTCAGCCTCGGCGATCAGGCGCTGGCCCAGGCCGAAGGGCAGGGCGAGCAGAACTGGGCGTGCCTCGATCAGAGCCTGGTGGCGGAGGTCGGCGACGATCACCACGCCTGGCACCGCTTGCTCGATCAGGCCCTGAATCAGCAGCGCTTCGAGCTGTTCTTCCAGCCGGTGGTGGCGGCGCAGGACACGCAATTGGTATTGCATTACAAAGTGCTGTCGCGTTTGCTCGACGAGCAGGGCCAGACCATTCCCGCCGGACGCTTCCTGCCGTGGCTGGAGCGCTTCGGCTGGACCGCGCGACTGGACCGGTTGATGCTCGAGCAGGTGCTGGAACAGATGGCCGGACATGAAGAATCTCTGGCGCTGAACCTGTCCTCGGCGACCCTCGCCGATCCGCAGGCGTTGAACAAAGTGTTCGAGATTCTGCGGGCGCATTCCAACCTCGGTGCGCGCCTGACCCTGGAAATCGGCGAGGAACAATTGCCGGAGCAAGCGGTGCTGGAACAATTGACCCGGCGCCTGCGTGAACTCGGTTTCTCCTTGAGCCTGCAGCGCTTCGGCGGGCGCTTCAGCATGATCGGCAACCTGGCGCGGCTGGGGCTGGCGTACCTGAAGATCGATGGCAGCTACATCCGGGCGATCGATCAGGAAAGCGACAAGCGCCTGTTCATCGAAGCGATCCAGCGTGCGGCGCATAGCATCGATCTGCCGCTGATTGCCGAGCGGGTCGAGACGGAAGGGGAATTGTCGGTGATTCGCGAGATGGGGTTGTATGGGGTTCAGGGGCAGCTCTTCGGTGAACCGAAACCCTGGGGCTGACTGATCGCTCCCACGCTCCGCGTGGGAGCGATCAAACGGATCAGATCAACCCGCCCTCATCCTCATCGATCAACTGACTCAACCCGCCCAGCGCTTCCCGCGCCTGGGTCCGGTCCATCAACTTGGCCTGGGCCGCCGCTGGCAGGTCGGTGACGCGGATCACGCCTTTCTGAGTCAGCACCTGAATCAGGTCATCGAGTACCCGGATCATTTCCAGGTCGCTCTGCTTGAGCTGTTTGAGGCTGTTCTCCACGGCTTCGTTGGCGTACCAGGCCTGGATTTCATGGTGGTCGGCCGGCAGCGTTTCCGTGGCCTCGGCGTAGGCCGCAGCTTCCACGCGAATCAACTGACCCTGCGCATCGCGTTGCACGTAAAACATTGAGCATCCCTCGGAAATGGACCAGCGTCATGCTGTCAGCAGCATAGCCAACTGCGCGCGAGTATGCGGTGCGCCGACGAAATCGTCACCGGTTCAAGCGCTGCAAACGTGACGGCCGCCCCAGTGGGGCGGCCGTTGTTCACGCATCAGCTGTTGTTGTGGTCGACCTTGATGGTCGGATCGCTGCCGGCAATCAGGTTGTGAATGTTGGCCGTGGACCAGTTGTTGCCTTCCAGTTTGATCGTCACGTCCGGTGTGGCGGCTGCGGCATCGCCCGAGTTGAACTTGCCGCCCGAGCTGACTTGCAGCGACGACACGCCGTCGACCGTGGTGATCTTCAGGAAGTTGTCGATGGTGCTGCCGGTCTCGCCCTGCAACAGGTCACGCAGGTCGATGCGGTCGCCTTCGCTGGCCTTGAAGTCCTTGATCACGTCGTTGCCGGTGTCGCCCGCCTTCCAGACGAAGGTGTCGGCACCGGAACCACCGATCAGGATGTCGTTGCCCTGACCGCCGATCAGCGTGTCGTTGCCGGTGCCGCCGAGCAGGATGTCATTGCCCTTGCCGCCGTCGAGCAAGTCGTTGCCGCCCGAGCCGAACAGAATGTCATTGCCCGCGCCGCCCAGCAGCGTGTCGTTGCCGTCGTGGGCACCGGACACATCGAACGCCTGATAGTGCTCGGTGATGTACTGGTGCACGTTGCTGGTGGTGACTTTGCTGACGTCGACCCCGGTTTCCTTGGCCACGAACGCCTGCATTGCCTGATAACCCTCGCCGGCAATGCCGTTGAAGCTCACCAGGTCGCCGAACAGGATGTCGTTGCCGTCGCCACCGCTGACGGTGTCGTTGCCCGGCATCGTCGCTTCGGTGTGGCCGATGATCGAGTTGGCCAGGTCCTTCGGATCGATGTTGGTCTGTGGCGTCTTGTCCGAATCGTAAGGTTTCAAATCGCTGAGGCTGACGCCGTTGTTGAGGCCGATCGCTTCGACGTTCGACAGACCGCTCAGCAGTGCGAAGCCGGCGGCGGAGTTGTCGGTGGTGTACGACGAGGTGCTGCTGCCGCTGCCGGCCAGGCTCGAGATCTCGTAGGTGCCGTCACCCTGAGCATGAATGGTGCCCAGACTGTTCCAGTTCCAGTAGCCATTCTTGTACGTCTGCAACACGACCTCGCCGGAGGTGTTGATGCTCAGGTAGTGGGTGCTGTCGATGTAAGTCGCAAAGCTGTTGCCCAGCTTGTAGTTGCTGGTTTTCACCACGTCGTCGAGCTTCACGTTGCCGTACAGCGTCGGGTTGGTCTGCTCGCCGCTCTGGTAGTAGGTCGGCTGGCCGTCGGTGATGAAGTACGTAAGGTTCTTCGCCCCGGTGTTGGCCACTGCTTCAGCGCTCTGGAAGAAGTTCGCCGTAGCCTTGAACACGTCTTCGTAGTTGGTGCCGCCGCCGGACGACATCGAGTCCAGCACGGCCTTGAGCAAGGTCAGCGCGTTCGGGTCGTTGAGGTTCACCGACACCGACTTGTTGACCTGGGTATCGAAGTCCACCAGGAAGATGTTCACCGTGCCGGAGTTGCTGCCCAGGCTCTGCTTGAGGGTGTTGAACACCGACGTCAGCGAGTCCTTGGCCGCATTGATCGACGAGGCACTCATACTGCCCGAGCTGTCGACCATGAACGCGATGTTGTAGTTGGTGCCTGGCACCACGGTCAGGCCGCCGATGTCGGCGACGATGATGTCGTTGCCGTCGGTGCCGGTGACGGTGTCGTCGGCCGAAGTGGCGACCACCGCGTTATATACCGCCGGCACCACGGTGACCGGGATGGTCGCAGTGGTGCTGGCCGAGCCGCCGACCTGTTCGGTTGAGGTCGAGGTCACGGTCAGGTTGAACTGCCCGTTGTAGTAGGTCGGCGGGGTCACGGTCAGGGTGCCGAGGTTCCAGCCGGTGACGTTGGCGTCGCCGCTGGTGGCGGTCACGGTGAAGCTGTGGCCTGCGCCATCGCTGAGCACCGAACCGACTGGTGCGCCGCTGATCTTGATGCTCAGGGTTTCCGAGCCGTCGGTGTCGGTCAGCGCGGTGCTGATCGACGACAGTTTCACGGTGGTGCCTTCGGCGCCGGTGTTGAGCTTGTAGCCGTCGTAATAGCCTTCGCCGTTGCTGCCGTGCAGATCGGAGACGGTCACGCCGGCATTCACCAGATCCTGCACGCCGGTATAGATCGGCACGCCGGCACTGCTCAGGTCGATCGGCGTGCTGCCGTTGACCGACAGGTTGACGTCGTAGCTGCCCGGGCCGCTCTGGTTGTGGTGGTAGATGTCCAGGGTGTAGTAGCCGCTGGTGGTCGGGGTGAACGAACCGTTGAGGTTGCCGCCCGCGCCCCACGTCGTGGACGCCACGCTCTTGCCACCGATGGTCACCAGCAGGCTGTCGTCACCGGTGCCGCTGAAGGTGTAGGTCTTGCCGGCTTCCAGATAAATCAGGCCCGAGGTTTTCGACGCGGTGCCGGCGGTCACGCTGCCGTCGGACTGCACGTTATTCACGGTGCCGCTGGTGTTCGGCTTGCCGGCACCGTCGATCACGTTTTTCAGGGTGGTCGAATTCGCGCCGCTGCCGTCGGTGCCCAGGCCCGACAGACCGGTCCAGACTTCCTTGATCAGCCCGGTGGATTTCACGCTGTTGTCGGCCACCGACAGGGTCGGCGCATCCGCCACCGGGGTGATGTCGATCTTGATGGTGCCTGTGTTGCCCAGCAACTGGCCGTCGGTTGGCTGGAATTTGATCTGCGCGTAGTCGGCCTGATTGTTACCAACGCCAGTGCCACCGTAACCGTTCACACCCGACTCGTTGGCATCCGGCACGAAGCGCAGCTTGCCGGCGTCGATATCGGCCTTGCTGAAGGTCTGGTTGGTGGCGACGTCTTTCCAGGTCGAACCGTCCAGGTACTGCAGTTTGCCTTCGCCCGGCAGCTGGGTGATTTTCACGCCCAGGCTGCTGGCCGGGCTGTCGACGTCGCTGACGCCGAAGGTCGACCAGCCGAGGATCAGCGGGGTGTCTTCGGTGCCGGTGACGTTGACCGGTGCAGCGACCGGCGCATCGTTGACCGCCACCACGTTGACCGTGGTGGTCGCGGTGTTGGAGTAGTTGCCGCCATCGGTCACGGTCACGGTGATGATCCGTGGCACGGTGCTCGGGTCTTCACTGCTGTTGGTGAAGCTGATGTTCTTGATGGCCTGCATGTAGTCGGCGAGCGTCGCGTTACCCGACAGGGTCAGGGTGACGGTGCCGTTGGTGCTGTTGGCGTTGATGGTAATGCCGTTGACGCTGTTGCCCAGGTTCAGCGCATCGCCGTCCTGACGGTTGGTCAGCACGACGGTGGCGCCGGTCAGCATGGTGCTGTCCGGGTCGGTGATCTTGATGTCGGTGTCGGCAATCGACACACCTGCGCCCGGGGTGTTCTCGGTGAAGGTCACCTTGTAGTCGGCACCCGTTGCACCGCTGGAGTTGTTGGCGTCGAGGTCGATGACCGGCGGTGCATCGTTGTCGATGATCGAGGTGCTGACGCTGCCATTGGTGCTGCTGACCGCCAGGTTTTCGAAGTTGCCACCGGTGGCCGAGTCGATCTTGACCACGAAGTTTTCGGTGCCTTCGGTGATCTTGTCATCGATGGTGGCGACGTTGAACTGCGCACTGCTGGCCCCCGCCGGGATCTTCACGGTGTACACGCCGGTGAAGTCCGAACCGTCGGCGGCGGTGCCGCTGTAGACGATTTTCAGGGTGACTTCGGTTTGCGCCGGGTTGGTCAGGCTGACGGTGTAGGTTGCGGCTTGGCCTTCGGTCACCGAGGTGCTGCCGGTGATGCTGACGGTGGTGGTGTCGATGGTATCGGTGACGCTGGTCACGGCCGGTGTGTTGCTGGTCACCAGGTTCTCGAAATTGCCGCCCGTGGCGTTGGTGATCGTGGCCTGTACGTTGCCGGCGTCTTTGTAGACGTCATCGGCTGGCGCAGGAACGGTCACGGTGCCGGTGGTTTTGCCGGCTTCGATGGTGATCACCGAACCGTTGCTCAGGGTCACGGTCACTGGCGAGCCAGCGGCGTTGGTCAGGGTCGCGGTGTAAGTGATCGAGCCACCTTCGGCCACGGTGCCGGTCGCGCTGAGCGACAGGTTGGTGGTGTCGATGGTGTCGGTGACGGTGGTCGAGACCGGCGTCTTGTCGGCCACGAGGTTTTCGTAGTTGCCGCCAGAAACGTTGGTGATCGAGTTGGTCAGCGGTGTGTGGCCGGTCAACGCGTCGTTCGGCGCGGTAGTGGTGACGGTGCCGGTGGTTTTGCCGACTTCGATGGTGATCGACTGACCGTTGGCCAGGGTCACGGTCACAGGCGAGCCTGTCACTGGCGCGCCGACGGTCGCGGTGTAGACCACGTTGCCACCTTCGGCCGCCGTCGTGGTCGCGGTCAGCTTCACGGTGGTGGTGTCGATAGTGTCGGTGACGCTGGTCACGGCTGGTGTGGTGCTGGTGACCAGGTTCTCGAAGTTGCCGCCGGTGGCGGACTTGATCGTCGCCTGCACGTTGCCGGCGTCTTTGTAGACGTCGTCAGCTGGCGCAGGAACGGTCACGGTGCCCGTGGTTTTACCGGCTTCGATGGTGATCACCGAACCGTTGCTCAGGGTGACGGTCACTGGCGAGCCAGCGGCGTTGGTCAGGGTCGCGGTGTAGGTGATCGAGCCACCTTCGGCCACGGTGCCGGTCGCGCTGAGCGACAGGTTGGTGGTGTCG
>NZ_JBQEQB010000043.1:0-17576 GCF_052046055.1 Pseudomonas sp. 22082
CCGCCTTCACGGATTGCGAAACGCAGACCGTCTTCCATCGCGATGGTTTTGATCAGGGTAACAGTCATCTGAATGTTGTCACCTGGCATTACCATTTCAACGCCTTCTGGCAGCTCGCAGTTACCAGTCACGTCAGTAGTACGGAAGTAGAACTGCGGACGGTAGCCTTTGAAGAACGGAGTGTGACGACCGCCTTCTTCCTTGCTCAGAACGTAAACTTCTGCGGTGAACTTGGTGTGCGGCTTAACCGAACCCGGCTTAACCAGAACCTGACCACGCTCAACGTCGTCACGCTTGGTGCCACGCAGCAGAACGCCGCAGTTCTCGCCAGCACGACCTTCGTCCAGCAGCTTGCGGAACATCTCAACACCGGTGCAGGTGGTGGTGGTGGTATCACGCAGACCAACGATTTCCAGAGCATCTTGAACGCGAACGATACCGCGCTCGATACGACCGGTCACAACAGTACCGCGACCCGAGATCGAGAACACGTCTTCGATTGGCATCAGGAACGGCTTGTCGATAGCACGCTCTGGCTCTGGGATGTAGCTGTCCAGAGTTTCCACCAGCTTCTTAACAGCGGTGGTGCCCATTTCGTTGTCGTCTTTGCCTTCCAGCGCCATACGAGCAGAACCGATGATGATCGGAGTGTCGTCGCCTGGGAAGTCATAGGTGGACAGCAGGTCGCGAACTTCCATCTCAACCAGTTCCAGCAGCTCAGCGTCGTCTACCAGGTCAGCCTTGTTCAGGAAAACCACGATGTACGGAACACCTACCTGACGGGACAGCAGGATGTGCTCACGGGTTTGCGGCATCGGACCATCAGCGGCCGAGCAAACCAGGATCGCGCCGTCCATCTGCGCAGCACCAGTGATCATGTTCTTCACGTAGTCAGCGTGACCTGGGCAGTCAACGTGAGCGTAGTGACGAATGTTCGAGTTGTACTCAACGTGCGCGGTGTTGATGGTGATACCGCGAGCTTTTTCTTCTGGTGCGCTGTCGATCTTGTCGAATTCAACCACGGCCGAACCGAAAACTTCGGAGCAGACGCGAGTCAGAGCAGCGGTCAGAGTGGTTTTACCGTGGTCAACGTGGCCGATGGTGCCAACGTTTACGTGCGGTAGGGAACGATCAAATTTTTCTTTAGCCACGACAATTAACTCCTAGCCTAAAGGGGCTGAATCAGCCTTGTTTTTTGGTAACGGATTCGACGATGTGCGACGGAGCCGTATCGTATTTTTTGAATTCCATAGAGTAGCTTGCGCGACCCTGGGACATGGAACGAACGTCGGTCGCATAACCGAACATCTCACCCAGTGGAACCTCGGCACGGATAACCTTGCCGGACACTGTGTCTTCCATACCCTGGATCATGCCGCGACGACGGTTAAGGTCGCCCATCACATCACCCATATAGTCTTCAGGCGTAACAACCTCTACCGCCATGATCGGCTCGAGCAACTCACCACCGCCCTTCTGGGCCAGTTGCTTGGTCGCCATGGAAGCAGCCACTTTAAACGCCATCTCGTTGGAGTCGACGTCGTGGTAAGAACCATCGAACACGGTAGCCTTCAGGCCGATCAGCGGATAGCCGGCAACAACGCCGTTCTTCATCTGCTCTTCGATACCCTTCTGGATAGCCGGGATGTATTCCTTAGGAACCACACCACCCACTACTTCGTTCAGGAATTGCAGACCTTCCTGACCTTCGTCAGCAGGAGCAAAGCGAATCCAGCAGTGACCGAACTGGCCACGACCGCCGGACTGACGAACGAACTTGCCTTCGATTTCGCAGTTCTTCGTGATGCGCTCACGGTACGAAACCTGTGGCTTGCCGATGTTGGCTTCGACGTTGAACTCACGGCGCATCCGGTCAACCAGGATGTCCAAGTGCAGCTCGCCCATGCCGGAGATGATCGTTTGACCAGTCTCTTCATCAGTTTTAACGCGGAAAGACGGGTCTTCCTGAGCAAGCTTGCCCAGAGCGATACCCATTTTTTCCTGGTCATCCTTGGTCTTAGGCTCTACGGCAACCGAAATAACCGGCTCCGGGAAGTCCATACGAACCAGGATGATTGGCTTGTCAGCGTTGCAGAGGGTTTCACCAGTGGTGACGTCCTTCATGCCGATCAGGGCCGCGATGTCGCCAGCGCGTACTTCCTTGATCTCTTCACGGGCGTTTGCGTGCATTTGCACCATACGACCCACGCGCTCTTTCTTGCCTTTAACCGAGTTGATCACGCCGTCGCCGGAGTTCAACACGCCCGAGTAAACGCGGACGAAGGTCAAGGTACCCACGAATGGGTCGGTAGCGATCTTGAACGCCAAGGCCGCGAACGGCTCGTCGTCGCTTGCATGACGCTCCATCTCTTCTTCCTCGTTATCAGGGTTGGAACCCTTGATAGCAGGAATGTCGGTCGGAGCAGGCAGGAAGTCGATAACGGCGTCGAGAACCAGGGGAACACCCTTGTTCTTGAACGAAGAACCGCAAACAGCCAGAACGATTTCGCCGGCGATAGTACGCGCACGCAAAGCAGCCTTGATCTCTTCGATCGACAGCTCTTCACCTTCCAGGTACTTGTTCATCAGCTCTTCGCTGGCTTCGGCGGCGGCTTCAACCATGTTGTTGCGCCATTCTTCAGCCAGTTCAAGCATGTCCGCAGGGATTTCCTTGCGAACCGGAACCATACCCTTGTCAGAGTCGTTCCAGTAGACAGCTTGCATGTTGATCAGGTCGATCTGGCCCTGGAAGTTATCTTCCGAACCGATAGCCAGCTGGATCGGCACCGGAGTGTGACCCAGGCGCTGTTTGATCTGACCGATCACGCGCAGGAAGTTGGCACCAGCACGGTCCATCTTGTTTACGTAAACAAGACGTGGAACGCCGTATTTGTTGGCCTGACGCCATACGGTTTCCGACTGAGGCTCAACACCCGAAGTACCGCAGAACACAACGACAGCGCCGTCGAGTACACGCAGGGAACGCTCTACTTCAATAGTGAAGTCTACGTGACCCGGGGTATCGATTACGTTGAAGCGATGCTCGTGTGGGTACTGCTTCTCGGAACCTTTCCAGAAGGCGGTAATGGCAGCAGAAGTAATGGTAATACCACGCTCCTGCTCCTGAACCATCCAGTCTGTGGTCGCGGCGCCATCATGCACCTCGCCCATTTTGTGACTTTTGCCAGTGTAAAAAAGGACGCGCTCGGTGGTGGTGGTTTTACCAGCATCCACGTGAGCGACGATACCGATGTTACGGTAGCGACTAATCGGAGTAGTACGAGCCATAAAGCCCTCGCAAAATTAGTGAAGCTAAAATTAGAAGCGGTAGTGCGAGAAAGCTTTGTTAGCTTCGGCCATACGGTGCACGTCTTCACGCTTCTTAACAGCAGCACCTTTACCTTCAGCAGCATCCAGCAGCTCGCCAGCCAAGCGCAGAGCCATAGACTTCTCGCCACGCTTGCGGGCGAAGTCTACCAACCAGCGCATTGCCAGAGCGTTACGACGGGACGGACGAACCTCGACCGGAACCTGGTAAGTAGCACCACCAACGCGGCGCGACTTCACTTCGACCAGCGGAGCGATGGCGTCGAGTGCTTTTTCGAAGAGTTCCAGGGGATCGGTGCCGGTCTTGCGAGCCGCAACGGTTTCCAGGGCACCATAAACGATACGCTCGGCAACGGCTTTCTTGCCGCTTTCCATAACGTGGTTCATGAATTTGGCGAGGATTTGGCTTCCGTATTTCGGATCGTCCAGAATCTCACGCTTTGCTGCTACGCGACGTCTTGGCATTGATAAGCCCTCAAACGGTCTTCAGGTTAGCTCGGGACAGATCCAGTGGATGCGCGCCCGACCTTACTCTTATCGACTCAATAAAATGAAAATCTGCAAAACGGCCGATTACTTCGGACGCTTGGTACCGTACTTCGAACGACCCTGGTTACGGCCTTTAACGCCGGAAGTATCCAAGGAGCCGCGAACGGTGTGGTAACGAACACCTGGCAAGTCTTTTACACGACCGCCGCGGATCAGTACCACGCTGTGCTCTTGCAGGTTGTGGCCTTCACCACCGATGTACGAGGAAACCTCGAAACCGTTGGTCAGACGCACACGGCATACTTTACGCAGTGCCGAGTTAGGTTTTTTCGGCGTAGTGGTGTACACACGGGTGCACACGCCACGACGTTGCGGGCAGTTCTGCAGCGCAGGCACGTCGGATTTCTCGACGATACGCTTACGCGGCTGACGTACCAGCTGGTTGATAGTTGCCATCTACTAGCTCCACTGTTGTCTTGCGACGCTATTGTCTTGCAAGAAAAGCAAAATGGCAGGAACGAATTCCCGCCAAATTTAGGGGATCAAGAGTCTAAAGAGGATCTTGTCCCCAGTCAAGGCAAGGCCCCGACCTCCCCGCTCGTCGAACCTCGACAAATTGTCTTGATTCGATGAACGGCTTGATCAGGGCCTCAGCTCATTTTTTCGCAGAACTCAGTTACCGCTCGAGTTCAGCGCTTCGGTCAGTGCAGCTTCCACTTCACTGGCGCTTACGCGCAACGGCTTGTCTGCATCACGACGACGCTTGCGCTCGCTGTGATAAGCCAGACCGGTACCGGCCGGGATCAGACGACCCACAACCACGTTTTCTTTCAGGCCGCGCAGGTAATCGCGCTTGCCGGTTACCGCTGCTTCGGTCAGTACGCGAGTGGTCTCCTGGAAGGAGGCCGCCGAGATGAACGATTCAGTCGACAACGACGCCTTGGTGATACCCAGCAGCACGCGAGTGAACTTGGACACGAATTTGTCTTCGGTCGCCAAGCGCTCGTTTTCCACCAGTACGTGAGTCAGTTCCATCTGGTCGCCCTTGATGAAGCTGGAATCGCCGGACTCGGAGATCTCAACTTTACGCAGCATCTGACGCAGGATGGTCTCGATGTGCTTGTCGTTGATCTTCACGCCTTGCAGACGGTAAACGTCCTGGATCTCGTTGACGATGTACTTGGCCAGCGCGCTCACGCCCAGCAGACGCAGGATGTCGTGCGGATCGCTCGGACCGTCGGAGATAACTTCGCCGCGGTTTACCTGTTCGCCTTCGAACACGTTCAGGTGACGCCACTTCGGAATCAGCTCTTCGTACGGATCGCTACCGTCGTTCGGGGTAATGACCAGACGGCGCTTGCCCTTGGTCTCTTTACCGAACGCGATGGTGCCGCTGACTTCAGCCAGAATCGACGCCTCTTTCGGACGACGAGCTTCGAAAAGGTCGGCAACACGCGGCAGACCACCGGTGATGTCACGGGTTTTCGAAGTTTCTTGCGGGATACGAGCGATAACGTCACCGATCGCAATCTTCGCACCGTCCGCAACACCGACCAGGGCGTTGGCTGGCAGGAAGTACTGAGCGATAACGTCAGTGCCTGGCAGCAACAGATCCTTGCCGTTGTCATCAACCATCTTCACCGCAGGACGAATGTCCTTGCCGGCAGCCGGACGGTCTTTGGCATCGAGTACTTCAATGTTGGTCATACCGGTCAATTCGTCAGTCTGACGCTTGATCGTGATGCCTTCTTCCATGCCCACGTAGGTCACGGTACCTTTCATTTCGGTAACGATCGGGTGAGTGTGCGGATCCCACTTGGCCACGATTGCGCCAGCGTCGACCTTGTCACCTTCTTTAACCGAAATCACGGCACCGTACGGCAGCTTGTAACGCTCGCGCTCACGACCGAAGTCGTCAGCGATTGCCAGCTCACCGGAACGAGACACGGCAACCAGGTTGCCATCCACACGCTCAACGTGTTTCAGGTTGTGCAGACGGACGGTACCGCCATTCTTCACCTGAACGCTGTCGGCTGCGGAAGTACGGCTTGCCGCACCACCGATGTGGAACGTACGCATCGTCAGCTGGGTACCCGGCTCACCGATGGACTGGGCAGCGATAACGCCGACCGCTTCACCGATGTTCACCTGGTGACCACGAGCCAGGTCACGGCCGTAGCACTTGGCGCAAATGCCATAGCGGGTTTCGCAGCTGATCGGCGAACGCACGATTACTTCGTCGATGCTGTTCAGCTCGATGAACTCAACCCACTTCTCGTCTACCAGAGTGCCTGCAGGAACGATAACGTCCTCGGTACCCGGCTTGAATACGTCACGAGCAATGACACGACCCAATACGCGCTCACCCAACGGCTCTACAACGTCACCGCCTTCAATGTGCGGAGTCATCAGCAGACCGTGTTCGGTGCCGCAATCGATCTCGGTCACGACCAGATCCTGCGCCACGTCTACCAGACGACGAGTCAGGTAACCGGAGTTCGCAGTTTTCAACGCGGTATCCGCCAGACCTTTACGAGCACCGTGAGTCGAGATGAAGTACTGGAGTACGCTCAGACCTTCACGGAAGTTCGCAGTAATCGGCGTTTCAATGATGGAACCGTCCGGCTTGGCCATCAGACCACGCATACCGGCCAGCTGACGAATCTGTGCTGCGGAACCCCGCGCACCCGAGTCGGCCATCATGTACATCGAGTTGAACGATTCTTGCTCGACTTCGTCGCCGTGACGGTCGATGACTTTCTCTTTCGAGAGGTTGGCCATCATCGCCTTGGAGACTTCGTCGTTCGCTTTCGACCAAAGGTCGATCACTTTGTTGTACTTCTCGCCCTGGGTTACCAGGCCGGAGGCGTACTGGCTCTCGATTTCTTTCACTTCGTCGGTGGCAGCACCGATGATGCGGGCTTTCTCATCCGGGATAACGAAGTCGTTAACACCGATGGAAACGCCGGAAATGGTCGAGTAGGCAAAACCGGTGTACATCAACTGGTCAGCAAAGATCACGGTCTCTTTCAGACCAACCACGCGGTAGCACTGGTTGATCAGCTTGGAGATCGCCTTTTTCTTCATCGGCAGGTTGACGACGTCGAACGACAGACCTTTTGGCACAACCTGGAACAGCAGCGCACGGCCGACAGTGGTGTCGACGATACGGGTGTTGTTCACGCTGTTGCCGTCACGATCGTTCACGGTTTCGTTGATACGAACCTTGATCTTGGCGTGCAGTGCGGCTTCGCCGGCACGGAACACACGGTCAACTTCCTGCAGATCCGCGAACACACGACCTTCGCCCTTGGCGTTGATCGCTTCACGAGTCATGTAGTAGAGACCCAATACAACGTCCTGCGACGGAACGATGATTGGCTCACCGTTGGCTGGCGACAGAATGTTGTTGGTCGACATCATCAACGCACGCGCTTCGAGCTGGGCTTCCAGCGTCAGCGGTACGTGCACGGCCATTTGGTCGCCGTCGAAGTCGGCGTTGTACGCGGCGCAGACCAGAGGGTGCAGCTGGATAGCCTTACCTTCGATCAGTACCGGTTCAAACGCCTGGATACCCAGACGGTGAAGGGTCGGTGCACGGTTGAGAAGAACCGGGTGTTCGCGAATCACTTCCGCGAGAACGTCCCAAACCTCTGGCAGTTCGCGCTCGACCATTTTCTTGGCCGCTTTGATGGTGGTCGCCAGACCACGCATTTCCAGCTTGCCGAAAATGAACGGCTTGAACAGCTCGAGAGCCATCTTCTTCGGCAGACCGCACTGGTGCAGACGCAGGGTCGGACCAACGGTAATTACCGAACGACCGGAGTAGTCAACACGCTTACCGAGCAAGTTCTGACGGAAACGACCTTGCTTACCCTTGATCATGTCAGCCAGGGATTTCAGAGGACGCTTGTTCGAACCTGTGATAGCGCGGCCACGACGACCGTTGTCGAGCAGTGCATCGACAGCTTCCTGCAACATACGCTTTTCGTTGCGCACGATGATGTCCGGAGCGGACAGATCCAGCAGGCGCTTCAAACGGTTGTTACGGTTGATCACTCGACGATACAGATCGTTGAGGTCGGAAGTCGCGAAACGACCGCCATCCAGTGGAACCAGTGGACGCAGATCTGGCGGCAGAACCGGCAGAACGGTCAGCACCATCCACTCTGGCAGGTTGCCGGAGCCCTGGAAGGCTTCCATCAACTTCAGACGCTTGGACAGCTTCTTGATCTTGGTTTCGGAGTTGGTTTGCGGAATTTCTTCACGCAGCCGGCCGATCTCGTGTTCCAGGTCGATAGCGTGCAGCAGTTCGCGGACAGCTTCGGCACCCATGCGGGCGTCGAAATCGTCACCGAACTCTTCCAGCGCTTCGAAGTACTGCTCGTCGTTCAGCAGCTGACCTTTTTCAAGAGTGGTCATGCCCGGATCGATAACGACATAGCTCTCGAAGTAGAGAACGCGTTCGATATCACGCAGGGTCATGTCCATCAGCAGGCCGATACGGGACGGCAGCGATTTCAGGAACCAGATGTGGGCAACCGGCGAAGCCAGTTCGATGTGCGCCATGCGCTCACGACGAACCTTGGCCAGTGCAACTTCAACGCCGCACTTCTCGCAGATCACACCACGGTGCTTCAAGCGCTTGTACTTACCGCACAGGCACTCGTAATCCTTTACCGGGCCAAAGATCTTGGCGCAGAACAGACCGTCACGCTCAGGTTTGAACGTACGGTAGTTGATGGTTTCCGGCTTTTTAACTTCACCGAACGACCACGAGCGGATCATCTCAGGCGAGGCCAATCCGATACGGATGGCGTCGAACTCTTCGACTTGACCCTGGTTTTTCAGCAAATTCAGTAGGTCTTTCAAGGCCTTTCCTCCTGGCGGAGCAGAGAGCGGGCAATCCTGCCCCGCTCTCGATCGCGTCACGTGTTATTCGGTTTCCAGATCGATATCGATGCCGAGGGAACGAATTTCCTTGATCAACACGTTGAAGGACTCGGGCATGCCCGGCTCCATACGGTGATCGCCGTCCACGATGTTTTTGTACATCTTGGTCCGGCCGTTCACATCGTCCGACTTCACTGTGAGCATTTCTTGCAGAGTGTAAGCAGCACCGTATGCTTCCAGTGCCCAGACCTCCATCTCCCCGAAACGCTGACCACCGAACTGCGCCTTACCACCCAGCGGCTGCTGGGTAACCAGGCTGTACGAACCGGTAGAACGCGCGTGCATCTTGTCGTCTACCAAGTGGTTCAGCTTCAGCATGTACATGTAGCCAACGGTAACTGGACGCTCGAACTTGTTGCCGGTACGGCCGTCGGTCAGCTGCATCTGGCCGCTTTCTGGCAGGTCTGCCAGTTTCAGCATGGCCTTGATTTCGCTTTCCTTGGCACCGTCGAACACTGGAGTGGCCATTGGAACACCGCCACGCAGGTTCTTAGCCAGATCCAGGATTTCCTGATCGGAGAAGCTGTCCAGATCTTCGTTACGACCGCCGATCTGGTTGTAGATCTCGTCCAGGAAGGTGCGCAGTTCAGCGACTTTACGCTGCTCTTCGACCATCCGGTTGATCTTCTCGCCCAGACCTTTGGCCGCGAGGCCGAGGTGGGTTTCAAGGATCTGACCAACGTTCATACGCGAAGGTACGCCCAGTGGGTTGAGGACGACGTCGACCGGTGTGCCATTGGCATCGTGCGGCATGTCTTCAACCGGCATGATCACGGAGACCACACCTTTGTTACCGTGACGACCGGCCATCTTGTCGCCCGGCTGGATGCGACGACGGATTGCCAGGTAAACCTTGACGATTTTCAGCACACCTGGAGCCAGGTCATCGCCCTGCTGCAGTTTGCGCTTCTTGTCTTCGAACTTGTCGTCCAGCAGACGGCGACGATCAACGATGTAGGCTTGGGCCTTCTCGAGCTGCTCGTTCAGAGCATCTTCAGCCATGCGCAGTTTGAACCACTGACCATGCTCAAGACCGTCGAGTACTTCGTCGGTGATGTCCTGACCTTTCTTCAGGCCCGCGCCACCTTCAGCCTTGTGGCCTACCAGAGCGGAACGCAGACGCTCGAAGGTCGCGCCTTCAACGATGCGGAACTCTTCGTTCAGATCCTTGCGGATCTCGTCCAGCTGGGACTTCTCGATCGACAGGGCACGAGCATCACGCTCAACGCCGTCACGAGTGAAGACCTGTACGTCGATGACAGTACCTTTGGTGCCGGTTGGCACACGCAGGGAAGTGTCTTTAACGTCGCTGGCTTTCTCACCGAAGATTGCGCGCAGCAGTTTTTCTTCCGGAGTGAGTTGGGTCTCGCCTTTCGGAGTGACCTTACCTACCAGGATGTCGCCTGCGCCGACTTCAGCACCTACGTAAACGATACCGGCTTCGTCCAGCTTGTTCAGCGCAGCTTCACCCACGTTAGGGATGTCCGCAGTGATTTCCTCTGGGCCAAGCTTGGTGTCACGAGCCACACAGGTCAGTTCCTGAATGTGGATCGTGGTGAAACGGTCTTCCTGAACCACACGCTCGGACAGACAGATGGAGTCTTCGAAGTTGAAGCCGTTCCATGCCATGAACGCGATGCGCATGTTCTGACCCAGAGCCAGTTCACCCATGTCGGTGGACGGACCGTCGGCCATGATGTCGCCACGCTGAACACGATCACCCTTGCTCACCAGCGGACGCTGGTTGATGCAGGTGTTCTGGTTCGAGCGGGTGTATTTGGTCAGATTGTAGATGTCGACACCAGCTTCGCCGGTTTCAACTTCGTCATCGGCAACGCGAACCACGATACGGCTGGCATCAACGGAGTCGATCACGCCGCCACGACGAGCCACGACGCAAACGCCGGAGTCGCGAGCCACGTTACGCTCCATGCCGGTACCGACCAGCGGCTTGTCAGCGCGCAGGGTTGGTACAGCTTGACGCTGCATGTTGGAACCCATCAACGCACGGTTGGCGTCGTCGTGCTCGAGGAACGGAATCAGCGACGCTGCAACCGAAACTACCTGCTTCGGCGAAACGTCCATCAAGGTGACGTCTTCCGGCGCCTTGACGGTGAATTCGTTCAGGTGACGTACGGCCACCAGTTCGTCGATCAGGACTTTCTGCTCGTTCATGGTCGCCGAAGCCTGCGCGATCACGTGATCGGCTTCTTCAATGGCGGACAGGAACACGATGTCGTCGGTGACCACACCCTCTTTCACCACACGGTACGGGCTCTCGAGGAAGCCGTACTGGTTGGTGCGAGCGTAAGCAGCCAGGGAGTTGATCAGACCGATGTTCGGACCTTCCGGCGTTTCAATCGGGCAGACACGACCGTAATGAGTCGGGTGTACGTCACGGACTTCGAAGCCCGCGCGCTCACGAGTCAGACCGCCAGGGCCGAGTGCAGAGACACGACGCTTGTGGGTGATCTCGGACAGCGGGTTGTTCTGGTCCATGAACTGCGACAGCTGGCTGGAACCGAAGAACTCTTTCACCGCCGCAGCCACTGGCTTGGCGTTGATCAGGTCTTGCGGCATCAGGCCTTCGCTTTCGGCCATCGACAGACGCTCTTTGACCGCACGCTCAACACGTACCAGGCCAACGCGGAACTGATTCTCGGCCATTTCGCCTACGCAGCGAACACGACGGTTACCCAGGTGGTCGATGTCGTCGACAATGCCTTTACCGTTACGGATGTCGACCAGAGTCTTCAGTACCGCGACGATGTCTTCCTTGCACAGCACGCCCGAACCTTCGATCTCGGTACGACCGATACGACGGTTGAACTTCATCCGGCCGACCGCAGACAGGTCATAGCGCTCAGGGCTGAAGAACAGGTTGTTGAACAGGGTCTCGGCAGCGTCTTTGGTTGGCGGCTCGCCTGGACGCATCATGCGATAGATCTCGACCAGCGCTTCCAATTGGTTGCTGGTGGAGTCGATCTTCAGCGTGTCGGAGACGAACGGACCGCAGTCGATGTCGTTGGTGTACAGAGTCTCGATGCGTACGACGCCGGCCTTGGCGATTTTCGCCAGGATTTCGGTCGACAGCTCGGTGTTGCACTCTGCCAAGATCTCACCGGTAGCCGGATGCACAATCGCCTTGGCGGTGGTACGACCCAGAACGTAATCCAGAGGCACGTCCAGCTCTTTGATCCCGGCTTTTTCCAGCTGGTTGATGTGGCGGGCAGTAATACGACGGCCCTGCTCAACGATCACCTTGCCTTTGTCGTCCTGGATATCGAGAACCGCAACTTCACCACGCAGGCGCTGAGGCACCAGCTCCAGGCTCAGGCCTTCGCCCTTCACGTGGAATACGTTGGTGGTGTAGAACGCGTCCAGCACTTCCTCGGTGGTATAACCGAGCGCGCGCAGCAGTACCGAGGCCGGCAGTTTGCGACGACGGTCGATACGCACGAATACGCAGTCTTTCGGGTCGAACTCGAAGTCCAGCCACGAACCGCGGTAAGGAATGATGCGCGCGGAGTACAGCAGTTTACCGGAGCTGTGCGTCTTGCCACGGTCGTGGTCGAAGAACACGCCCGGGGAACGGTGCAGCTGGGAAACGATAACACGCTCGGTACCGTTGATTACGAAGGTACCGTTTTCAGTCATCAATGGGATTTCACCCATGTAGACTTCTTGCTCTTTGATGTCCTTGATCGCTTTGTTCGACGATTCTTTGTCGAAAATGATCAGGCGCACTTTTACCCGCAAAGGTACGGCGAAAGTTACACCGCGCAATACGCATTCTTTGACATCAAATGCCGGTTCGCCCAGGCGATAACCGACGTACTCCAGCGCAGCATTGCCGGAGTAGCTGATGATCGGGAAAACGGATTTGAAGGCCGCATGCAGGCCCACGTCGCGGAACTGATCTTTAGTCGCTCCCGCTTGCAAGAATTCACGATACGAATCCAGCTGGATGGCCAGGAGGTAAGGCACATCCATGACGTCCGGCAACTTGCTAAAGTCCTTGCGGATACGTTTTTTCTCAGTATATGAGTAAGCCATCAGCGTTCCCCAGCTTGGTCACCTGCTTGTTTGGCCTCTCCCGACGGGAGCAGCCAGAAAATCGTGCAAACCCCATGGTTTGCGCCACCGCATCGGGTGGTTACAGCTCGTTATCGACACCGACCCAGTCGGCTGCCAATAACGGAAAAAGGCCGGTGGCAAGAGCCACCAGCCATCAGCCTGTCGCTTGACGCTCGGGCTGGAGGAGCAAAGTCGATACTTATTTCAGCTCGACTTTAGCGCCTGCTTCTTCCAGCTTCTTCTTGGCGTCTTCAGCAGCTTCTTTCGAAACGCCTTCAGCTACAACCTGAGGAGCGCCGTCTACTTTCTCTTTGGCTTCTTTCAGGCCCAGACCGGTCAGTTCACGAACTGCCTTGATCACGTTAACCTTCTTCTCGCCAGCTTCCAGCAGAACAACGTTGAACTCGGTTTGCTCTTCAACAACAGCGGCAGCAGCAGCTGGACCAGCCGAAGCAGCAGCAGCGGTCACGCCGAAGGTTTCTTCCATCGCTTTGATCAGCTCAACGATTTCCACTACGGATTTCTGGCCGATTGCTTCGATGATTTGTTCGTTAGTCAGAGACATGACTCAATTCCTGAATTGGGGGACGGCCTACGCGACCATCGAAATAAACAAAAAACGCGAGAAGCTGACGAGCCTTAGGCTGCAGCAGCTTCTTTCTGGTCGCGAATTGCCGCCAGAGTACGAGCCAATTTGCTGGTAGCGCCTTGAATCACGCTCATCAGCTGGGAAATTGCTTCGTCACGGGTCGGCAGAGTTGCCAGAACGTCGATCTGATTAGCTGCGAGGAACTTGCCCTCGAACGCAGCTGCCTTGATCTCGAACTTGTCCTGACCCTTCGAAAACTCTTTGAAAATACGAGCAGCAGCGCCCGGATGTTCGTTCGAGAATGCGATCAGGGTCGGGCCGGTGAACACGTCGTTGAGGACACTGTATTGAGTGTCAGCAACAGCGCGCTTGAGCAGGGTGTTACGTACAACACGTACGTAAACGCCAGCTTCACGAGCCTCTTTACGGAGTCCGGTCATTGCGCCTACTGTTACGCCACGGGCATCAACCACGACAGCGGACAGAGCGACTTTGGCAGCCTCGTTGACTTCAGCGACGATGGCCTTCTTGTCTTCGAGATTAATTGCCACGGGTTTAACTCCTGCTTGTTACCGTTTCACTCGATCGAAACCGAATGTCGTTTTGGTGTCTGATTCGGTAAGGAACCGGGAGCACCATCTGCGTAGGCTTGAGGTTTAAGACTTGCGTCGCCTACGGTCTTGGATAGCCCCCGCCAGGCAGGGACCCCAATCTTTCAATTGGCGCAGTCAACTGCGCCAATTTTTGTCTTACGCGTCCAGCGAGCTCTGGTCGATAACCAGACCTGGGCCCATAGTGGTGCTCAGGGTAACGCGCTTGACGTAGATACCTTTCGAAGAAGCTGGCTTGATACGCTTCAGATCAGCGATCAGCGCTTCAACGTTTTCCTTCAGCTTGACGGCATCGAAGCCGATCTTGCCAACGGAAGTGTGGATGATGCCGTTTTTGTCGGTGCGATAACGAACCTGACCAGCCTTGGCATTTTTAACCGCGGTAGCGACGTCTGGGGTAACAGTGCCGACTTTCGGGTTAGGCATCAGACCACGTGGACCGAGGATCTGACCCAGTTGACCTACAACGCGCATGGCATCCGGGGATGCGATCACTACGTCATAGTTCAGGTCGCCGCCTTTCATTTCGGCAGCCAGGTCGTCCATACCTACACGGTCAGCGCCGGCAGCCAGAGCGGCCTCAGCAGCTGGACCCTGGGTGAACACAGCAACGCGAACAGTCTTGCCAGTGCCGTGTGGCAGCACAGTAGCGCTACGAACAACCTGGTCGGATTTACGCGGGTCTACGCCCAGGTTTACAGCTACGTCGAACGACTCGCTGAACTTGACAGTCGACAGCTCGGCCAGCAGTGCAGCGGCGTCTACAATGTTGTAGGCCTTGCCTGCTTCGATTTTGCCGGCGATAGCCTTTTGACGCTTGGTCAGCTTAGCCATTACACACCCTCCACGTTAAGGCCCATGCTACGAGCAGAACCGGCGATAGTACGCACGGCTGCATCCATATCAGCTGCAGTCAGATCCGCGTTTTTGGTTTTCGCGATTTCTTCCAGCTGAGCACGGGTAACAGTGCCAACCTTAACGGTGTTCGGACGAGCGGAACCGCTGGTCAGACCGGCCGCCTTCTTCAGCAGAACCGAAGCAGGGGTGGATTTGGTTTCGAAAGTGAAGCTACGGTCGCTGTAGACAGTGATGATCACTGGAGTCGGCAGACCAGCTTCCAGACCCTGGGTACGGGCGTTGAAAGCTTTGCAGAATTCCATGATGTTCACGCCGTGCTGACCCAGAGCAGGACCAACAGGTGGGCTTGGGTTAGCCTGAGCGGCCTTCACTTGCAGCTTGATGTAAGCGGTAATCTTCTTGGCCATGAGGCACTCCAATTACGGGTTCGAACGCCTCGAAAGGCTCCCCGGTTACTTGCGCGTTTATCCCAGTGACGACAAAACCCCACAGCCTAGGGCTGCGGGGTTGGGATGCTTGCTCAGCTAGACCTTTTCGACCTGACTGAACTCCAACTCTACCGGAGTAGAGCGTCCGAAAATGAGCACTGCCACTTGGATCCGGCTCTTTTCGTAGTTAACTTCTTCAACAACGCCGTTAAAGTCAGCGAACGGCCCGTCATTGACTCGAACGGTTTCGCCTGGCTCGAACAACGTCTTCGGCTTCGGCTTGTCGCTACCGTCGGCAACGCGACGCAAAATCGCCTCAGCTTCTTTATCGGTGATTGGTGCCGGCTTATCAGCAGTACCGCCGATAAAACCCATCACCCGAGGAGTATCCTTGACCAAGTGCCAAGTACCCTCATTCATATCCATCTGAACCAGCACATAACCTGGGAAGAATTTGCGCTCGCTTTTGCGTTTCTGGCCATTACGCATTTCAACCACTTCTTCAGTGGGAACCAGAATTTCGCCGAAGCCATCTTCCATGCCAGCCAGCTTTACACGCTCGATCAACGAACGCATGACATGCTTCTCGTAACCCGAGTAAGCATGCACAACGTACCAACGCTTAGCCACGGGACACCCTTAGCCGACAATCAAGGAAACAAGCCAACCGAGCAGGGAATCAAGCCCCCACAACAGCAACGCCATAACCAGGACAACAGCCACAACAATCAGTGTGGTCTGCGTGGTTTCTTGGCGAGTTGGCCATACGACTTTACGAATCTCGGTGCGAGCTTCCTTAACCAGTACAAAGAAAGACTTGCCCTTGGCAGTCTGCAGGCCTACAAAGGCAGCTACAGCAGCAATAACAAGCAATGCGAGTACACGGTACAGGATCGGCGAAGCAGCGTAATACTGATTACCGACAACGCCAACAATTACCAAAGCGACCACTACAAGCCACTTGAGCAAATCGAAGCGAGAGCCTTGAGCTTCAGCTTTAGGAGTCATCTATGAAGATCCTGTGAAAAGAAAGCCAGACACACCGAGTGAATCTGGCAGGTCAGGAGGGAATCGAACCCCCAACCTACGGTTTTGGAGACCGTCGCTCTGCCAATTGAGCTACTGACCTAAAACAAAATCAGGCCGACCATTATGCCGGCCTGAAAAAGACATTACAACTGTTTACTCGATGATCTTGGCCACTACGCCAGCACCAACGGTACGACCGCCTTCACGGATTGCGAAACGCAGACCGTCTTCCATCGCGATGGTTTTGATCAGGGTAACAGTCATCTGAATGTTGTCACCTGGCATTACCATTTCAACGCCTTCTGGCAGCTCGCAGTTACCAGTCACGTCAGTAGTACGGAAGTAGAACTGCGGACGGTAGCCTTTGAAGAACGGAGTGTGACGACCGCCTTCTTCCTTGCTCAGAACGTAAACTTCTGCGGTGAACTTGGTGTGCGGCTTAACCGAACCCGGCTTAACCAGAACCTGACCACGCTCAACGTCGTCACGCTTGGTGCCACGCAGCAGAACGCCGCAGTTCTCGCCAGCACGACCTTCGTCCAGCAGCTTGCGGAACATCTCAACACCGGTGCAGGTGGTGGTGGTGGTATCACGCAGACCAACGATTTCCAGAGCATCTTGAACGCGAACGATACCGCGCTCGATACGACCGGTCACAACAGTACCGCGACCCGAGATCGAGAACACGTCTTCGATTGGCATCAGGAACGGCTTGTCGATAGCACGCTCTGGCTCTGGGATGTAGCTGTCCAGAGTTTCCACCAGCTTCTTAACAGCGGTGGTGCCCATTTCGTTGTCGTCTTTGCCTTCCAGCGCCATACGAGCAGAACCGATGATGATCGGAGTGTCGTCGCCTGGGAAGTCATAGGTGGACAGCAGGTCGCGAACTTCCATCTCAACCAGTTCCAGCAGCTCAGCGTCGTCTACCAGGTCAGCCTTGTTCAGGAAAACCACGATGTACGGAACACCTACCTGACGGGACAGCAGGATGTGCTCACGGGTTTGCGGCATCGGACCATCAGCGGCCGAGCAAACCAGGATCGCGCCGTCCATCTGCGCAGCACCAGTGATCATGTTCTTCACGTAGTCAGCGTGACCTGGGCAGTCAACGTGAGCGTAGTGACGAATGTTCGAGTTGTACTCAACGTGCGCGGTGTTGATGGTGATACCGCGAGCTTTTTCTTCTGGTGCGCTGTCGATCTTGTCGAATTCAAC
>NZ_JBQEQB010000044.1:0-13608 GCF_052046055.1 Pseudomonas sp. 22082
CTCCACTCAGCCTTCCGATGGGGCCGGCACGTCAAAAGCGGTACTCGAGCTAACGCTCATTGTGTTGAGTGGTGAAGAGCAGGTGCGGGAAGGGGTGCTTTGCTCTTCCGGGGGAGCACCTGACAGCCAACCACCGTCAGGCGCTCCCACACGGAAGATCAGCGTCGGTTGGGATATTCGCGGTGCATCTGCTCGAGCAATGCATCCTTGTCTTGCCACAGTTGGTTGATCCAGCCCTGGAATTGCAGGCGGTATTCGCCGTCCTGGTCGTAGTTTTTGCCGATGAACTGCGGTGGGATTTTCAGTTCTTCGAAGTGCACCACTACGTCTCGGACGTTGCCGCACAGCAGGTCCCAGAAGCCAGGGCGTCCGCCGGGGTAGTGGATGGTGACGTTGACGATCGATTCCAGCTGTTCGCCCATCGCATCCAGTACGAAGGCAATGCCGCCGGCTTTGGGCTTGAGCAGGTATTTGAACGGTGATTGCTGCTGCGCGTGCTTGCCTTCGGTGAAGCGTGTGCCTTCGACGAAGTTGAAGATGCCTACCGGGTTGTCGCGGAATTTCGCGCAGGTCTTGCGGGTGGTTTCGAGGTCTTTGCCTTTCTTTTCCGGGTGTTTTTCCAGATAGGCTTTTGAATAGCGTTTCATGAACGGGAAGCCCAGTGTCCACCACGCCAGACCGATGACCGGGACCCAGATCAGTTCCTGCTTGAGGAAGAACTTCAGCGGCTGGATGCGCCGGTTGAGCACGTATTGCAGCACCAGGATGTCGACCCAGCTCTGGTGGTTGCTGGTGATCAGGTACGAGTGTTGATAGTCCAGGCCTTGCAGGCCGCTGAGGTGCCAGCGGGTGCGGCGGACCAGGTTCATCCAGCCTTTGTTGTTGCTGATCCAGGCTTCGTGGGTGTGGCTCATCAGCCAACGCGAGGCGCGGCGTGCGAGGTCGAACGGCAGCACTTTGATCAGCGCCACGAGAAACAGGAACGAGCACAGCAGGATCGTGTTCAGCGCCAGCAGCAGCGCGGCGATCACGCCGCGCAGAGGGGCAGGGAGAAAAGCCAGCATCGGGTCAGATATCCAGAGGTCGGTTGGCAGCCTGAATCGCGGTCAGGGCAATGGTGTAGACGATGTCGTCGACCTGCGCGCCGCGCGGCAGATCGTTCACCGGTTTGCGCAGGCCTTGCAGCATCGGGCCGAGGCTGACGCAATCGGCGCTGCGCTGCACGGCTTTGTGGGTGGTGTTGCCGGTGTTCAGGTCGGGGAACACGAACACCGTGGCGCGGCCGGCCACCTGGCTGTTCGGCGCCAGTTGCCGGGCCACGGTTTCGTTGGCGGCGGCGTCGTACTGCAACGGCCCGTCGATCAGCAACGAGTGCTGCTGTTCGTGGGCGAGCAGGGTGGCTTCGCGGACTTTCTCGACTTCTTCGCCGGTGGCGGATTCGCCGCTGGAGTAGCTGATCATCGCCACGCGCGGGGTGATGCCGAACGCGGCGGCCGAGTCGGCGCTTTGCAGGGCGATCTCCGCCAGTTCGCTGGCGCTCGGATGCGGGTTCATCACGCAGTCGCCGTAGACCAGCACTTCTTCGGGGAACAGCATGAAGAACACCGACGACACCAGTGTGCAGCCCGGAGCGGTCTTGATCAGTTGAAGCGCCGGACGGATGGTGTTGGCCGTGGTGTTGATGATGCCGGAGACCAGGCCGTCGACTTCATCCAGTGCCAGCATCATGGTGCCGATCACCACGGTGTCTTCCAGTTGTTGCTCGGCCATCGGCGCGTTGAGGCTTTTGCTCTTGCGCAGGGCGACCATCGGTTCGACGTAGCGCTCGCGGATCAGATCCGGATCGAGGATTTCCAGTCCCGGCGGCAACACGATGCCCTGGGCCCGGGCCACGGCTTCGACGTCAGCCGGTTTGGCCAGCAGCACGCAACGGGCAATCCCGCGTTCCTGACAGATTGCCGCTGCCTGTACGGTGAGCGGCTCGCTGCCTTCGGGCAGGACGATACGTTTGTTGGCGGCCTGCGCGCGTTGAATCAACTGATAGCGGAACACCGCCGGCGACAGGCGCATTTCCCGTGGCGTGCCACAGCGCTGGTGCAGCCAGTTGGCATCGAGGTGACTGGCGACGAAGTCGGTAATGATCTCCGCACGTTCGCGGTCATCGACGGGGATTTCCTTGTTCAGGCCGTTGAGCAGGTTGGCGGTGTCGTAGGAGCCGGTGCTCACCGACAGCACCGGCAGACCGGCCTGCAACGCGCCACGGCACAGGTCCATGATGCGCGGGTCGGGCAGGGTGTCGCTGGTCAGCAGCAGGCCGGCCAGCGGTACGCCATTGATGGCCGCGAGGCTGACGGCGAGGATGATGTCGTCGCGATCGCCGGGGGTCACCACCAGTACGCCGGGCTTGAGCAGATCTACGGTGTTGCGCATGGTGCGCGCGCAAATGATGGTCTTGGTCATGCGCCGGGTTTCGTAGTCGCCGGCGTTGAGCACCTGGGCGCCCATCAGGTCGGCGACGTCGCGGGTGCGCGGAGCGTTGAGTTCGGGCTGGAACGGAATGCAGCCGAGCAGACGGAAATCACCGGTGCGCAGCAAGGGCGAATGCTCTTTCAGACGCGCGGCGAAGGCGTCCATGCTCTCGTCGGTCTTGACCTTGTTGAGGATCACGCCGAGGACTTTCGGGTCTTTCGGCCCGCCGAACAGTTGCGCCTGCAACTCGACGCGGCCTGACAGCTCGGTCAGCACTTCGTTTTCCGGGGCCGAGACCAGAATCACCTCGGCATCCAGGCTCTTGGCCAGGTGCAGGTTGACCCGCGCGGCGTAGCTGGCGCTGCGGGTTGGCACCATGCCTTCGACGACCAGCACGTCTTTGCCGATGGCGGCCTGCTGGTAGAGGGTGATGATTTCTTCGAGCAACTCGTCAAGCTGGCCGTCGCCGAGCATCCGCTCGACGTGGGCCAGGCCCAGTGGCTGCGGCGGTTTCAGGCCGTGGGTGCGCGCTACCAGTTCAGTCGAACGCTCAGGGCCGGTGTCGCCCGGATGCGGCTGGGCGATCGGTTTGAAGAAGCCGACTTTCAGCCCGGCCCGCTCCAGCGTACGCACCAGCCCGAGGCTGATGGAGGTCAGACCCACACCAAAGTCGGTGGGCGCGATAAAAAAAGTTTGCATGCGGATTCTCTAAGGGTGCATGGCAATGGCGATCGTCTCTGTGTGCCGATCTGCCGCAATTCAGTCGCCAAGGTTATCGCTAACCGAGCCTTGAGCGCACCAACCGCAAGCAAAGGGTTGGCCTATTTTTTCAATACGTTGCGCGGCGTCCAGCACCCACGCCCGGGACTGCCAGGGCGGGAGGTGGCGCAGGTGCTGGGTGTGGCCGCAGGAGAGCTCGGCGACCCAGTGGCCGTCCTCGTCCTGATGGAATCCGCTGACGGTCACGGGCGCCAATCGATCCCGTCTGTCCGGGTTCTGTTCGCTTTCGGGCAAATCCTTGTTTAGACTTGTCCGTTCTTCATTCTTATGCAAAAGGTCTCGCCCCATGCTGATCGCCGCCAATAAGGCTGTCTCCATCGACTATACCCTGACCAACGACGCTGGTGAGGTCATCGACAGCTCCGCCGGCGGCGCTCCGCTGGTCTACCTGCATGGCGCAGGCAACATCATCCCGGGCCTGGAAAAAGCCCTGGAAGGTAAAGAAGTCGGCAACGAGCTGGACGTTTCCGTCGAGCCGGAAGATGCCTACGGCGAATACGCCGCCGAACTGGTCAGCACCCTGAGCCGCAGCATGTTCGAAGGCGTTGACGAGCTGGAAGTTGGCATGCAGTTCCACGCTTCGGCGCCGGACGGCCAGATGCAGATCGTCACCATTCGTGACCTGGACGGCGACGACGTGACTGTCGACGGCAACCACCCGCTGGCCGGTCAGCGCCTGAACTTCAAAGTGAAGGTCGTTGCCATCCGTGACGCCAGCCAGGAAGAAATCGCTCATGGTCACGTCCATGGCGAAGGTGGCCATCACCACTGATTTTCTGCGCTAAGCTTTCGAGTACTGGAGAGGCGCCCGAGGGCGCCTTTTTAGTCCGCGGCTGTCCTTGGTGGTCTCGCCAAGTGGCTGTTTCGAGTAGAAAACGGGAATCTGGAGTTCGTCATGAGTGCTTTTCACGACCTTAAGTTGACAGCCCTGGATGGCCAGGAGCTACCGCTGGCACCCTTCAAGGGCCAAGTCGTGCTGGTGGTCAACGTCGCCTCCAAATGCGGCTTGACCCCACAGTACGCGGCGCTGGAAAACCTTTATCAGCAATACAAAGGCAAAGGCTTCAGTGTGCTGGGCCTGCCGTGCAACCAGTTTGCCGGCCAGGAACCGGGCAGTGAGCAGGAGATCCAGGAATTCTGCAGCCTCAACTATGGCGTGAGTTTTCCGTTGTCGAAAAAGCTCGAAGTCAACGGTCACGACCGTCATCAGCTGTACCGTCTGCTGGCGGGCGAGGGCGCGGAGTTTCCCGGTGACATCACCTGGAATTTCGAGAAATTCCTGCTCGGCAAGGACGGCCGGGTACTGGCACGGTTCTCGCCACGCACGGCGCCGGATGATCCTTCGGTGATCACGGCGATTGAAAAAGCCCTGAGCTGAAACACAAAAATCGCAGCCCTCGAGCTGCGATTTTTTTCGCCTGCCTTTTGACCCTTAATCATTCAGATCAATAGTGCTATCGGTTGGTTGGAACTGCGCATATTATCGCCGTCATATGATTCGCATGACCGTCGATCAATTTTTCGTGGAGCCTCCCATGCCCGTGCAAGCCCTGTTCAAACCGTTCCAGCTCGGTGCCCTCGAACTGCCGACCCGCGTGGTCATGGCGCCCATGACCCGCTCGTTTTCTCCAGGCGGTGTGCCCAATTCCAAAGTGATCGAGTACTACCGTCGTCGTGCGGCGGCCGGTGTCGGCCTGATCATCACCGAAGGCACCACCGTCGGCCATCAGGCTTCCAACGGTTACCCGAACGTGCCGCACTTCTACGGTGAAGCCGCGCTGGCCGGTTGGGAAAAAGTCGTGGACGCGGTTCACGCCGAAGGCGGCAAGATCGTTCCGCAACTGTGGCACGTCGGCAATGTGCGCCGTCTGGGTACCGAACCGGACGCGAGCGTGCCGGGTTACGGCCCGTCGGAAAAACTCAAGGACGGTCAGGTCGTGGTGCACGGCATGACCAAACAGGACATCCAGGACGTGATCGCAGCCTTCGCCCAAGCGGCGAAAGATGCCCAGAACATCGGCATGGACGGCGTGGAAATCCACGGCGCCCACGGTTACCTGATCGACCAGTTCTTCTGGGAAGGCAGCAACCAGCGCACTGACGAATACGGTGGCAGCCTGGCCAACCGTTCGCGTTTCGCCATCGAGCTGATTCAGGCCGTACGCGCAGCGGTGGGCGAAGGCTTCCCGATCATCTTCCGCTTCTCGCAGTGGAAACAGCAGGACTACACCGCGCGTCTGGTGCAAACCGCCGAAGCGCTGGGCGAATTCCTCACGCCGCTGTCCGACGCCGGCGTGGACATTTTCCACTGCTCGACGCGCCGTTTCTGGGAGCCGGAATTCGACGGTTCCGACCTGAACCTGGCCGGCTGGACACGCAAGCTGACCGGCAAACCAACCATCACCGTCGGCAGCGTCGGCCTCGACGGCGAGTTCCTGCAGTTCATGGTCAACACCGACAAGGTCGCGCAACCGGCCAGTCTGGAAAAACTGCTGGAGCGTCTGAACAACGACGAGTTTGATCTGGTGGCGGTGGGGCGTGCGCTGCTGGTGGATCCGGACTGGGCGCAGAAAGTGCGCGAAGGCCGCGAGCAGGACATTCTGCCGTTCAGCCGTGAGGCGTTGATGACGCTGGTTTGATCGTTGTGGGAGGCTTGTCGCGCAGGTCGCGGCAAGCCCCCAGCAAATGGTTTTCAAACTGTTCGACGATAGCCGCCCAACCCTGGCGGCTGGCGTGTTGGCGTGCATTCAGGCGTACGCAGCGCAACCTTTCGTCTTCTTCCAGCAGCCACGCCGCTGCCTCGCAGAACGCCTCTTCATCCCCGGGCATCGCCAGCACGCCGTTGTAGCCATGGCGAATATGCTGGGCCGCCGCGGCCTGGTCGTAAGCCACCACCCCCAGGCCTGAGGCCAGCGCTTCCAGCACGACGTTGCCAAAGGTTTCGGTCAGGCTCGGAAACAGAAACACATCCCCCGATGCGTAGTGCGCCGCCAGTGCTTCGCCACGTTGCGAGCCGCAGAAAATCGCCTCGGGCAGTTCCTTTTCCAATGCCATTCGTTGCGGCCCGTCGCCGATCACGATCAGCTTCAGATTACGTTGTGGGTAAGTGCCGGCGAGCTTTTCGAAACTGCGCTTGAGCAGACCGAGGTTCTTCTCCGGCGCCAGGCGTCCTACGTGAATGACCGCAATGTCCTGCTCGCCAAGACCCCATTGCTCACGCAAGGCATTAAGGCGCTTGGCTGGGTGAAACAACTGACTGTCGACACCCCGGGACAGTAGCGCGAGGCGTTCGAAGTGGCGACGCTCCAGCTCCAGGCGCTGGCTGACGCTCGGCACCAGGGTCAGGGCCGAACGATTGTGAAACCAGCGCAGATAGTGGGTGAGCACGCGGGTCAGCAAACCCAGCCCGTACTGGTGGGTGTA
This sequence comes from Pseudomonas sp. 22082, assembly GCF_052046055.1. NCBI lineage: Bacteria > Pseudomonadati > Pseudomonadota > Gammaproteobacteria > Pseudomonadales > Pseudomonadaceae > Pseudomonas > Pseudomonas sp. 22082. The sequence continues at coordinate 6,673 of NZ_JBQEQB010000044.1, forward strand.
TTGCTGGAAATTGGTGTGAAAGCCGCTGACCACGGCAATACCGAGTCGGCGTGCCGCGCGCAGTGCCGACAGCCCGAGCGGGCCTTCGGTGGCGATATAGAGCACGTCCGGGCGCTGGCGCGTCCAGCGTCGCAACAGTTTGTGCATCGACGACTGCCCCCATTGCAGCCCCGGATAACCCGGCAACGGCCAGCCTCGGCACAGCAGCAGCGAGTCATCTTCACTTCGCTGCGGATCGTCAGCCTGACGCGGTCGCACCAGTTCCACCCGATGCCCGCGTGCGCGCAAACCGTCGCACAGGCGGCCAAGGGTATTGGCCACGCCGTTGATTTCCGGTGGGAAGGTTTCGCTGATGAGGGTGATATGTAGAGCTGTCGTCATGGCCTCAGTGTCGGCTGAGGCCATGTCGTGGTTGTGACGTTCGGATGATGGATTTGTGACGTGGCCTCAGCGTTGCGTCACCAGATTCTCGGCCCCGCGCTCACGCACCCAGAACAGTGTCGCGCCAGCCACGGCCGCCGGCATCATCAGGATGTTCACCACCGGAATCAGCAGCACCAGATAGACGATGCCGCCGAAGCTCATGCTCTGCCAGCGCTTCTGGCGCAGCCAGGCGAGCATTTCGTTCCAGCCGAGTTTGTGGTTGTCCGCCGGGTAGTCGATGTACTGGATTGCCATCATCCACACCCCGAACAGCAACCACAGCGGCGCGGCGACGATGTTCACCACCGGGATGAACGAAAGGATGAACAGGCCGATGGCGCGTGGCAGGAAGTAACCGAGTTTGCGCATTTCCCGGGCCAGGGTGCGCGGGATCATGGCGATCAGTTCACCCCAGCTGAAGGCCGGGAAGTCGTCGGTGCCGCGCACCACCACTTCAACCTTTTCCGCGAGGAAACCGTTGAAGGGCGCTGCGATCACGTTGGCCAACATCGTGAAGGTGAAGAACACCATCAACGCCACCAGCACCACGAACAGCGGCCACAGGATGTAGCTGAGGAAACTCAGCCATTCGGGCAGCGACGGCATCAGCGTGTCGACCCACAGGCTGAACTGGTGACCGGCCAGATAGATCAATCCGACGAACAGCACCAGATTGATGGCCAGCGGCAGCAGCACGAACAGGCGCAGGCCAGGGCTCAAGACCAGTTTGAGGCCCTCACGCAGGTATTGCGGGCCGGACAGAACAGGGGCGGGCATAAGGTGCTCCGAGCAAGGGAAAACGCGCCGACCTTACCGACTTTGCAGAACCTGTGAAAGCGCGGCAGCGGGATCGACATTCACTGTAACAAAGACGTCCATCTCGTCAGTGTGTCGGCATAGAGACCACCTATGAGCTGGATTGTTAAACCGTATTTCCTTAATCTTGCCCCCCTCGATACGCTGCACCCAACTTTTTACAGGACTGTCGAGCTCATGCCTTCCCCAAGGTTATCCACAGTCCTTTTTTATTCCCGCCGGCAGTCCGGCGTCCGGCCAGGTGTCTTGGCCGGTCAACAGGAGCAGGTTCATGTCTGAAGTCCGTCATTCGCGAGTGATCATCCTCGGTTCCGGCCCTGCCGGTTACAGCGCTGCCGTCTACGCTGCCCGCGCCAACCTCAAGCCGCTGCTGATCACCGGCATGCAGGCCGGCGGTCAACTGACCACCACCACCGAAGTCGACAACTGGCCGGGCGACGTCCACGGTCTGACCGGCCCGGTGCTGATGGAGCGCATGCGTGAGCACGCCGAGCGTTTTGAAACCGAGATCGTCTTCGATCACATCAATGCTGTGGACTTCGCTTCCAAGCCATACAGCCTGACCGGCGACAGCGGCACCTACACCTGCGACGCCCTGATCATCGCCACCGGCGCCAGCGCTCGTTACCTTGGCCTGCCGTCGGAAGAGGCGTTCATGGGTAAAGGCGTTTCGGCCTGCGCGACCTGCGACGGTTTCTTCTATCGCAACAAGCCGGTGGCCGTGGTCGGTGGCGGCAACACTGCTGTCGAAGAAGCGCTGTACCTGGCCAACATCGCCAGCAAGGTCACCCTGATTCACCGTCGCGAAACCTTCCGCGCCGAGAAGATCCTGATCGACAAGCTCAACGCCCGTGTGGCCGAAGGCAAGATCGAGCTGAAGCTGAACGCGACCCTGGACGAAGTGCTGGGCGACAACATGGGCGTGACCGGTGCCCGTCTGAAGAACAACGACGGCAGCTTCGACGAAATCAAGGTCGACGGCGTGTTCATCGCGATCGGCCACACCCCGAACACCTCGCTGTTCGAAGGTCAGCTGGAATTGAAAGACGGCTACTTGGTCGTTCAGGGTGGCCGTGAAGGTAACGCCACCGCGACCAGCGTCGAAGGCATCTTCGCTGCCGGCGACGTGGCCGACCACGTTTACCGTCAGGCCATCACCTCGGCCGGCGCCGGCTGCATGGCGGCACTGGACACCGAGCGTTACCTGGACGGTCTGCAGAACGCTTCGTTCTAAGAAAGCAGGCACCACGACAGTGATCGTTCCCACGCTCTGCGTGGGAATGCCTCATCTGGACGCTCTGCGTCCTTGGGACGCGGAATGTCCCCGGCTGCATTCCCACGCAGAGCGTGGGAACGATCTGACGAAAAAACCGGCCAATTGGCCGGTTTTTTCATGCCTGCGATTCGCGCGGAATCAGCGGCGGGTCAGCGGTTGCGCTTCGAACTTCACGCCCGCCAGACCGTGCTGGATCAGCGCACGGATATTGCCGTGGTCGCTGCCTTCAGGCGTTGCCACGACCGAACGGTAGTGTTCGCCGAACGCCAGCAGTGCTTCTTCATCGCTCAAGCCTTCCAGCAGCGCCAGACCCAAAGTCTTGCACGAACCTTCGTTCTGCCCGGCCGCGTTTTCCACGCCACCATTGTTGAACGCCTGAGGCTGGTAGTCGTAACCGGCGGCGATGAAGGCCAGGGTGTCGGCAAAAATGTGTTCGCCGCTCTTGAGGCTGGCGCGCAGGGTGTTCAGATCACTCATGACTTACGACTCCTTCTCAACAGTTACATGTGATATTCACAAATATATTCAATAACTTACACATGGTAACTTTTTCGTGCCAGATGCGCGCCGGGTAATCGCACGGACGTGAAACTTATCCCTATGCCTTGCTGGCAAGCACGGTGTCGCGACAGCCATGTGCGCGATTGAGCTGCACCTCGATGTGATCGAACCGGTTTCCAGACAGTAGCGCCACCAGAGAACTTGCGCTGAAGTTCTGCCCGCCCTCGGTCAGGATCTGTACATAGAGACTCATGAGCGCCGGCAGAATCGGCCCGGCCAGATCATCGTCCAACAAGGTTTCACTGACCGCCAGACATCCTCCTGGCCTGAGGTAATGGTGAGTATTGGCCAGCAGCTTGACCTGGTAATCATGACTCCAGTCCCCCAATGCAGCGGAGATCAGCACCACATCGAAGTCAGCCTCGGTCAACGGCAGGCGATCGAAGATATCCCCTGACAGGCATGAAATTCGATCGCTCAATCCCTTGCGCTCGACTTCGGCGCGAGCGAAACGCGTGGCTTTTTCCAGATCAATCATTGTGATCTGCGCCTGAGGGATCGCCTGCGCAATTTCAATGGACACCTGCCCACCGCCGCCGCCCAGATCAAGTATGCGTAACGGGGTCGCAGAACCGACTCTCGCGTTCAGCGCATCGGCAATACGAGTCCCTGCGCCGGTGCTGAACGTGTTCATGGCCGTCATGAACACATTGAAGTCTTTCTCGCTTTTATCCAGCTCGGCATAGAACTCATTGGTATCGCCGTGCGCCGAGGACAGGTGCAGACGATCGGAGATCGGTTTGCCGCTTTTAAGCGACTCGGCAAGCTGACCGAACAACGGATAGACATGACGGCTGTGGTGCTCGACCGCCGAACAAATATTGTTCGTACTATGGCGGGAGAGCAGTTTCTGCGCATCGCTTGAGTTGAAGAACTTTTCATCTCGCTGAATGATCAGTCCCACCGACAAACCGAAGGACACCAGTTTCTGGACTTGCGCCGCACTTAGCTGGCACGCGTCGGCCAATTCGCTGATTGCCGTTCCTGATGTCTCATCCAGATGACTGAACAGATTCACCTCAATACAACCGAATAACGAGGCAGACAGCATATAGCCATTAACCAGGGTGTGAACCAATGCTTCGGAACTTGGCAATTTACCGCGAAAATCAATCGTTCCCTGATTCTGCATATCTATGATCCCAGTATTGAGTTGATGTAAGCCAAAGTCTTGGCCGGTGCGTACTTGAAAGCGGCTCCTTCGCCGAAAGCCAATACATGTGTGTGGGCCGGCAATGCGGTTTGCGCCTCGGGTGGCAGTGAGGCGAAGGCGTCTGCCGAGCGGGTGGTTCGTACTTCGGAGAATGAAAGCGGCAAGGGTGCGAACCGCTGCAAATGTGCCAGGGCCTTGTTCAGATGAGCGTCGGCGCGGTCAGGCAGATGGTTTGGCGCAACGTCCCAATCCGGCTGAGGAACGCCAAATAGAATCTCGCCGCATGCGGTCGGACGAGCATGGAAGCCACTGTCGTGTTCGACCACAAAGGGCAGATGCGACAGGTTATGGCCTGCAAGCCGATGAACAGTGATGGTTCGATTGCGCACTACAGCCGGCAGTCCCAAGCGTTCGAGCAGGCTCGGCGTCCAGTAACCGGTGGCAAAGATCACCCCATGCGCCACGTAACGCCCCGCTTGCGTCAACAAGTGCCGTGCACCGGCACTTTGCTCCAGAGCCAGAACCGGATGGCCGAACCGGAAGGTCACCCCAAGTCGCTCACATGCTGAACGCAGTGCATGCCATGTGAGCAGGGGATCTCTGAAACCGGCGTGTTCATCTTCCACGGCGTAATCCACAGCCCCCCATTCGATATGCGGTCTGCGGGCCTGAAGTTGCGCACGTGAAAGAACCTGCAGGCCCCTCGGACTGGCCCCGTCCAGCAAAACCTCAGCTGCCGCACCGAAGCAGTAATAACTCGGGCAGGGACGGAAATCGCCAGCCAGGCCCAGTTCCGAGTAAAAACCGTGGCTTTCTACAACCTGGGCGCTGACAACAGGGTCAGGGTCGAAAAAACGTATCCCGGCCCCGGATGCAGTCGAAGCGTTTGTTACCTGGGACATCTGCTCGATGACACACACACGCAGCTTGCGTCGGGCCAGGTGCAGTGCGGTGCACAGACCAATGAGCCCGGCACCGACGACGAGCCAGTCGTAGTGGCTGGATACCTGGCGTGAGCTCATCAGCGACCCAGCTCGCCAATCACTTGCGGCATTATCCCTCTGTGTCAGGCTACCTGTCGCCCTTGTTGATTGACTCGTTCATTCAAGAGGGTGAAGGTGCATAACAATGTCCAATTTAGGCAAGCGCTACGACAGCGACTTCAAAGACTGGGTCGTTTTGCAAATGATGCCGCCCTTTAATCGGTCAGTGGCAGAACTTGCCGTTGCACTCAATCTCACGCCACAGTCGCTGCGAAACTGGAGACAAATGGCCAGAGACAAAGGCTTGATCGTTCCAGGAAACGGCAAAACCAGTGACCAATGGTCTAGCGCCGATAAATTCAATGCTGTTATGGAAACCGCGCCGTTGAGCGAGGTGGAAATTTCTCAGTATTGCCGAATAAAGGGCATTTACCCTGAGCAAATTCAGCAGTGGAGACTGGCCTGTCAAAACGCCAATCCGGTCGTTGATCTCAACTCTCGAACCTCTAAAACGGCCGAGCAACGGCGTATCAAAATACTCGAGCGTCAATTGATCCAGTCAGATGCCGGACGTGCGGAGGCGGTGGCCTTGCTGGAGCTCAGAAAAAAAGCCAATGCGATCTGGGGCAAGGACAAGGAAGACTGATTAACGCCGCTGATCGTACGCAAGCCATGAAGTTGATTGCAGACGCAGTGCAGAGCGGCGCTCGTCGATATCGAGCCTGCAATGAGTTGGGGTTGAGCCTGCGTACAGTCCAGCGCTGGCGATATGCTGACTGTGATGGGCGACTGCTGGCTAAACGGGCAGCTCCGGCTAACAAGCTCAGTGAGTCGGAATGCCAAGCGGTACTTGATGCTGCCAATCAGGCTGGCTACGCCAGCCTTACTCCGCACCAGATCGTCCCCAAACTGGCCGATGAAGGCATCTATCTGGCTTCGGAATCGACGTTTTACCGAGTGTTAAAAGCGGCTCATCAAAACGTGCGTCGCGGCCGAACCAAAGCCCCGAAACGTAGGGTGCTGACGACGCATTGTGCCGATGGCCCCAACCAGGTGTGGTGCTGGGATATCACTTGGTTGCCAAGCACCGTCAGAGGTCGATTTTTCTACTGGTACATGGTCAAGGATGTCTACAGCCGCAAACTGGTCGCCAATGAAGTGCACGAAGTGGAATGCGCCGAACACGCATGCGAGCTGCTTAGAAAGGGATGCTTACGTGAACATACAGCGGGTCGCCCGCTGGTGCTGCACTCGGATAACGGACACGTGATGAGAGGTTCTTTGCTGCGTGAAAGCATGGTTGCACTTGGCGTCGAGCCTTCTTTTAGCCGGCCAAGGGTAAGTAACGATAACGCATATGCAGAGGCACTTTTCCGCACTGCAAAGTACTGCCCGCTCTGGCCGGATCAACCATTTGATACGGTCATTGATGCGAGGCTTTGGGTGCAGAAATTCATCGAGTGGTACAACGAAGATCATCGCCATAGCGCTTTGAAATACGTGACGCCAAACGAGAGGCACGAAGGCAAAGCGACGATGCTATTACAAGCAAGAGCAGCGCTTTATGAGGATGCCAGGAAAGCTAATCCGAGCCGTTGGAGCACTCGGACACGCAACTGGAAACTAGCTGATGCGGTGTATTTAAACCCAGAGCGCCCTGACTTTAAGGGCTCAACTGGCTAACAACGATTGGAACAAGGCGACAGGTGCCTTGACACGCACCG
>NZ_JBQEQB010000045.1:0-12968 GCF_052046055.1 Pseudomonas sp. 22082
ACGCCGTGTTGCCGAAGGTGGCGCTGATCGTCTGATCGAACGCCGCGTTGCTGAAGGTGGCGCTGATCGCCTGATCGAACGTCGCGTCGCTGAAGGTGGCGCTGATCGCCTGATCGAACGTCGCGTTGCTGAAGGTGGCGCTGATCGCCTGATCGAACGTCGCGTTGCCGAAGGTGGCGCTGATCGCCTGATCGAACGTCGCGTCGCTGAAGGGGGTTCGGATCGTCTGCTGGAACGCCGCGTCGCCTGAATCAAACGCTCTACCGCTGTACAAACAAAAAGCCCGGCCTGATCAGCCGGGCTTTTTCACATCCACCGCCGCTTACTGAACGGTTTTCAGCTTGACCACGTCACCGGAGACCTTGGTGGTGTAGCCGCTCAGGACCCATGCCCAGAACCAGTTTTCCTGAATCTGAGTGTTGATCATGGCATCGCCGCCCTTGGCCTGGATGGCGGCCTCTTGCGCACGGACGAAACGGCTGTTCTGCCGGATCGGGATCACGCCGAACAGCATCAGGCCGGTGGCAGTGGCTTCGCTGTGGCCAATCACGGTGTATTGGCTGCTGTCGTAATGTCTGGTGTTCATCGGGGTGCCGGTGCAACCTGCCAGAACCACACCGAACAGTGCGGCGGCGACTACTTTGCTGAGGTATTTCACTGCAAGACTCCATGGGTAAACGCCCGGGATCCGTCTCTCGGGCGGCGCACACTCTACCGAACGAAGTGGCTCATTGATATCAGCCTCGGCAGATTTTCATTAAACGCTTTGCTGGCAGCCCGTCCGCGATGTCGCATACCATGGCGCCACTTCAATAAAAACAGACTTCGCCCATGCTCAAAGCCAGCCTGCGTAGCCACCTGACTCTTTGGTTTGCCGGTTTGTCTCTGCTGACGCTATTGAGCGTGGGCTTTTACGTCGGTGATATCGCCACTGAACAAATGAAACGCGCCAGCGGCAATGCGCTGCTGAGTACCGCGCGGTCGGCGGCGACGCTGCTGGGCGAGCAGTTGCGCGAGCGGCAACTGGAGGTCTATCTGCTCAGCCGGGCGCCACATCTGGAACGCGGCGATCTGGACAATCCGGCAATTCTCAAATCGATGCAGCTGCGCACCGAAGCCCGCTCCGAGTATGCGTGGATGGGGGTGACCGATGCTCAGGGGCTTGTGCATCAGGCAGTCAACGGTTTGCTGGTCGGTCAGGTCGTGCAACAGCGCCCATGGTTTCAGGCCGGTCTGCGCGGGGAATACACCGGCGATCCGCACGAAGCCATTTTGTTGGCGAAACTGTTGCCAGGTCTGCCCAACGGCGAGCCACTGCGCTTCATCGACTTCGCCGCGCCCATCCGCAACGCCGATGGCCAGGTGATCGGTGTGCTCGGCGCCCATGCGCACTGGAGCTGGGTCACGCACATCGTCGAATCGGCAGCGATGTCGCACAAGGGGGCGGAGCCGGATATCGAAGCGCTGATAATCGATCACGACGGCAAGGTGCTGTACCCGGAAGCGCTGGTTGGCCAACAAATGCCGGCCAAGGATCCGAAGTCCCCAGGCTGGGTCGTCGGCAACGGGTACCTGACCAGCGAGGTGACTGTGCCGACGCCTACGGGCACTGCGCTGTCGTGGTCGATTGCGGTGCGTCAACCACTGGACACTGCACTGCAACCGGCGCGACTGCTGTTTTATAAATTGCTGTTGCTGGGTGTTTTCGCTGCCGTGGCATTCGGATTCGTGGCGTATTACCTGGCGCTGTACCTGAGTCGGCCCATCGAGCACCTCGCGCGCTCAGCCCAAAAAGTGCAGAACAACCAACCGGGGGCCCACTTCCCTCTCCAGCATCCCGTGCGGGAAATTGCCCAGCTCGGCCAGTCCATCGATGCTATGACCCAGTCGCTGCTTGCCAAGGAGCGTGAGCTGCAAGAGACCAACGCTTCGCTCGAAGCCACCGTCGCCCAACGCACGGCGGCCCTGACCCTGGCCAACGCCGAGCTGCTGAACCTGGCCACCCACGATGGCTTGACCGGTGTCTATAACCGCCGCCGCTTCGACGAAAAACTCACCGAATACAGCCTGCTGTTCCGTCGTACCGGGCGGCCGTTTGCATTGCTTCTGATTGATGCCGATCACTTCAAGCACATCAACGACACTCACGGCCATGCGGCCGGCGACGACGTACTGCAGCAATTGGCGCAGCTGATCCAGATCAGCATCCGGAGCACGGATTTCGTCGCCCGTTACGGAGGCGAAGAATTTGCGGTGCTGCTGCCGGAAATCGCCAAGCCCGATACGCCCGATATCGTCGCCGAAAAGATTCGATCAGCGATTGCCGCAGCGAGCTTTTCAACGGTCGGCCCGGTGACGGTCAGCATCGGTGTCGGCCTTGCCGACCCGGCCGACAATGCTCCGACAGCACTGCTCAAACGTGCTGATCAACAGTTGTATCAGGCGAAAGCCGCGGGTCGTAATCGCGTAGCCTGCCAGACGTCACTCACCGAAGTGGCCGGACTCGGCTGACCTGCAATTGAATCAGGTGTTGGTCTTCAACCGGGTCCAGAACCGTGTCATCAACCGGGCAATCACTGCCGGCAGTTCATCACAGTGAACGGGAACTGCATCGCGCAGCCCCTGCACAGATTCTTCATTGCTGAGAAAAGGTCTGAAGATACGCCAACAAATTATCAATCTTCTCCTCGTCACTCAGCCCCCAAAAGATCATCCGCGTCCCCGGCACCACGCCCTTCGGATCCTTCAGATACTTCGTCAGCGTTTCACGATCCCAGGTCAGGCCGGAGTTTTTCATGGCGTCGGAGTACACGTAATTCGCCGACGTCCCCGCCGGGCGGCCGATGATGCCGTTGAGTTCCGGACCGAATCCCGGCCGGGCAGATTCGCCGACTTGATGACAACCGCCGCACAGGCGCGGGAAGATTTTTGCGCCGGCCTCGGCGTCACCGGCAGCCAGTGTCGGCGTGCAGAACAGGCCAGCGTTGAGGATCAGGGCGAAAGTCAGTGCAGCGTTTTTCATCAGGGATTTCCAGGTCTTCGGCGGCGCCAAGGGTAATCCTGCGCGGTCACTTGCGCTACAGGTAGGCGCCCACGACCTGGCGGACTTTGAGCAAGGCTTGACGCAGGGCAAGCATGTCCACCGATCCCAACGCCAGACGAATCGCGTGGGGCACATGGGTGGACACGGTGAAGGGCTCGGCGGTGGTGACGGAAACCTGTTCGTGCATCAACTCGACCACGATGTGGTCGGCCCGAATATCTTCCGGCAGCGGCAGCCAAAGAAAATACGAAGAGGGATGGCCGACAGTCGGCATTCCTTCGAGAATCTGCGCGGCCAGGGCTTGCCGGGCCTGGGCATCGCTGCGCTTTTGCGCTTCGAGCAAGGTGACGGTGCCGTCGTCGAGCCAGCCGCAGGCGATGGCGGTCATCACGCCGGGGGTGTTCCAGGTGGTCGCGCGGATGATCCGCTCCAGCGCCGCCACCCGCTCGACCGGCGCGGCGATGAAGCCGACACGCAGGCCGGTGGCGATGTTTTTCGACAGGCCCGACACGTAGACCGTGCGTTCCGGTGCCAGAACCGCCAACGGGGGTGGCGGGTTATCGACCAGAAACGCGTAGGCCGCATCTTCGATGATCGTCAGATCATGTCGGCGGGCAATCGCGATCAAATCCTCACGTTGTTCCAGAAGCATCACCCAGCCCAGTGGATTGTGCAGGGTCGGCATGCTGTACACCGCACGCACCGGTCGTTGGCGGCAGAGTTTGTCGAGGGCCGCCAGATCGGGGCCCTGCTCATTGACGGGAATCGAGACCACTTCAAGGTGCAGCGCTTCGGCCAGCACTTTGAATCCCGAATAGGTCAAGGCGTCGGCGGCGATCACATCGCCGGGCTTGAACAGCGCCATCAACGTGACTGCCAGCCCTTGCTGCGCGCCGTTGACGATCAGCACCTGCTCGGCCTCGACACTCAAACCGCGTGTTTGCAGGTGCCGCGCCACCGAGGCCCGTTCATGCTGGCGACCGGCGTGGGGCTGATAGCGCAGCAGCGCTTCAAGGTCGCCGGACAATGCCAGTTGCCGCAACGCAGTGCGCAACAACTCGGCCTGCCCCGGCAATGACGGGTAGTTGAAGTTCAGATCGATCATGCCCACCGCGACGTCTTTCTGGTCGATGCCCTGCCCCGGCAACAACGACGTTTCCCGCACGAACGTGCCGCGCCCGGCTTCGCCGCTGACCAGGCCCATGGCCTCGAGCTCGGCGTATACGCGCGAGGCCGTGACCAGCGCCAGCCCTTCACTGGCTGCCAATTGCCGGTGAGTCGGCAAACGCGTGCCGGGCAACAGGCGACCAGCGCGGATGTCGGCGGCATAGGTGTCGACGAGGGTCTTGTAGCGGGAGCGCGGCATGTCGGCTTGTATCCATGACAATTTTTTGATTGTGCTGATTCTCAGCCCTAGGATCGATCCAACGCAACCCACCTCCGAGCGCCACATCCATGGAACGAACCACCCACCTCGGCACCCCGGCCCTGGAAAAAACCAGCGGCTGGATCAATGGCTTCATCGGCGTCGTGATCTTCAGCGGCTCGCTGCCCGCCACGCGGTTGGCGGTGCTGGAGTTCGACCCGGTGTTTCTCACCGTCATCCGCGCGACCATCGCCGGCGCCCTGGCGTTGTGTCTGTTGTGGCTGCTTCGCGAACGGCGTCCGGCGCGGGATCAGTGGTTCTCGTTGTTGATCGTGGCGCTGGGCGTGGTCGTGGGTTTCCCGCTGTTGACGGCCTTGGCGCTGCAATACGTGACGTCGGCGCATTCGATTGTGTTTGTAGGATTGCTACCACTGGCGACGGCGATTTTTGGTGTGTTGCGCGGTGGCGAACGTCCAAGTCCGGTGTTCTGGATTTTTTCGGTGCTGGGCAGCTCGCTGGTGGTCGGTTTTGCGATCTCACAAGGCCTGACCGCCTCGCCCACCGGTGATCTATTGATGCTGGCGGCGATTCTCGCCTGCGGCCTCGGTTATGCCGAAGGCGCCAAACTGTCGCGCACCCTCGGCGGCTGGCAGGTGATCTGTTGGGCACTGGTGTTGTCGTTGCCGGTGATGGCTGTGCTGAGTGTGTGGCTGGCGCCCGCCTCGTTCAGCGGTATAAGCCTGTCGGCGTGGGTGTGCCTGGCTTACGTTTCGCTGTTCAGCATGCTGATCGGCTTCGTATTCTGGTATCGCGGGCTGGCTCAGGGCGGGATTGCGGCGGTCGGACAGCTGCAATTGCTACAACCGTTTTTTGGCCTGGCACTGGCCGCGACCTTGCTCCATGAGCATGTCAGCGTGGGCATGCTGGTGGTTACGCTGGGGGTGATCCTGTGCGTGGCCGGGGCGAAGAAATTCGCCAGATAGTCTTCAACTCGCGCCAGCCTTCCATTCCCGCGGGCTGAGCCCGGTCTTGCGTCGAAACGCCCGGGCCAGCGCCGAAGGACTTTCATAACCGACTTCTTCGGCAATCAGGGCGATCGGTCGTCCCTCGCGCAGGCGTTTCTGCGCGAGGCTGATCCGCCAGTTCACCAGATAATCCACCGGCGTCTGCCCCACCACCCGCCGGAAGTGGTCGGCGAAACCGGCGCGGGACAGGTTGGCGGCGCTCGCCAGTTCGGCGACGCTCCAGGCCTTGGCCGGTTGGTCGTGCATCAGGTTCAAGGCTCGGGAAATCTTCGGATCGGCCAGCCCCGCCATCATGCCGGGCTGCTGGTTGCGACTGCTGATGAGGTGGCGCAGCAGCAGAATCACCAGCAACTCGAACAGCCGGTCCATCACCGCTTCGCGCCCGCAATGGCCGTCGAAAGCTTCCTTGAACAGCCACTCCAGGGTGTTGGTCATTTCCGGAAGGTCGGCGAGTTTCAGCACCAGATAATCCGGCAGCGCTGCCGCCAAAGCATTGCCCGCGCCGCCGTCGAAGGTCAGCGAAGCACACACCAGTTGCGTGCCCATGCCTTCATCGGCGAACAAGCGATGGGCCATGGGGCGGGGAAAAAAGATCAGGGTCGGTTCGTTGAGCGAGACTTCAGGATCATTGCCCGGTTTGAGCAATAACTCCCCCGCCTGCAACAGGTGCACATGCCCGCACACCTGATCGCCGCCGTAGGCGCTCAACCCGCAGAACGTGCCGCTGTGAAAGGTGCCGGCATTGACGCCGAAATGGCTGAGCAACGTAGAAAGGCGATCCATGACTGATTCTCGCAAGGACAGGTTTGGACGATCTGTCGCATATCCTCGACGATTTGCACCCAAAGCACCAGCCGCGCTCAATAACATGACCTCCATCCCCGGCGCACTTCGCACCGGACTTTCGGAGAATCACCATGAGCCGCATCGCCCCTCTCAGCCTCGAAACCGCCACCGACGCCACTCGCCCAGTGCTTGAAGGCGTGCAGAAAAAAATCGGTTTCCTGCCCAACCTGTTCAAGACCCTGGCCGTCGCACCTGTCGCGCTGGATGCCTACGTGCAAATCTCGGCAACCCTGGGCAAGACATCCCTGAGTGCCAAGGAAAAAGAGGCGGTGTACCTGGCCACCTCGCAAGTCAACGGTTGCGACTATTGCCTGGCGGCGCACACCCTGTTCGCCAGCAAGGCCGGGCTGGCAGCAGAAGAAATCATCGAAGCGCGTCATGGCCGGCTCAATGCCTTCGCCACCCTCGCCCAACAACTGACCGAGACTCGTGGTCATCTGAGCGATGAACAGATTGCCGCCGCCCGCGCTGCCGGCATCGACGACAAGAAGATCATCGAAGTGATCGCCCTCGTCGCTGTGCAAACCCTCACTAACTACCTGAACAACGCGGCGCTGACCGACATCGATTTCCCGGCAATCGATGCCTGACCAGTGACCGGGGTCGATCTCAGTCGTGATCGACCCCGGCGCGTTTCAGCAATTTCTTGCAGCGCTCGGACAGGTGAAACACCTGCAACTGCTTGCCCGCCTTGGCGTAGCGTTCGCGCAGGGTTTTCAGCGCAGCGATGGCCGAGTAATCGACAAAGCTCAGGTGCCGACAATCCAGCGTCACCCGTTGCGGATCGCTGGCCGGGTCGAACTGATTGAGAAACGGCGTGGTCGAGGCAAAAAACAGCGTGCCGTGCAGGCGATAGAGTTTGCTGCCGTCCGCTTCCAGATGCTCATCGGCGTACAGCTCGCGCGCTTGCTGCCAGGCAAAATTCAGCGCCGCGATAATGATCCCGCACAACACTGCCGTGGCCAGATCGGTAAACACGGTGATGGTGGTTACCGCGATGATCACCAGCACATCGTTGAGCGGCACTTTGTTCAGCACCCGCAACGAAGCCCAGGCAAACGTCTGCTGCGACACCACGAACATCACCCCCACCAGCGCCGCCAGCGGAATCCGCTCGATCAGCGGCGACAGAAACAGAATGAACAGCAGAATCAACACACCCGCCACCACGCCAGACAACCGTCCGCGTCCGCCGGAACTGAGGTTGATCACGGTCTGGCCGATCATCGCGCAACCGCCCATACCGCCGAATGCACCGGAGACCACGTTTGCCGCCCCCAGCGCCACGCATTCGCGATCCGGGTAGCCACGGGTTTCGGTGATTTCGTCGGTGAGGTTGAGGGTCAGCAGGGTTTCCAGCAAACCGACCAGCGCCATCAGAATCGCGTAAGGCGCGATGATGCGCAGGGTGTCCAGCGTCCACGGGATGTCCGGCAGCGCAAATTTCGGCAGGCCGCCGGCGATGTGCGCCATGTCGCCGAGGGTGCGGGTCGGCAGGCCAAGCAGATAAACCAGCAAGCCTACGCCGAGGATCGCCACCAGTGCCGGCGGCACCGCGCGGGTCAGGCGCGGCAGGATGTAGACGATGGCCATGGTCAGCAGCACCAGCCCGGTCATCACGTACAACGGCGTGCCGCTGAGCCACTGTTCACCGCTCTTGAAATGCTCCAGTTGCGCCAGCGCGATGATGATCGCCAGGCCGTTGACGAACCCCAGCATCACCGGGTGCGGCACCATGCGCACCAGTTTGCCCAGCCGCAACAGCCCGAACGCCATCATGATCAAGCCGCCGAGCAACACCGTCGCCAACAGGTACTGCACGCCGTGTTGCACCACCAGCGCAACAATCACCACCGCCATCGAACCCGCCGCCCCGGACACCATGCCCGGCCGGCCACCGAACAGCGCGGTCAGCGTGCAAATGATGAAGGCGCCGTACAGGCCCATCAGCGGATTGAGGTGAGCCACCAGCGCAAATGCAATGCATTCGGGCAACAGGGCAAACGAGGTGGTGAGTCCGGCCAGGACATCGGCGCGCAGACGAATCGGTTTCATGGCTTACCTGACAGAGTGGCCGACGGGCGCGGCCGCATGCATTGGCGCAAAAGAGCGCCGAGGAAAAAGAGGGTTGCGGATGTTACGCAAATGCACCGGCGTGGGCCAGTCATCGCTGACAACCGCCGGCGCGCGCTCTATGCTGGCGCGCAGTTTTTGCCAGTGGAGCCTCTGATGCCGAGCGAATTGACCAGCCGAGAAGTGTGCCAGCGATTGCGCGATGCCGCGCTGGGCGTGTGTGGTTTGCGGGTGATGGACGCGCGAGCGGATCGGGTTGCGGTCGACATCGAAGGCTGGCGCTTGCAACTGGACTTCGACGGCCAGCGCCTGCATCACTGCGCTGATTGTCTGTGCCCGGACGGTCGCGAGTGGACGCTCGACACCCGGCAGCGCTTCGGCACCGATCCGGTCAGTCTGTTGAGTACCTGGGAACTGGCGCAGATCGAGGGCTTGTTGCGACAACGTGAATGAGGGATGGCATTCAGAGTTGCTCAATGATGGCACTCTGCCCATAATTCGCCCCCCTCTTCTACGCGCAAGGAACTGCCGTGAAAAAATCGCTGTTGTTGATCCCGTTGTTTGCTCTGCTCCTGCAAGGCTGTGGCATGACCATGGCCCGTTACGAGCCAAGCTTCGACAACGTTCAGAAGCTCAAGCAGACCCCGCCGCTGCACGCGATCAGCAATCCACAGGTCACTGCTGAATCGGGCGAAGGCTCGTTGATGGTCCGCGCCAACCCGATCAAATCGCCGACCGGCAGCATCCCGGCGCACATCCAGGACGCGATCACCGAAGAACTGCGCAAGGCCGGTCTGCTCGATCCGCAGGCGACGCGTCATCTGCAAGTGCTGGTGGTGAAGAACCAGCTGAACGCCGGCATGGGTACCGGTGACGGCACCATCGCTGCACGCTTCACCCTGCGCAATGGCAACGATGTGGTGTACGACGCCACCAAAGATGTCAGCCATCAGTGGAACAGCAGCTTTTTCGGCTTTATCGCGATCCCCAACGCGACCAACGCCTACAACCCGATGCTGCAGGACTTGCTGAAGAATCTGTACAGCGATCCACAGTTCATTCAGGCCCTGAAGTAAGGGCCAAAAAAAGAGCCGCGATTGCGGCTCTTTTTTTGCCCACTCGCTGGAGTGAGTCAAATGCCCGAATACTTCGGACGGTTGCTGTCGGCCCATTCCTTGAGCAGCGCATTGACCTGCCGAGTGAATGTATCGGTCACCGCCGCTTTCGGCGTATTGAACGCCAGCGGGAGGAACCAGATGCCCATCCAGGTGCCGACCGCGTCATGGTTGCTGGCGGTAGACAACGGCTGGCCTTGCTGATCGAGGGTTTCCAGGCTCATGGTGTACTGGTCGGTGGCATAGGCTGGAATGATCGTCATGCTCAGACCACTGATGAACGCCAGCACCAGCTGACCGCCATTCGGTGGATGGTTGTACATTTTCAGACGCAGGCTGTAGTCACCTGGCTGCTTCTCGAACTGGTCGAAGGTCACACGACCGAACAAACCCGAATCCTTCAGGACGGTCTGCAATTGCGGTTTGAGCATGTCCCGAGCTTGTGGCATTTCCACGGCGGAAGCGCTTTTCGGCTCGCCCTGGTAAAAGTCGAAATCGACATAGATGTTTGGCTTGTTGGCATAACTGGCCATCGATGGCAGCGTGACCGGAGCCACTTCGTCCTGGGTGAAACTGGCACAGCCGCCCAGCGCGAGCACCAGACCCAGCGCCAGGATTTTCCCGAATTGCATGATGTCTTCCCTAAAGTGATATCAAAGAGCCTCCATTGCGGAGCGCCGGGGGCGGATTCTAGTGATCGTCTACGTTCGGGAAAAGACCTGATTCGGGAAAACCCTGAAAAAGATTGCGCCGGCTCAGCTTTGGCGCAAATCGAGGGTGTACGTGTAATAGCCCATATCGCGCACCCAACCGAGTGATTCGTACAAACCCTGTGCGCTGAAATTATCGGTGGCGGTTTCCAGCACCAGTCCCTTGGCGCCGGTTTCGACGGCGAAGTCGCGGGCGGTGTTCATTAATAGCCGCCCCACTCCACAGCCACGGGCGGCCGGCGTGGTGAACAGGTCGCTGAGCAGCCAGGTGCGATGGGCGTCAATCGAGGAAAACGTCGGGTACAGCTGCACAAATCCCAGCGCCTCACCGCTTTCATCCTCAACCAGAAAAATCGCCGATTCATTGCCAACCATGCGCTCGGCGATGAAGGTCCGTGATTGCTCGAGATTCGATGGCTGGCCGTAAAAGCCGCGATAGGCGTCGAACAGCTTCGCCACTGCGTCGAGGTGAATCGTCGTGGCGCGCAGTGCCTGGAGAATCATTGGCCTATTCCTGATGTTATTGAAATTGAAACCAGCATAGCGCTGAGGAACGAGTTCGCTGGCTTAATCGCTATATAGTTTTGTATATTACGAAGCCGAAATGGCCAGACCTCCATGCCGTCCATGAGCAGCATCCGCGAACGCAACCAGCAATTGATCCTGACCGCCGCCAGTGAAGAATTCGCCGCCAACGGCTTCGACGCGACCCAGACCCGCGACATCGCCGCCCGCGCCGGTGTGCCCAAGGCCAATCTCTATTACTACTTCCAGAGCAAGGAAAACCTCTACGGCAAAGTGCTGCTCGGCTTCGTCGAGCCGTTGCTGGAAGCCTCGGCGATGCTACGCGAAAGCGACGATCCGCTGATCGGCCTGCGCGCCTACGTCGCCGCGCGCATCCGCATCGCCCGCGAGCATCCTGCGATCGCCAAAGTGTTCAGCGGTGAGTTGCTGCTCGGTGGCCGTCAGTTACCCGATGAATGCCGCGACTTGTTGCACGGTGAGGCCCGACGCAATGTCGAGTGCCTGCGCAGCTGGATCGACCGCGGTTTGCTGGCGCCGGTCGATCCCGAGCATTTGATGTTGTTCATCTGGTCGGCGACGCGCACCTACACCAACATTGCCTGGCAGATGGGGCGCATCACCGGGCGGGAGGTGCCGCAGGATGAGGATTATGCGGTGGCGGCGCAGACGATTACGCGGCTGGTGTTGAGCGGTGCGGTGTCCGAGCCGGTGAGTGATGTTCGCAGGTTGATGTTTGCGACCTGATTTCAGGCAGTGGCAGTATGCCCTCCCACCCTCATCGTCATTTAAGGAGCAGCTCGTGGCCGCTTCGGATATTCACCTGTCGGACAGCTCTGACAGAGAACTCTTCACGCGCATCGCCGATGAGCTCCAGCAGACGCTGAGCGGAACCTGGAAAACCCAGGCCAGCGGTCTGGATCAGTATTACTGGGATCTGGCAGTCGATGGTCAGGTGATTACCCTGCACCTGGAGCATTATCTGGGGATCATGTTGTTGGTGGAGGACGCGGATCCGCAGTGGGTGGCGTCCGAACGGTTTCAGACCGTGGTGCGGCGGCTACAAATGGCGTGATCCGCATGCGTCATTGTGGGAGATTCTATGTTGCAGGGGAACCCTGCAACCTTAAATTCGGTTGGTATTCGCTCTGGTTTTTCATGAGGGCGAATGCCACCCGGCAAAGCTTGCGGGCGAGGATGACCAAGGCTTGGGTTCTGGCTAGACCTCTTGCCAGATAGGACTCATAGAACGGTTTCCAGACAGGGGACCGACAAGCTGCCATAGCTGCATTGTGTGCAAGACGCCGTAATTCCCCGTCACCTTTTTTGCTCAAGTGGCGAGGACTGTGTTTCTTACCTGAGTCTTTTGCCTTCAAGTCCATTCCCAGAAAGGCGATGAACGCATCGGCGCTGGCGAACTCACCTCGCATGTATGTAGTTGCCAGGCCCGTTGCCGTGAGTTCACCAACTCCTTCAATCGCTTTGCAGCGTCTGATGTTTTCACTAATTCCGGCTTCTTGGCTGACTTTACGAAGCAACTCCTGAATGGCCTGATCCAGCTGTTTGAAATGCTTCAACCCATCGGCCAAAAGATCTTCAAGAAGAGGTTCGGTTGACCAGCTCAGCTTGATACTGACTCGGACCTTCATCAGCTGTGCACGCTTGTTAAGCAGACTTTTCAACACTGTGTAGTGCCGCGGTGGTGGGTTCCAGACCCGCAGCCGATGCTGTTCACTGGTTAGATAACGCGCCAGAAGACGTGCATCACAAGGGTCGGTTTTTGCACGCTGACCGATGCTTTCGCGGTAATGGCTCACCCGGTAAGGGTCCACGATGTAAACCCGATGCCCCATACCATGGGCCAGTTCGGCCGTGTCCAGGTGGTAGAGATTAGTGGCTTCCAGGGCGATTGAGCTTTGGGCGGGCAGGGTCTTCAGCCAATGACCTACAGATGTGCGGTCGTTGTTGATGGCCTGGATGATTTTCAGATCTTCGCGATAAACGACGATTTCGGCCTTGGCCACATCGACACCAATCACCGTTGGCGAGGTAAGGATTGTCATGACGAATCCTCGGAGCTAGGGTTTAAGAGCTTGTCGGGGTCTACCGTAGCGCTGGCTTGCCTCTATCGTCGGTTTTACCGATGAATTCCTTATCGGCGCTTTAGGTAGAAAGGGCGGGACGAGAAGTCTCCCACGGTCCGTACTGGCTAGAGTCGGAATCGAGCTTTTAGTCCCGCCCACCCCTTCAAGTCTAAACATACAAGCG
>NZ_JBQEQB010000046.1:0-7103 GCF_052046055.1 Pseudomonas sp. 22082
GTCCTCAACACTGTAGTTCAGTCGATTGACAACATGGTGTTTGTCGAAGGTGGCCAGTTTAATATGGGCGACTTTGGCTGGGCTTGCGAATACGACGAAACGGATGTTTGCACCTGGCCTTGCGGGCAGGAGCCGGAGCAGCTTTGTCATATCAGCAGGAAGGGCAATGACGATTTCCTCCATCCGGTAAAGTTGAGCAGTTACTATCTATCGAAATATCAGGCTACGTTGGCGGATTTCGATCTTTTTTTTGTGGCTAATGGAAAACCGCTCTATGACGCAGAGGATCGAAAACGCAAAGATTTGGAAAATCTTTATTTGCCTAACCTTCCTGCACCAACTCAAAGCTGGCAGGAAGCAAAAGATTATTGCACTTGGATTGGTTCTTTAAGTGGTTACGAAGTAGACCTGCCGACAGAGGCGCAATGGGAGTTTGCAGCCCGCAACCGTGGGCAGCACATCCTGTTTCCTACTGATACTGGGAGTCTTGATTACGGTAAGAATTTTCCTTTTGAAAATGAAGAGGAAAATTTCCCAGTGAATCGTTTTGCACCTAATCCTATGGGGTTCTATGGCATGGCTGGTAATTCCACCGATTGGGTTAATGACTGGTACGATGAAAATTATTACAAAGTTTCTCCTGTAGACAATCCTCAGGGGCCGGAAACGGGCGAAAAGAAGATCAGGAGAGGATCTACAACTTTGGAAGCGCCACTGTCTGCGGCACCTCTCGTCCGCCGTTGGCCTGAAGAATTAGTGCAAAAATATCATTCAAGCGATACAAGTTTTAGGTGTGCAATTCAGTCCAGTAAGCCGCTTTAGTATTTCAGGCTGAAGGCGTCTTCTGCACCTTCATTTTTAGACCCCAAACGAAGAGGTGACAGGTTTGTTTTTCAAAGTGTCAATCTGTCACCTTTTTTGTCGTAGAAGCCCTTTGTAGCCGTCGACTAAGCCGACAGCCACATCGATGATCGCGAACGTCAATTGATCCACGAATTACCAAACTCCACAACGACCAGCAATTTAAGTCCTGGCTTCACACCAAACTCCATAGCTCCTTGAGCCTGCCGACGTTACGCGGATAGCAACGGAGGTGTATGTGCCGAGCGTGATGATAGGAATGGAGAGGTGGTATCTGGATGAGCTGGCTTGGCATTTGAAGCTGGGGCCGGGGTTGAAGGTTGAGTTGGAGAGGCAGGTCAGGTTGGCTTTTGTGGGGAGGAGGTATTCAGGTTTTTGTGAGACACGGCAGGGGATGTTAAGGTTTGGCCTTTGACGCACCTTATAAGGAAATTGCCCGTGTTACGTCAGTTTGTGCTTGCCCTCCCGGCCCTGTTTTTTCTGGCCGGCTGCGAGGCCGAATCCGGCCCATTGCCAGTCAGCAAGAGCCTGACACCGGAAAAAGTCGCGTCGATTGCGGAAACTATTAAAACCAAGTATCCGAACCTGTCCAGCGAGATGCGCGAAAAGGTMCTCAACACYGTAGTTCAGTCGATTGACAACATGGTGTTTGTCGAAGGTGGCCAGTTTGATATGGGCGACTTTGGCTGGGCTTGCGAATACGACGAAACGGATGTTTGCACTTGGCCTTGCGGGCAAGAGCCGGAGCAGCTTTGCAATATTAGTCGTAACGGTGATGATGATTTTGTTCATCCGGTTAAATTGAGCTCTTACTATCTTTCTAAGTTTCAAACTACTGTGCATGATTTTGACGTTTTTTTTACGGCGCAGGGTAAAGAGGTGTTTGATGTTAAGCTTCGAGAGAGAGAGGATTTAAAGAGTATGTATTCTCCCAAGCTTCCTGCGCCTACAAAGTCATGGCAAGAAGCAAAGAGTTACTGTCTGTGGGTAGGTGATATTAGTGGTTATGCTGTAGATCTGCCAACGGAAGCGCAGTGGGAGTTTGCTGCCAGGAGTCGTGGGCAACATATATTGTTTCCAACTAATAGTGGAAGTCTGGATTTTGGTAAAAATTTTCCGATTGAAGGGGAGGGGGAGACGTTCTTCGTTGATAGGTTTCTTCCTAATTCGCTAGGTCTTTATAATATGTCCGGCAATGCAACCGATTGGGTAAATGATTGGTATGGCGAGGACTATTATAAAAACTCTCCAGTCGATAATCCGCAAGGTCCAGAAACAGGTGAGCAGAAAGTAAAGCGCGGCTCAAATTACCCGGAGGCACCATTGTCGGCAGCCCCGGTTGTTAGGCGCTGGCCTGAGAACCCAAATGAGGAAGCGTATTATCCGGGCACGAGCTTTCGCTGTGCCATTCAAACAGATAAACCACTTTGAATTAGCATGGATGAGAAGGCACCTCCAGGTGCCCTTCTTCAAGCCAAGCCAACAAAGCTATTGCTACGCCTTGCAGCCAGTAAGGTTCTTTCTTTACGCCAGGGCGGGCTCGGACTCCATGCGAGGGTTCCGTATTCAATTGTCGAGCTGTTAATGTTTACTGCCAGTGTTTTGATAAATCGGTTGAATTGCTGTTGCTCAGTGCCATCAAGTATAGAGTTGATACGGTTCAGGCTGTCCATTGAATTAACTTTTTCACCATTTTTTGAGCAGTGCTCTAGTGCTTCTACAAAGTGTCTCCAGCTGCGAAGGTGGGATAGTAATAAGACAATGGCTTGCTCTTGGTCTTCAGCCCAACTATCCACAAAGCTCTCGGTTAACAAATGAAGCATTGGGCCAACGGTCTGAGGGGGTAGTTTTTGAAGTGGTATTGTTTTTTTGCCGATCTGAATTGATTGGTTTTTGATTAAGTATTTCGCTAGGTTTTGCGCCTCCTGTTTTGTGGACTCTCTTTGCTTCCACCAGGCGGACATTTTTCTGAATCCACCGTCAAAGGCGCTTGCAACTGATTCCCCTGGATTTGTCGCAATTTTATATAGCCCGGCCGCCATATAGTTGAATGCGTCTTTAGTCACAGCTAGCTGGTAATGGAAGTCGGCTTTAGACAGAGCGTTGCAAAACACGTAGATCAGATCACCTATCTTCTCAATATCCACCGACGTACCAAAACCGCCTCCCGCTCCAGGCCCGAAGACGAGGCTAGCTTTGCAGTTGATTGCCAAGCGGTTGGCGCTGATCTCAATGCCAAAGTCGAAGCCTGCACCAATACCCAATGCCGCATTCCCCTCCGCCTTGATTTCCACCAGACTCGACCAGTCCGTACTGCCACTGTCATTCGCCTGTCCGGGCGTGATCTTGCCCACACCTTGTTTGGTGGAATCAAGCCACTTCAATGTTCCGGTTACGGTTCCGCCACCTTGAACGCCCGCGAATGCGTTGCCCTTCAGGCCGAGGCTGCCACCGCGTTTCTTGTCGACGGCCAGGTCGGGCGTACTCAACAGCGCGGTCACACCGGAGGCTTCTGCTTCCTTGGGTTTGTATTGGGCTTTGGCACCTGCCTGGCCTTGCGCGGTGGCGCCAAGGAAGCAAGACAATTCCACCTTGCCGTCGAGCCGGAAGATGCCAATGTCGCTGACCACTTCCTTGCCTTCGGCATTGCGGTACGGCATGCGCACCACGTAGCCACCCTGGTCGGGAAAGTAGCTCTTGAGTGCAACGGAGCCTTCGGCCAGAGAGATTGCTGCGCTGCCTTTGACGCCGAGTTCGATGTTGCCTTTGCCGGGTTCCCAACTGTTGATACCGGCACTGGCCGTGGCGGCAAAACGGAACGCGTGGGCTTCGGCCGACACGGCGTACATCGCAGAGTCCGCTTCGTTGGAGGTCCAGGAGCATTCTTTGTGCAGTGCGTTGAGCAGGTTGTCGTCCTTGCTCGTCCACGATGTGAATTTGGCTTCCAGGCTCCCCAGAGGGCTGGTTTTGCGACCATCATTGACCGCCGTACGGATGTCCTTGATCAGATCCTTGGCCAGATTCTTGTCCAGTGGTTTGCCTTGCATCACCTTGGTAGGGACTTTGACACTCCAGGTGAGTTGTTCTCGGGTGCGTACCGGAATGTAGTGGCGGCGAGACGGGTCACGGAAGGAAATGTATTCGACCACCGTAATCCCGGTTTTGACCTGCTTGCCTTTCTGGGTGTCCGAGGCTTTCCCTTTGCCATGTTTGATGTCTGGTGCTGCACCGTTGGCACTGGTGGAGCTGTCGCCGGCTTCGGCTTTGCCTTGTGCGGCAATCCGGTTGCGCAGTGACTGAATCTCCGCGTTGAGCTCGGCAACTTTTTTGGCTTGCAGGCCTTCCCAGTTGGTCTCCAGATAGTTGCCTTCGAACGCGGGCTGCGGCTTGTAGCGCTGATACCAGTCACGGGCCTTTTGCACGGTCGCCAGTTGGCCTTGCAGATCCTCCTTGCGCTCGATGACAGTTTTCGGTTTTTCCACCGGGGGAGGGGAGCGTTGCAGCAGGCCTGCTTCCTCGGCCTTCGCGTTCCAGTCATCTTTGACACAACGCGAGCAGGAGCACCCCGCCTGAGGATCCTTGGTCTTGGCGCATTTGCTGGCTTCGGTCGCCTTGGCCAGATTCTGATGCAGCTCGTCCATGAGTTTTTTGACGAGGTCGCTCTGCTGCTTGAGGTCTTTCGACTCTTTTTCAGTCAGTACGTAAAAGTGTTCATCTCCGGTGATGTGTACGACATCGACCAGTTCGTCCTTGCACTCGACGGCACCTTTTACAGCCGTTGTGCTTTGGTTGTCGGCGTGTTTGGGTGGCGGCAGGGCTTTTGCTGCAGGTAATTTCAGAACCCAGCCGACCTTGATGTGATTGGGATCTGTGATGATCGGGTTCAGTCCCCGAAGATCCGCCACGGAGCATTTGTTGGCGGCGGCAATGCTGCCAAGAGTGTCGCCGCTCTTAACGGTGTAGGTGTCGCTCATTGCGCATCGTCCTTGTGATTCACAGGCTTTCCAGTTGCATCAGCTTGTCGCCCAGCGCGACGTCGTCCCGCGCCAGTAATTCGGCGGCCGGTGACTGATCCCAGAAACTGTCGCCACGCTGGATGGCGACTCGAAGCCATCGCTCCTGGTCGGCCATTTGCTCGTAGCCCATGTCCTGTCCGGCCAGCAATTGGCGGTGGACGAATTCGACGGCGTCCTCCGTGGGCAAGACTTCCTGATAATCGTCGGCAAAACGGGTCGCAATGACCTTTAGCCTGCCCTGCTCGATCAGCGCCTGGCGCTCCGGGCTCAAATGCAGCCAGCCCGGAGCCTGAGTTTCCGTTGAAGCGCTTTGAGGCGACTTGGCGTAATACCGCCAGCCGATCTCATTGCGCCAGGCTATGCCACTGAAGGGGCCGATGAATTGGGCTTTTTCAGCTTCGCTGAGGCTGAATAGCAGAGGCTCCAGCCAGCGCGGTTCATAGAAGCGCATCATTTGCTGAGGGTCTTCATCGGTTTTCACGGTCAGCAGACTGCGCCAGTGTTCAATGCCCTGATCCAGCAAGGCCGGATCACTCAACCAGGCGACACACCCTGCATCGGATTGCTCCAGCAATTTGCTGGCGTAACTCGCAGCCGAATGCTTTTCCGGGTACATGACTACGTAGGGGCCAGCAGGCTGGAGCTCGGCGTAAGGCGTGTTTGTAAACAATGGAATACAGCTGGGCCTGGATTGTTCTTCACCTCGAAACAGGTGGCTCAGCAGGTCCGGATCAAAACTGCGATCCAGAATCAGGCACATTGCCCCGGTTGTCGCAGGCTGCTCGAAAGGCGACTGGATGGAGGTAATCATGCTGACGCTCCCGTCTGGTGAACCGGGCAGCACCCGGTCGCGTCGAGATGACATGACGGCGTCGGCAACAGCACGCCTGCCTTTGACTGTGCCTTGAAGGAGCCGAGGGAGGGTTTGACGACTTGGCCAGCCTTGTCCGCATCCGCCTGTTTCAGCACGCCCGGCATCAGTGGGGCGGCGCCGGTGCCGCTGCCCGGTCCTCCGCCGGAGTTGATGTTGATCGCCGGCCCGCTCATGGTCACGCCGCCGCCATCGATCTTGATGAAGCTGCCACCGCCGACCAGCGTCAGCTCAGCCCCGGCCTCCAGCACCACCTTCATGCCACTGCTCAGGTGAATTTCCTGGCCGGCGTCGATGAATTGTCCGGTGCCGATCTTGATGTGCTGGTTCACGCCCACGGTCAGGTGATCGTTGGCCCGAGCCTCGACTTTGCGGTCTTCGTAAACGGTGTGGTGTTCTTCGGCCTTGAATTCCGTGTAGCTGTTCTTTTCCACGACGTCGTGGCGTTCGTTGCCGACGCGGATTTTCTGGTCGTGTTCGATGTTTTCGTCCCAGTCGCGCTGGGCATGGAGGAAGATCTGTTCCTGGCCTTTCTTGTCTTCGATGCGCAGTTCGTTGAAGCCGCCGCCACCCATCGAGCTCAGGGTCTTGAAGGTGGTGCGGGTCTTGTTCGCCGGCAGGGCGTAGGGGACGGTGTTTTCCTTGTGGTACAGGCAGCCGGTGATCAGCGGCTGGTCGGGGTCGCCTTCGAGGAAGGTGACCAGCACTTCCATGCCGATTCGCGGGATGGCGATGCCGCCGTACTGGGCGCCGGCCCAGGCGCTGGAGACGCGCAGCCAGCAGCTGGTTTTGTCGTCGGCCTGGCCGTCGCGGTCCCAGTGGAACTGGACTTTCACGCGGCCGTATTCGTCGCAGTGGATTTCTTCGCCTTTTGGGCCGGTAACCACGGCGCTCTGGCTGCCGAGGATGCGCGGTTTCGGGTGGCGCAGGGGCGGGCGGTTCGGCACGTCCCACGGGGTGGCCTGAAAGCGGTTGCGGTAGCCCTGATGGAAATCGTCTTTCAGCGCGGTGGTGTCGCTGGTGACCGACTCTTCCAGCACCTGCGGCTGCTTGCCTTCGTGGTGGACTTCGGTGAGCAGCCACAGGTCATTCCACTTGGCCTTCGGGTGTTCTTTGAGTGCGAGGAAATGGCCGCTGACCAGCAACGGCTGGTCGCTCTTGCCTTCGGCGAGCTGGAAGTCGCTGCGGTGGCGTTCGAGGGCGCGTTTGGCCAGGTGCTTGCCGCGCTCGCGGTCGACGAAACGGCCCGGGTAATCGTAGTCCTCGAGGTCGGGCAGGGCGTCGCCGCGGTTTTCGCTTTCCAGCGTCAGGCGCGGTTTTTCGAAGTCGTAGTCGCGGCGGGTGGTGCGGCTGGT
>NZ_JBQEQB010000047.1:0-4622 GCF_052046055.1 Pseudomonas sp. 22082
GATTGCAGCAGGTACGGGTCGCCCTGCTCCGCGCTCAAATGGTGATAAAGGATGCCTTCCTGCAACGGCGCCAGCGGATAAATGTCCTGCACGTTGGCGGCGCCACCCGGCACGCTGGCCACGATCCGATCGATGCTGGCCTGATCCAGTTCGGTCAGGCTCAGCAGCTCCGGGGTGATGTGGGCGCAGTCGGCAGGAATGCGATTGTCCGGCACTTCGATTTCGCGACCGCTGCCCACCACCACGGCCAATGCAGCCAAAGTTGGCTGGCTGAACAGCACGCGCACGTCGGTGTTGAGGCCGATCTGGCGCAGGCGTTCGATCAGACTTACGGCCAGCAACGAGTGGCCACCCAGTTCGAAGAAGTTGTCGTGGCGTCCGACCTGCTCCAGTTTCAAAACGTCAGCCCAGATCTGCGCCAGCGCAGTTTCCACCGGGCCTTGCGGGGCTTCGTATTCGCGGCTGAGCCAGGCGTTCTGATCCGGCTCCGGCAAGGCCTTGCGGTCGAGTTTGCCGTTGGCGGTCAGGGGCAAGGCGTCGAGGCGCACGTAAGCCGCCGGGATCAGGGCTTGCGGCAAACGGGTTTGCAGATGATTGCGCAGGGCTTCGATATCGGTCGGGGCTCGCTCGGTGAACCACACCAGCAACTGGCCGTCGCGCACCAGCGCCACCGCGTCCTGCACCGCCGGATGGCTGGCCAGCGCCGCTTCGATTTCCCCCAGTTCAACCCGTACGCCGCGCAGTTTGACCTGATCGTCGTTGCGGCCCAGGTACTCGATGTTGCCGTCTGCCAACCAGCGTGCGAGGTCGCCGGTGCGGTACATGCGTCCTTCGTTGAACGGATCATTCAGGAAGCGCTCGGCGGTCAGATCGGGACGGTTGAGGTAACCCCGCGCCACGCCCGCACCTGCGACATACAACTCGCCCGTGACGCCCACCGGCACGGGCCGTTGCTGCTCATCCAGCAGATAGACCTTGGCGTTGGCAATCGGCCGGCCGATGTGCAGCGGTTGCCCAACTTCGACCGGGCCGGACGTCGCGACCACCGTAGCCTCGGTCGGGCCGTAGTTGTTGATGACCGCGAAAGTCTGTTCGCGGTTGAACTGCCGCAGCTTGTCGCCGCCGATCAGCAAGGTACGCAAGGTCGGGTGTTGCAGCCCGCGGCTGAAGGCATATTCGGCCACCGGCGTCGGCAGGAAGCTGACCTGCAACGGCTGCGCCCGCCACCAGTCGAGCAGTTCGTCCAGGTGCTCGTTGCTCACCGATTCCGGCGGCAGGTGCAGGGTCGCGCCGACGCACAACGCCGGCCAGACTTCCCACGCCATCGCATCGAAACCGAGCCCGGCCACGCTGGCGGTGTGGCTGCCGGCGTGCAGGTCGAAGGCTTCGGCGTGCCAGTGCACAAGGTTTTCCAGGGTCGCGTGTTCGACCATCACGCCTTTCGGCTGGCCGGTGGAGCCTGAGGTGTAGATCACGTAGGCCAGGTTGTCCGGCGTCAAATCGGTGAGCTGCGGGTCTGCACTCGACAGGTTTTGCCAGGTCTCGCGGGCGAGATCGATCACCGGCACGCCCGTCTGATTCGGCAAATCGACGTCGCGAACCAGAACCACTGTCGGCGCACTGTCGGCCAGCAAGTATGCGATACGCTCGGGCGGATAAGCCGGGTCGACCGGTACATAAGCGGCGCCGGCCTTGAGGATCGCCAGCAAGCCGACCAGCATGTCCGGGCTGCGTTTGAGACAGATCGCCACTCGTGTCTCGGTAGTGACCCCCAGCCCCCGCAGATGATGGGCCAGGCGATTGGCGCGCTGGTTCAATTGCCTGAACGTCATGCGCTGCGTGCCCGCCTGAACCGCCACGGCCTCCGGCGTGCGCGCAACCTGCGCTTCGAACAGACGATGAACACCTTGCGCTGACGGGTAAACGGCGGAGCTCGCATTGAAGTCGCCAAGCAGCTGCTCGCGCGCCGCCGCTGACAGGACGTTGAGACGTTCAAAGGCCTGTCCGGGGTTGTCAGCCAACGCTGTCGCCAGCTCCGTGAGAGCGGTGTGCATCAGCTCGCAGACCCGCTGCGCCCCCACATGATCCGGGGTCAGCACCGACAGGCTGAAGCCATCGCCCCGGTCATTGATGCTCAGGGTCAACGGATAATTCGTGCGCCCGTCCTGGGCCAGGAATTCGATGCCTTGCCAGACCGGACAAACAGGCTCTCGCGCATCGTCGTGGCCGCTGTGTCGATAGTTGAGTACCGCGCTGAACAGCGGCAAAGGCGCGGCCACGGCGCTGCAACGCTGAGCCAGTGCCAGCGACGCATGTTCGTGTCCCAGTAAAGCCGCCAGCCGCTCATGAACCGTGCGAACCGCTTCACTCACACTCTGCCCGTCAACCTCCACGCGCAGCGGCAAGGTGTTGATGAACATCCCCAAAGCCCGATCCGCGCCCTCGCCGCCTTGCATGCGCCCCAGCAGCACGGTGCCGAACACCACGTCCCGGCGTCCGGAGGTCGCCGCCAGCACCCGCGCCCAGGCGAGATGAAACAGGCTCGCGACGCTGACCCCGTATTGCCGCGCCTGGCTGCGCAGGTGCCGATTCAATTCCACCGGCAGCGCCAGCGAGTGCTCCTCGATGTTGCGGCCGTCGCCCTGTACGTCCTGCAAGTCGAATGGCAGGGTCGGTTCGTCGATGTCGCCGAGCATTTCGCGAAAGAAGGTTTCGTGTTCGTCCTCGCTGATGCCTTGGCGGGCCTGATGGACGTAGTTGCGGTAGGGGGCGGCGGGCGGCAAAGACTCAACCTGCCCCGGCAGATACAACTGCATTTCCCGGCGAACCACCTCCAGTGCGGTGTGATCCAGCACGACGTGATGGAACAACAGCACACCTGCCACCCGGTCACGCAGCGGATCTTCGGCATATACCAGACGGATCAGCGGTGCCTGACCGAGGTCGAGGCGATAATCCCGGGCATCGAACCGTGCGCGCAACTGATGGAGGATATCGCCATCCAGCGGACTCAGAGCCACCGATTGCACCATCAGCGCAGCCTCTCGCCACACCACTTGCTGCGGGCTCGGCAATCCTTCCCACACCAGACTGGTGCGCAGGATGTCGTGGCGCGCAATCACCTTTTGCAAGGCGTTGGCAAAAGCGTGCAAGCGCTCGACGCTGGCAAAGGCCAGACATGATTGCAGCAGGTACGGGTCGCCCTGCTCCGCGCTCAAATGGTGATAAAGGATGCCTTCCTGCAACGGCGCCAGCGGATAAATGTCCTGCACGTTGGCGGCGCCACCCGGCACGCTGGCCACGATCCGATCGATGCTGGCCTGATCCAGTTCGGTCAGGCTCAGCAGCTCCGGGGTGATGTGGGCGCAGTCGGCAGGAATGCGATTGTCCGGCACTTCGATTTCGCGACCGCTGCCCACCACCACGGCCAATGCAGCCAAAGTTGGCTGGCTGAACAGCACGCGCACGTCGGTGTTGAGGCCGATCTGGCGCAGGCGTTCGATCAGACTTACGGCCAGCAACGAGTGGCCACCCAGTTCGAAGAAGTTGTCGTGGCGTCCGACCTGCTCCAGTTTCAAAACGTCAGCCCAGATCTGCGCCAGCGCAGTTTCCACCGGGCCTTGCGGGGCTTCGTATTCGCGGCTGAGCCAGGCGTTCTGATCCGGCTCCGGCAAGGCCTTGCGGTCGAGTTTGCCGTTGGCGGTCAGGGGCAAGGCGTCGAGGCGCACGTAAGCCGCCGGGATCAGGGCTTGCGGCAAACGGGTTTGCAGATGATTGCGCAGGGCTTCGATATCGGTCGGGGCTCGCTCGGTGAACCACACCAGCAACTGGCCGTCGCGCACCAGCGCCACCGCGTCCTGCACCGCCGGATGGCTGGCCAGCGCCGCTTCGATTTCCCCCAGTTCAACCCGTACGCCGCGCAGTTTGACCTGATCGTCGTTGCGGCCCAGGTACTCGATGTTGCCGTCTGCCAACCAGCGTGCGAGGTCGCCGGTGCGGTACATGCGTCCTTCGTTGAACGGATCATTCAGGAAGCGCTCGGCGGTCAGATCGGGACGGTTGAGGTAACCCCGCGCCACGCCCGCACCTGCGACATACAACTCGCCCGTGACGCCCACCGGCACGGGCCGTTGCTGCTCATCCAGCAGATAGACCTTGGCGTTGGCAATCGGCCGGCCGATGTGCAGCGGTTGCCCAACTTCGACCGGGCCGGACGTCGCGACCACCGTAGCCTCGGTCGGGCCGTAGTTGTTGATGACCGCGAAAGTCTGTTCGCGGTTGAACTGCCGCAGCTTGTCGCCGCCGATCAGCAAGGTACGCAAGGTCGGGTGTTGCAGCCCGCGGCTGAAGGCATATTCGGCCACCGGCGTCGGCAGGAAGCTGACCTGCAACGGCTGCGCCCGCCACCAGTCGAGCAGTTCGTCCAGGTGCTCGTTGCTCACCGATTCCGGCGGCAGGTGCAGGGTCGCGCCGACGCACAACGCCGGCCAGACTTCCCACGCCATCGCATCGAAACCGAGCCCGGCCACGCTGGCGGTGTGGCTGCCGGCGTGCAGGTCGAAGGCTTCGGCGTGCCAGTGCACAAGGTTTTCCAGGGTCGCGTGTTCGACCATCACGCCTTT
>NZ_JBQEQB010000048.1:0-3940 GCF_052046055.1 Pseudomonas sp. 22082
CCGCCTTCACGGATTGCGAAACGCAGACCGTCTTCCATCGCGATGGTTTTGATCAGGGTAACAGTCATCTGAATGTTGTCACCTGGCATTACCATTTCAACGCCTTCTGGCAGCTCGCAGTTACCAGTCACGTCAGTAGTACGGAAGTAGAACTGCGGACGGTAGCCTTTGAAGAACGGAGTGTGACGACCGCCTTCTTCCTTGCTCAGAACGTAAACTTCTGCGGTGAACTTGGTGTGCGGCTTAACCGAACCCGGCTTAACCAGAACCTGACCACGCTCAACGTCGTCACGCTTGGTGCCACGCAGCAGAACGCCGCAGTTCTCGCCAGCACGACCTTCGTCCAGCAGCTTGCGGAACATCTCAACACCGGTGCAGGTGGTGGTGGTGGTATCACGCAGACCAACGATTTCCAGAGCATCTTGAACGCGAACGATACCGCGCTCGATACGACCGGTCACAACAGTACCGCGACCCGAGATCGAGAACACGTCTTCGATTGGCATCAGGAACGGCTTGTCGATAGCACGCTCTGGCTCTGGGATGTAGCTGTCCAGAGTTTCCACCAGCTTCTTAACAGCGGTGGTGCCCATTTCGTTGTCGTCTTTGCCTTCCAGCGCCATACGAGCAGAACCGATGATGATCGGAGTGTCGTCGCCTGGGAAGTCATAGGTGGACAGCAGGTCGCGAACTTCCATCTCAACCAGTTCCAGCAGCTCAGCGTCGT
The DNA here is from genome assembly GCF_052046055.1 of Pseudomonas sp. 22082. Taxonomy (NCBI): domain Bacteria; kingdom Pseudomonadati; phylum Pseudomonadota; class Gammaproteobacteria; order Pseudomonadales; family Pseudomonadaceae; genus Pseudomonas; species Pseudomonas sp. 22082. Next base: position 728 of record NZ_JBQEQB010000048.1, read on the forward strand.
CTACCAGGTCAGCCTTGTTCAGGAAAACCACGATGTACGGAACACCTACCTGACGGGACAGCAGGATGTGCTCACGGGTTTGCGGCATCGGACCATCAGCGGCCGAGCAAACCAGGATCGCGCCGTCCATCTGCGCAGCACCAGTGATCATGTTCTTCACGTAGTCAGCGTGACCTGGGCAGTCAACGTGAGCGTAGTGACGAATGTTCGAGTTGTACTCAACGTGCGCGGTGTTGATGGTGATACCGCGAGCTTTTTCTTCTGGTGCGCTGTCGATCTTGTCGAATTCAACTACGGCCGAACCGAAAACTTCGGAGCAGACGCGAGTCAGAGCAGCGGTCAACGTGGTTTTACCGTGGTCTACGTGACCGATGGTGCCAACGTTGACGTGCGGCAGGGAACGATCAAATTTTTCCTTAGCCATCGATATCACCCCTAACAGAAGAAATTGAGCAAACAACACAAGCCATTAAAACAAAGGCAGATATTTTCATATCTGCCTTGTTATATGGAGCTCTTGAGCGGATTTGAACCGCTGACCTCACCCTTACCAAGGGTGTGCTCTACCAACTGAGCTACAAGAGCGTAACACTTTGCACAACCTGCAAACTTGGAGCGGGTAGCGGGAATCGAACCCGCATCATCAGCTTGGAAGGCTGAGGTTCTACCACTAAACTATACCCGCGGAGCCTGCAGCTCACGCTAAAATCTGGTGGAGGGAGAAGGATTCGAACCTTCGAAGTCGTAGACGTCAGATTTACAGTCTGATCCCTTTGGCCGCTCGGGAACCCCTCCTAATCAGGCCGGCATTCTATACTATGCCAACCCCCTGTCAAGCATTTTCTCATTTAAAAACCTGAGGTTAGCTGCGTTGACATCACTCCATCATACCAACCTTTTCAGGTCTTCGCTGTGGAGCGGGCGCCATTCTATGCAAACTATTCAGTAGGTGCAACCCCCTCGCACAGCATTATTTTATGTTTTAACTCATTGAATTCCTTGGAAAGGTTTTGCAGCTGAGCATCACCCAACAAACGCTGGGTTTCGGGCGTAACCTTGAACCAATATGAGCCGCCGGAAGACTCTTTTGACGAAGGAAGAACTTTTGCACCAAGCTCCGTCAAACGCTGCTCCAACGCCTGAGCGGACTCGGGGCGCGCCAAACCACCCACATAAAGGCACTGCCCATCAGGCTTTCCTCCAGTCCTTTTTTCACGGGAAGCATCACCACCAGCCTCACTCAGCAAGCGAATATCCTGTTGCGACCCACGATAAAGACTGAGAGGCGTGACATCCTTTGCGCGTAGCGGGGCCTCCTGCTGATGCCAGACGTAATAAAACACATTGAGTACCAGAAGCAGAAGGAACAACCAACGCATACAAACCTCAGGACAAAGGACACGCCATAGCCAAACCCACGAACACCAGATCGGAAACAATCCGAGCCTCAGGCGCAACATCCGAAACCAACTCGGCATCACCACCCGTAATGAAGACCCTGTAGTCGTCACCCCAGTAGGAACGCGCCACCTCCAGCTGCGTCAATACGAATCCTCTTAGCATCAACAAACAGCCACGCTCGACAGCCTCGGCCGTGTTGCGCCCAGGAGCCTGACTCGCCAATGCCCGCTCCGCCGCCAGATCCCCATAGCGAATTTTCCGAGTATGCGTACGCAACTGATTACGCATCAGCGGCATGCCAGGACAAATGAAGCCTCCCAGATGTTCACCGTCCGCGGAGACAAAGTCCGCGGTCACCGCCGTCCCGAAATCAAGAACCAGACAAGCACCTTTAGCCAGGTGAAAACCACCAAGCATCGCCAGCCAGCGATCGAGACCGAGGCGCTCATAGTCGTCGTAACCGTTCGTTACGCCAGACATCTCGCGAGCGGGCGACGCACAGACAACGGAAATGCCGAACTCGCGCCTGAGCAAGCCAATAAGCAAATTGGTCTCATCTTCAGTTCTTACGCTGACAAGGCGACATTTACCGAGAGATATCTTCTCAAGCGACCGAAGACTGTCGACCAAGGCGCCATCAGAGTCGACCACACCTTCTGCGACCAAGGCGCCCAACTCTGCACTCAGCACCCGCCATTTGATAAAACTGTTTCCACAATCGAGCTCAAGAATCATGACGCAACCTCAAGCTGAGCTCACCACCACTAAAGACCTTTTCCACACCATCTACCTTTAGCCGCAGCGCGCCTTGATTATCGATTCCCAGCACGACACCCTCTACCTGATTGACACCGGCAGTGAGAGAAACCGGCTGCCCCTGCCACAAATGGCTCGCCTCCCACTCCGCCTGAAGCGCAGAGAAGCCGCCTGACTGGTGACGTCGCAGATAGAGTTGCAGCTGCTTACTCAGCTCAACCGCCAGAATATTGCGATCACAAGATTTACCCGACTCTAGACGCAGTGAAGTCCATTGCTGATCGACTTCGTCTGTAGCCTGCATGTTCACATTAATGCCCACGCCCAACACTACATGACAAACGTCCGCTGGATCTCCGACGAGCTCCAGCAGGATGCCTGCAATTTTTTTTCGCCCGACCAAAACATCATTGGGCCATTTCAGTCCCGCACCTGGCACCCCAAACGCGCGCAGGGTCTGCATGACCGCGAGACCGACAACGAGACTTAACCCCTCGAGCTGACGCATCCCTCCATCGATACGCAACACGAGGCTGTAATAAAGGTTTTCAGCAAACGGGCTTACCCATTTACGCCCCCTGCGCCCGCGCCCGGAACTCTGACGCTCAGCCAGTATTAGAAAAGGCGCAACCCGCCCTCGATCTACCGCTCGCAACGATTCAGCATTAGTTGAGTCGATGGAATCGAAGACACTGACAGACCAGCCGGCAAGACCTTCCTCTATTGCGAGCGAGTCAAGCAACGCCAGCGGCGAAGCCAATTGATAGCCCCGCCCTCGAACTTTATGTATGGATAACCCAAGCTCCGTCTCCAGATGCTGAAGCTGCTTCCACACCGCACTTCGACTAATTCCCAGAGCAACGCCCAGGGCCTGACCGGAATGGAATCGACCATCCTTCAGAAGGTTCAACAACGTCAGCATGCAGGTCTCGCCTCAGAATGAGGCCCGAATAATAGCCATGCACCGGGCCGCTGCATAGAATTCAAACAACCCATTTTCCTGCGGGCAAAACAAAACCCCAACTGCTTTCGCAATTGGGGTTTCGGAATTTAATC
>NZ_JBQEQB010000049.1:0-2100 GCF_052046055.1 Pseudomonas sp. 22082
GCATGACACGGTCGAAGCCAATGTTTTAAGTGAATTCAAAGTCGAGGAACACCGCATCACTCATCTGGATCGTGTCAGTGAGATGCGGGCGAATGATCACCTCACCGTCGGCGTGACCCAGCATGTGAAGGTCGGCACCGGTCAGTTCGTTGAAGCGGGCTCGGAGATTCATTACCACGCCGGCGACAAGGTCGTGATCGAGGGTGGCATGGAACTGACGGCGAAGGCTGGCGGCAGTTTCGTCAAGGTCGACGCGGGTGGTGTGACAATCAGTGGTGCCGAGGTGAAGGCCAATACCGGCGGTGCGCCGGGTGTGGGTTCCGGAGTTGCGATTCTGGCGCCATTGATTCCTTTACCGGCCTCCAGCGATAAAAGCGGAAACCTGCTCGCCCGCAAGGAAGTATTGGAAGCCATCGAATACGACATGGATTTCATCATCACGGATCAGAACAGCGGTTTGCCCTTGCGCAACTTTCCCTATGTGATCAAAACCACTTCGGGTCAGAACCTCGTCGGGCGAACGGATGAGCATGGCAAGACGCGCAAGATCAGCAGCCTCGAAGCCGAGACCGCGACAATCGAAGTCTACGATGACGTCCCTCCCCTCAATCCACATTGGGATGCCTGACGTGGCAAAGAACCAACCGCTGGCCACCAGCAAAGCCGTGCTGACGCCCACGACCGTGCAAAAGTCTGCTGCGCTGCCGGTGGACGACAGTGCACGCCTGAAAGAGATCCGGGCACTGGTCGCCAAGAACAATCAATCGTCGATCGATGACGACACCATCATTTGCCAGATTTACATGGAGTCTCGTTTTGATGCCAAAGCCGAATCAAGCGAAAGCACGGCGCGGGGACTGATGCAGTTATTGAAGGGGGCTGTTCGGGAGTTGTACAGAATAGAAGATCTGAGCAAGCCCAGAGCAGAGCGTTCGCCGGAAACAAAACTGTATCTTGAGGCCGACAAATTCCATGACAGCCCCGGTTTTCTGGATGAAGCCACCAACATTCGTGCTGGCACCCGATATCTGGAATTGCTGATTCAACGCCAGAAAAAAAACGGCGCAGCCGATCCGATTGCTGAAGCGTACAAAAAGTATCGCGGCAGGACTGACGGCCGGTACTACACCAAAATCAAGGCCTGTGCAGACAAGCTGCGTGCAGCGCCCAATTCAATGCAGGTATTGAGAGATATGGCCAAGTGAAGGGTCTTCTTACAGGCTTGATTATCGGACTGGTGAGTCTGCAGGTGTCGGCTGCCGAGCTCAAATTTTCCACCGTAACCCGCTGCGATCTCTCCAGTGCTGAAAGTGCGGTTTCGCTACTCAGTGGCCATCCCATTCTCGACTCGCATGTTTACAAGATCCGCCAGTCACAGAAAACGAACTATCTGTACGAAGACTCGGACGCTTCCAGAGGCAGCAACGTTCATTGGCAATGCGTCAATCTGACAAAAGATGTGAACGCACTCCTGATTTCGGGAGAGTTCACCTCGAACTACCTGCAAGGTGCGCTGTTTTACTTCGATGGAGACAGCGCGCAGGTAGAACGCCTGAACTTTGCCGAGAGAAATCGGCCCGGCTGGATCCTGCTGACTCAGCAAGGACCTCAGGTCATTTTCGAGAACAAGGGGAACGAAAGCTCTCACAAGTTCTTGAGCTACGGTAGAAATGACGCTTTTCTGGAAATCGACGAGCTTCCGGTGCCCGACCCTGCCAAGGGAGAAACGCTGACAGAACTTGAGCCCTGATGCTTCGGTACAAGTCGGGCTGTCTGGACTGATCCGATGGGTGAGTCGACTCTGACGGCCCCGATTTCACTGAGTCAAATGCCCGTTCTAAGGGAATACCCTACGCCCCTGAAGGGCATTTGCGGGTTGTACGAGCCCGGCTAATCCTGCACCATCCGTCCCTTGCTTATTCAATGGACGGAAATAAAGGCATGCTGGACGCCAACGCTACCCACATTACCCTCACGCTCGAAGGCGCTTCGGCCGACCTGCAAGTCCTCAGCTTCACCGGTCGCGAAGCCCTCAACGAGCCGTTCCGTTTCGACCTCGAACTGGTCAGCGCCCGTCCCGACCTCAACCTTGAAGAACTC
>NZ_JBQEQB010000050.1:0-1730 GCF_052046055.1 Pseudomonas sp. 22082
TCAATGAAGTTCTCATAAAAAATCCGCGGCGTAACATCGGCTCCATACCCAACAAACAACACCCCTGGAGCACACGATCATGAAACGCCAAATCCTTCTCGGCATCGCTTTCTCGGTTCTTGCAGTCAACGCTTTTGCAGCCAAACCCGCCCACACCATGATCGCCGAAGGCGGTTCGGATCGGTTGATTGAAAGTCGTTTAGCTGAGGGTGGTTCGGATCGTTTGATCGAACGCCGTGTTGCCGAAGGTGGCGCTGATCGTCTGATCGAACGCCGCGTTGCTGAAGGTGGTTCGGATCGTCTGATCGAACGTCGCGTTGCCGAAGGTGGCGCTGATCGTCTGATCGAACGCCGCGTGGCTGAAGGTGGTTCGGATCGTCTGATCGAACGTCGTGTTGCTGAAGGTGGCGCTGATCGACTGATCGAACGCCGCGTTGCTGAAGGTGGCGCTGATCGCCTGATCGAACGCCGCGTTGCATAAGTAAGCAGCGCATAAAGATAAGCCCGGCCTGATCAGCCGGGCTTTTCTTTGCGCGCGCTTTTTGCGTTTGCTGGGTAAGCTCTTAGCCCGACGCTGCGAATTTCAGGTTTCCCGTGGACATTGAACGACTACTGAAGAAAAAACAGCTCAACGTGCAGGAGCAAAACGCAGTCGTTGCGCATCGTTTGATGCTTTGCGCCAGTGAATGGCGCAAACAGGGTGTACCTGTCGCCCTGGCCCGATACGGAGAATCCCAAGGCATCGACTGGTCGTCGTCCATCGTGCTGGAACTGGAAATCGACTTTCCCGGCATGCCTCGCCTGTTCGGACTTTTGCTGGATCAAAACGAATGTTTCATCGCATTTGAAATCGATACGGACGCCTCCCATGAACACATTGAATCCGTGGATCGCTGGGAGGACGTCTCGTCGATGCAAAATACTTCGACATCTAATCCGGGCACAGGTAAAGGCTTTGCCTCGATCGCGCTGGACGTGAAGCGTCAGCTTGTTTGATCGCTCTTTGCGCAACGCTCACTCTTCGGCGTCTTGAAGTCGTCACTGGTTGAGTATCTACGCCTCATCAAAAGGAGCACTCATTGAACATGGGCCCGAAAACCGAAACGCTGATCAAGGTACTGAATGAGTTAATCAGTGTTCTGGAAAGCGACGGAGAAGCGCACTGGAGCGCGTGGATGCGAAAAGCTCGCGCACGATTGCTGGACTCCGATTATTCCGGAATCACGTGGCTGCTCTCGGCCTATGGCGGGATGGGGTCCTTCAATGATGTCGTGCTCGGACAAACCAGTATCAACGGTGCATTTGCCTGGAAGCGCGGCTATGGCGAACTGAATGCAAAATTTGCCGAACTCCGTGAGCAAGCCTACGGGCTGGCCAATGAAATCAGGCACATGCAGCGATAACGGCATTCATTGCTGGCGTCGATAGTCACCATCAGCTCAATGAAGTTCTCATAAAAAATCCGCGGCGTAACATCGGCTCCATACCCAACAAACAACACCCCTGGAGCACACGATCATGAAACGCCAAATCCTTCTCGGCATCGCTTTCTCGGTTCTTGCAGTCAACGCTTTTGCAGCCAAACCCGCCCACACCATGATCGCCGAAGGCGGTTCGGATCGGTTGATTGAAAGTCGTTTAGCTGAGGGTGGTTCGGATCGTTTGATCGAACGCCGTGTTGCCGAAGGTGGCGCTGATCGTCTGATCGAACGCCGCGTTGCTGAAGGTGG
>NZ_JBQEQB010000051.1:0-939 GCF_052046055.1 Pseudomonas sp. 22082
CCGTTCGACAGGGTTACGGTCACCGGCGTACCCGCCGGGTTGGTCAGGGTCGCGGTGTAGACGATCGAGCCACCCTCGGCCACCGAGCCAGTGGCGCTCAGGGTCAGGTTGGTGGTGTCGACGGTGTCAGTCACGGTGGTGCTGACCGGGGTTTTGTCAGCCACGAGGTTTTCGTAGTTACCGCCAGTCACGCCAGTGATCGCGTTGGTCAGCGGCGCATGGCCGTTGAGCGCATCGTTCGGCGCGGTGGTGGTCACGGTACCCGTGGTTTTACCGACTTCGATGGTGATCGACTGACCATTGGCCAGGGTCACGGTCACAGGCGAACCGGTGACAGGCGCACCGACAGTCGCGGTGTAAGTAACGGTGCCGCCTTCCGCCGCCGACTCGGTCGCGGTGAGTTTCACCGTGGTGGTATCGATGGTGTCGGTGACGTTGGTTACGGCCGGAACGGTGCTTGGCACCAGGTTCTCGAAACCACCGCCAGTAGCGGTCGAAATGGTTGCCTCGACTTTGTCGGCGTCCTTGTAGACGTCATCTTTCGGCGCGTCGACGGTCACGGTGCCGGTGGTTTTGCCCGCTTCGATGGTGATGACGGAGCCGTTGCTCAACGTCACGGTCACCGGAGTGCCGGCCGGGTTGGTCAGGGTGGCGGTGTAGGTGATCGAGCCACCTTCGGCCACGGTGCCGGTCGCAGTCAGCGTCAGGTCGGTGGTGTCGACGGTGTCAGTTACGGTAGTGCTGACCGGCGTTTTGTCGGCTACGAGATTTTCGTAGTTACCGCCGCTCACGCCAGTGATCGCGTTGGTCAGCGGTGTGTGACCGTTCAACGCGTCGTTCGGCGCGGTGGTGGTGATGGTGCCGGTGGTCTTGCCGACCTCGATGGTGATCGACTGACCATTGGCCAGAGTCACGGTCACAGGCGAACCGGTCACAGGC
>NZ_JBQEQB010000052.1:0-913 GCF_052046055.1 Pseudomonas sp. 22082
TCAGTCGATTGACAACATGGTGTTTGTCGAAGGTGGCCAGTTTGATATGGGCGACTTTGGATGGGCTTGCGAATACGACGAAACGGATGTTTGCACCTGGCCTTGCGGGCAAGAGCCGGAGCAGCTTTGTCATATCAGCAGTAATGGCGATGATGACTTTGTTCACCCGGTCAAGTTGAATTCCTATTATTTTTCAAAGTTTCAAGTCTCGCTGGGTGATTTCGATTTGTTCTTTATTGCGAACGGAAAACCTCAGTTTGATGTTGAGAAACGCGAGCGTGAGGATTTGAAGTTCCGCTATCAGCGTGATTTGCCTGCATTTACCAAAACTTGGCAGGAGTCCAAGGACTATTGTCACTGGATTGCCAACCTTAGTGGTTATTCTGTGGATTTGCCTACCGAGGCGCAGTGGGAATTTGCTGCTCGTAATCGTGGGCAACATATTCTTTTTCCTACTGATACTGGCAGTTTGAGTTTTGGGGAAAACTATCCTGTGGAAGGAGGGGGTAGAACGTTTTCAATTGCTAAATTTCCACCCAGTCCACTGGGTATCTACAGTCTTGCAGGTAACGCGACTGACTGGGTTAATGATTGGTATGGTGAGGATTACTACCGTCAGTCACCAGTGGTAAACCCTCAAGGACCGGAAAAAGGTACTTATAAGGTTAAGCGAGGCTCCTACTATCCAGAAGGCCCAATGTCCGCCGCCTCTGTAGTTAGACGCTGGCCGGATAAACCAGAACAGGAAGCCTATTACCCTGGTACTGGTTTTCGCTGCGCTATTCAATCAGGGGAGCGTCTGCGTTAACTACATCCTTCAATGACTTTTTGCATTGGTGAAGATGTCAAATGCGAAAAGGTGAAAAGGTGAAAAGGTGAAAAGGTGAAAAGGTGAAAAGGTGAAAAGGTGAAA
>NZ_JBQEQB010000053.1:0-753 GCF_052046055.1 Pseudomonas sp. 22082
CACGGTCACCGGGGTGCCCGCAGCGTTGGTCAGTGTGGCGGTGTAAGTGATCGAACCACCCTCGGCTACCGAATTGGTGGCGCTCAGGGTCAGGTTGGTGGTGTCGACGGTGTCGGTCACGGTGGTGCTGACCGGCGTTTTGTCGGCCACGAGGTTTTCGTAGTTACCGCCGCTCACACCGGTGATCGCGTTGGTCAGCGGCGCATGGCCGTTGAGCGCATCGTTCGGCGCAGTGGTGGTCACAGTGCCGGTGGTTTTGCCCACCTCGATGGTGATCGACTGACCATTGGCCAAGGTCACGGTCACAGGCGAACCCGTCACTGGCGCGCCAACAGTCGCGGTGTAAGTAACGGTGCCACCTTCAGCGGCCGTTTCGGAAGCGGTCAGCTTCACGGTCGTCGTGTCGATGGTGTCGGTGACTTCCGTTACGGCTGGAACGGTGCTCGGAACCAGGTTCTCGAAGTTGCCACCGGTTGCGTCCTTGATGGTGACTTCGACTTTTCCGGCGTCTTTGTAGACGTCATCGGCAGGTGCTGGAACGGTCACCGTGCCGGTGGTTTTACCGGCCTCGATGGTGATGACGGCGCCGTTAGACAGGGTCACGGTCAGCGGAGTGCCGGCAGGATTGGTCAGGGTCGCGGTGTAGGTGATCGAACCGCCTTCGGCCACGGTGCCCGTCGCAGTCAGCGACAGATTGGTGGTGTCGACAGTGTCGATCACGGTGGTGCTGACCGGCGTTTTGTCGGCCACCAG
>NZ_JBQEQB010000054.1:0-547 GCF_052046055.1 Pseudomonas sp. 22082
GAGCAACGGCGCGGTGATCACCATCGAAGCTGGCAAAACCACCGGCACCGTGACCGTCGATGCACCGAAAGACGACGTCTACAAAGATGCCGGCAAAGTCGAGGCGACCATTTCGACCGCCACCGGTGGCAACTTCGAGAACCTTGTTCCGAGCACTGTTCCGGCCGTGACCCAGGTCACCGACACCATCGACACCACCACGGTCAGACTGACCGCGACCGAGTCGGCGGCTGAAGGCGGCACTGTCACTTACACCGCCACCGTGGGCGCGCCTGTGACCGGTTCGCCAGTCACCGTGACCCTGTCCAACGGTCAGTCGATCACCATCGAGGTGGGCAAAACCACCGGCACTGTCACCACCACAGCACCGAACGATGCGCTGACCGGCCACACGCCGTTGACCAACGCGATCACCGGCGTGACGGGCGGCAACTACGAGAACCTCGTAGCCGACAAAACGCCGGCCTCGACCACCGTCACCGACACGGTCGACACCACCAACCTGTCGCTCAGCGCGACCGGCACCGTGGCCGAAGGTGGTTCGATC
>NZ_JBQEQB010000055.1:0-527 GCF_052046055.1 Pseudomonas sp. 22082
GGTGCCGGTCGCGCTGAGCGACAGGTTGGTGGTGTCGATGGTGTCGGTGACGGTGGTCGAAACCGGGGTTTTATCAGCCACCAGATTTTCATAGTTACCACCGCTCACACCAGTGATCGCGTTGGTCAGCGGTGCATGACCGGTCAGCACGTCGTTCGGCGCGGTAGTGGTCACGGTGCCGCTGGTCTTGCCGACTTCGATGGTGATGCTCTGGCCGTTGGACAGGTTTACGGTCACAGGCGAGCCAGTCACAGGGGCGCCCACGGTCGCGGTGTAGGTGACGGTGCCACCCTCGGCCGCTGTTGCGGTCGCGGTCAGCTTCACGGTGGTGGTGTCGATGGTATCGGTGACGCTGGTCACGGCTGGTGTGTTGCTGGTCACCAGGTTCTCGAAGTTACCGCCCGTGGCGTTGGTGATCGTGGCCTGCACGTTGCCGGCGTCTTTGTAGACGTCATCGGCTGGGGCGGCGACGGTCACGGTGCCGGTGGTTTTGCCGGCTTCGATGGTGATCACGGCGCCGTTGCTCA
>NZ_JBQEQB010000056.1:0-516 GCF_052046055.1 Pseudomonas sp. 22082
GATCGAACCACCTTCGGCCACGGTGCCGGTCGCGCTGAGCGACAGGTTGGTGGTGTCGACGGTGTCGGTCACGGTAGTGCTGACTGGCGTCTTGTCGGCCACCAGATTCTCGTAGTTACCGCCGCTCACGCCGGTGATCGCGTTGGTCAGCGGCGTGTGGCCGTTGAGCGCATCGTTAGGCGCCGTGGTGGTCACGGTGCCAGTGGTTTTACCCACCTCGATGGTGATGCTTTGGCCATTCGACAGGTTCACGGTCACTGGCGAGCCAGTCACAGGAGCGCCCACGGTGGCGGTGTAAGTGACAGTGCCGCCTTCAGCCGCCGACTCGGTGGCGGTGAGTTTCACCGTGGTGGTGTCGATGGTATCGGTGACCTGGGTCACGGCAGGAACAGTGCTCGGCACCAGGTTTTCGAAGTTGCCACCGGTGGCGGTCGAAATGGTCGCCTCGACTTTGCCGGCGTCTTTGTAGACGTCGTCCTTCGGCGCGTCGACGGTCACGGTGCCGGTGGTTTTGCC
>NZ_JBQEQB010000057.1:0-435 GCF_052046055.1 Pseudomonas sp. 22082
CGTAACACGGGCAATTTCCTTATAAGGTGCGTCAAAGGCCAAACCTTAACATCCCCTGCCCTGCCTCATAAAAACCTGAATACCTCCTCCTCCACAAAAGCCAACCTGACCTGCCTCTCCAACTCAGCCTTCAACCCCGGCCCCAGCTCAAATGCCGAGCCAGCTCATCCAGATACCACCTCTCCATTGCTATCATCACGCTCGGCACATACACCTCCGTTGAAGCCAGGACTTAAGTTACTGATCGTTGTAGAGTTTGGTCATTCGTGGATCAATTGACGTTCGCGATCATCGATGCGGCTGTCGGCTTAGTCCACGGCTACAAGGGCTTCAACGGCAGAAAAAAGGTGACAGATTGACACTTTTAAAAATAAATTTTCACCTTTTCACCTTTTCACCTTTTCACCTTTTCACCTTTTCACCTTTTCACCTTTT
>NZ_JBQEQB010000058.1:0-382 GCF_052046055.1 Pseudomonas sp. 22082
TGGCTGGAGTCATTCGCTGGCGCATCGGCTGGAGATTGATGGCGCTTCGGTGGTCTGGGTGGATCACGAGAACCGGCGTACGCGGTTTCCGCTGCCGAGTGTCGAGCGGCCGGAAATCCACAACAGCTTGTCGCGGGCGGCGATCTTTCTGGGAGATGAGCCGGAGGAGTTGATTGTTGCGCTGGCGGGGGACGCTGCGCGGTTTTATCACTTTCGGGTTGGGCGTCTGACGGCTGTCAGCGATGCCTACGGTAACCGGTTGCGTATTACGCGGGATCGTCTGGATCGCGTTGAGCGCCTCGACAACGGCGCTGGTCGTTCGTTGTTGCTGCGCTATGAGCGAGCGCATCTGGTTGCGGTCGATTATCAGGTTTGGCGCGAT
>NZ_JBQEQB010000059.1:0-381 GCF_052046055.1 Pseudomonas sp. 22082
CCCCGGCCGTTTCACCACGCGCGAGCGCGGCAAGTTCCTCTCGACCCGCGCGCTGGAACGCCATCGCAGCGACTACAAACTCGCCGAAGGCAAAGGTGACGAACCGACCCTGACCAGCGGCCACTTCATGACCCTGGCCGAACACCCGCGCGCCGAGTGGAACGATTTGTGGCTGCTGCTGGAAGTCTTCCACGAAGGCAAACAGCCGCAAGTGCTGGGCGAAAACGTCACCAGCGACGTCACCGACAACAAGAGCGATTTCCACCAGGGCTACCGCAACAGCTTCGTGGCCACCCCGTGGGACGCCCACTACCGCCCTGCCCTCGAACACCCGAAACCGAAAGTCCTCGGCAGCCAGACCGCCATCGTCACCGGCCCCGC
>NZ_JBQEQB010000060.1:0-355 GCF_052046055.1 Pseudomonas sp. 22082
ACCGACCGGCCCCAATGCCGGCCCGATCACGGCGGGTACGTTCACCGGGACTTACGGGACTTTGGTGCTGAACGCCAACGGCACTTACACCTATACCCTCAACACCAGCGACGCCGATTTCAAAGCGCTGCACGGCGGCGGCAACGGCACTGAAACCTTCACCTACACCATCACCGATGCCGACGGCGATACCAGCACCGCGAATCTCGTGCTGCAAATCCACAACAACGACGACCCGGTAATCATCAACGGCCTCGACGTGAATGGCGGCGAGCTCACCGTCTACGAGAAAAACCTCGGCGACGGCAGCAACCCCGATGCTCCAGCGCTGACCCAAAGCGGCACCTTCACCATC
>NZ_JBQEQB010000061.1:0-324 GCF_052046055.1 Pseudomonas sp. 22082
GGCGCGCCAACAGTCGCGGTGTAAGTGACGGTACCGCCTTCAGCTGCCGCTTCAGTCGCGGTCAGTTTCACCGTAGTGGTATCGATGGTGTCGGTGACTTCGGTCACGGCCGGAACAGTGCTTGGCACCAGGTTTTCGAAGTTGCCACCGGTGGCGGTCGAAATGGTCGTTTCGACTTTGCCGGCGTCTTTGTAGACGTCGTCTTTCGGCGCATCGACGGTCACGGTACCGGTGGTTTTACCGGCCTCGATGGTGATGACGGCACCGTTCGACAGGGTTACGGTCACCGGCGTACCCGCCGGGTTGGTCAGGGTCGCGGTGTAG